>JBEDUQ010000104.1:0-56769 GCA_040414855.1 Actinomycetota bacterium
GCGCCGCGACGGGTCGGTCCGCTGGACCCGCCAGCCGCGCGACCGTTCGACGCCGAGAGTGTTCGCGACCGCCGGGAACCGGGTGCTGTGGCTGAACGGCGGCGCGCTGGAGGCGCTCGACGCCGCCAGCGGCCGGCTGCTGTGGAGTGTGGCCGCGTCGCGTTCCAGCGACTTCTCGGCGCGGCTGACGGTGACCGGCGGGGTCGTGGTGGTCACCGCCGACGTGCGGCCGCCCCCACGCCCGGTCACCGCCTACGACCTCGCCACCGGGCACCGCCGCTGGCGGCTCGACGCGCTCGAGGAAGCCACGGTGCTCGGCGCCGGTCCGGCCGGCGTCGCGGTGACCGCCGAAAACCGCAAGGCCCGCTGGCGCGAGCTCGCCCTGGTCGACACCGCCACCGGCGTCGTGCGCTGGCGCCAGCCGCTGACCGGCTACGTCCGCGACGACATGGTCGAGGAGCCCGACCGGCAGGTCCTTGTCACCGCCCGCGAGGTGGTCGCGGTCGAGGAGTCCTCGAACCTGGTGGTCAGCCGCGACGCCGCGACCGGCGCGATCCGCTGGCGGAAGCCGTTCGGCGCCTTCCCAGGAACGCCGAGGTGGACGGACGACGGCCGGCTCCTGCTGACGGCGCGCCGCGAGGTGCGGGTAGCCCCCGGGGCCGCGGGGCCGCCACCCCTGGACGAGTCGCTGGTCAGCATCGCCATCGGCAGCGGTGAGCTGGCCTGGCGCAGCCAGCTCCCGATGTTGGCCGACCGCCTCGCGACCCCGCTCGGCGACGGCGCGGTCATCCAGGTCGCCACCCCGAGACGCATCTGCCTCGCCGAGGGCGCGGCGACCGCGGACGCGGGCATCGGCACGCGCTAAACCGGCCGCTCAGTTGGCCTTGGCGTCGGAGGTCGCGGCGGCCGGAGCGCCTTCCCCGGCGGCGTCTCCGGCGGTCCCGGAGGTCCCGGCGGTCCCCGAGGCCCCCGCGGCCGTGGGCTCCTCGGCGACGATCGCCGCGCCGCTGTCGCGGTCGAAGAAGTGGAACCTGGCCGGGTTCACCGACAGCCGGACCTTGCGGCCGGGCCGCGCCGCGGTGCGCGCGTCGACCGCCGCGGTGAACACCGAGGTGCCCTCGGAGGCGACCAGCGGGATCGGCCCGCCGCCGGCGTCGCCGTCCTCGCCGTCCTCGTGGACGCCCTCGACCTCCACCGTCGGCGCGCCGACCGTGAACAGCACGTGCGACTCGGAGCCGAGCTCCTCGGTGACGTCGGCGGTGACCTCGATCACCGGGCGGCGCTCGTCGTGCCAGACGTCGGCGTCCTCGAAGTCCGACGGGCGGATGCCGAGGATCACCTGGCGGCCCTGATAGGCGTCGAGCCGGGCGTCGGGCGGCACCGGCAGGCGGAAGCCCGCGAACTCGAGCTTGTCGCCGTTCACGGTCGCCTCGACCATGTTCATCGACGGGGAGCCGATGAACCCGGCGACGAACAGGTTCGCCGGCCGGTTGTAGAGCACCTGCGGGGTGTCGACCTGCTGGAGGACGCCGTCGCGCAGCACCGCCACCCGGTCCCCGAGGGTCATCGCCTCGACCTGGTCGTGGGTCACGTACACGATGGTGGTGCCCAGCTGCTCGTGGAGCCGCGCCAGCTCGGCCCGCATCTGCACCCGCAGCTTGGCGTCGAGGTTCGAGAGCGGCTCGTCCATCAGGAACGCCTCCGGCTCTCGCACCATCGCCCGCCCGATCGCGACCCGCTGGCGCTGGCCGCCGGAGAGGTCGGCCGGCTTGCGCGCCAGGTAGTCGAGCAGCGCCAGGACCTTGGCGGCGCCGTCGACCTTCTCGCGCACCTTGGGCTTGGGCGTGCGGCGGATCCGCATCCCGAAGCCGATGTTCTGCTCGACGGTCATGTGCGGGTAGAGGGCGTAGTTCTGGAACACCATGGCGATGTCCCGGTCCTTGGGCTTGGCGTCGGTGACGTTCCGCTCGCCGATGCTGATCTCGCCGGCGGTGACCTCCTCCAGGCCCGCGATCATCCGCAGGATGGTGGTCTTGCCGCAGCCCGACGGACCCACCAGCACGGTGAACTCGCCGTTGGCGATCTCGAGCGAGACGTCGCGGACCGCGGTGACCCCGCCGGGGAATTCCTTGCTGACGTGCTCGAGGACGATCCTGCCCACGTCGCACCCTCCTCGAGAGCCCGGTGCGTTCCAGCTATCAGATAAGGAAACTTTCCTAACCGGTCCGGAGAGCGAATACTAGCAGCCACGCTTGCGGTCACAAAAGGGGGGTCCATGGGTCTGAAGATCGCGGTGGTCGGCGGCGCCAGCACGTACACCCCTGAGCTGGTGCAGGGATTCGCGGACCGCGCGGCCCTGCTCCCCGTCGACGAGCTGGTGCTGCTCGACCCCGACGCCGCACGCCTGGAGGTGGTCGGCGGGCTCGCCGGCCGGATCCTGCGGCGGGTGGGCTTCGAGGGCGAGCTGCGGCTCACCGGTCGCCGCGACCAGGCGCTGGACGGCGCCGATTTCGTGATCGTGCAGCTCCGCGTCGGCGGCCAGGCGATGCGGCTGGTCGACGAGACGATCCCGCTGGAGTACGGCTGCATCGGCCAGGAGACGACCGGGCCTGGCGGGTTCGCGAAGGCGCTCCGGACCGTGCCGGTGGTGCTGGAGCTGGCCGAGGAGACCGCCCGCCGCGGCGCCCCCGGCGCCTGGCTGGTGGACTTCACCAACCCGGTCGGCATCGTCACCCAGGCGCTGCTCGACGAGGGGCACCGCGCCATCGGGCTCTGCAACGTGGCGATCGGCCTCCAGCGGCGGCTGGCCGCCGATCTCGGGGTCGAGCCCGAGCGGGTCGAGCTGGAGCACGTCGGTCTGAACCACCTGTCGTGGGAGCGCGCGGTGCTGGTGGACGGCGCCGACCGGCTGCCGGAGCTGCTCGACACCCGGGCCGACGAGCTGGCGGACGAGGTGGAGCTGCCGGTGGAGCTGGTCGCCATGCTGCGCATGATCCCTTCCTATTACCTGCGCTACTACTACCTGACCCGGCGGGTGTTCGACGAGCAGCGCCGGGGCCCGACGCGGGCGGAGCGGGTCATGGAGATCGAGGACGAGCTGCTGCGCCTGTACGCCGACCCGGAGCTCGACACCAAGCCGGAGCTGCTCGCCAGCCGTGGCGGCGCCTTCTACAGCGAGGCCGCCGCGCAGCTGGTCGCCTCGCTGCACGCCGGCACCGGTGACGTGCAGGTTGTCGACGTCCGCAATCACGGGTCGATCCCGGAGCTGCCCGACGACGCCGTGGTCGAGATCCCCGCCCGCATCGACGCCGACGGCGCCCACCCGCTGCCGCAGCGCCCGCTGGAGCCCGAGCTGCTCGGCCTGGTCCAGCAGGTGAAGGCGTACGAGCGCCTGGCCGTGTCCGCGGCGGTCAGCGGCCGCCGCGAGATCGCCCTGCGCGCCCTGCTCGCCAACCCGCTGGTCGGCGACTACGAGGTCGCCGTGCCGCTGCTGGACGCCCTGCTCGCCGGCAGCCGCGACCACCTGCCGCGGTTCTTCCCCGCCTGACCGCCATGGGCGCTCAGCCCTCGCGCAGCTCCTTGGCGTTGCGCTGGACCTTGGCGAGCGCCTCGACGGCGTCCTCGACCCCGGCGGCGCCGGCGCGGAAGACGTTCTCGTCGAGATAGACCGTCTGCCGCAGGGCGGCGCGCTCGGCGACCGGGAAGGACATCGAGGCCGGGTCGAGCCGCTCCGCGTGCTCGACCGCCACCGGCAGCCGGGACAGCGACGGCTGGAACAGGTCGTAGCGGCTCATCGGCGGATAGCCGACCCAGCAGCCGACGCCCTCGGCCTCCAAGGCGTCGCAGACCGCCTGGTTGCCGGCGCCCGCGAACCCCGAAGGCTCGATCAGCAGCACATAGCGGTAGAAGCTCCAGCGGGTGATGCGCTCGTCAGGCGGCAGCAGGGTCACGCCAGGGATCCCGGCGGCAAGCTCCTGGAAGTGGCGCGCGTTCTGTTCCCGCTCGGCCTGCTGGGCCGGGAAGCGGTCGAGCGCGACCAGCAGCAGGGCGGCGTGCAGCTCGCCGAGGCGGTAGTTGGCACCGAAGGTGTACCGCTTCTCGTCGGCGTCCTTGGGGCGGCCGCAGTCGATCAGCGAGTGGGCGCGGCGGGCCAGTTCCTCGTCGCCGCTGAGCAGGCTGCCGCCCTCGCCGGCGGTCAGGATCTTCGACGACTGGTGGCTGAAGGAGCCGAACTCGCCGATGGTGCCGGCGCCCCGGTCGCGCCAGCGCTGCCCTGGCGCATGGGCGCAGTCCTCGACCACCGCCAGCGAGTGGCGCCGCGCGATCTCCTCGATGCGGTCCATGTCCGCCATCTGATGGCCGAGGTGGACCGGCATGATCGCCCTGGTCCGCGGGGTGACCGCCGCGTCGGCCGCGTCGGCGTCGATGGTCAGCGTCCGCGGGTCGACGTCGCAGAACACCGGCAGCGCGCCGGCGGCCATGGCCGCGTACGGGGTCGCCGAGAAGGTGAGCGCGGGGATGATCACCTCGTCGCCCCAGCCGATCCCGAGCGCCTTGAGCGCGACCTCCATGGTCACGGTGCCGTTGGACATCACCACGCCGTGGCGGGCGCCCTGGTAGGCGGCGAAGCGCTCGGCGAACTCGGCGGCGAGCGGGCCCGGCTCGGGGAAGCCGCCCCAGCGGCCGGAGAGGACCGCGGCGGTGACGGCTTCGAGGTCGCGGTGGTCGTGGACGGGCCAGGCGGGGTAGCCGCCGGGCCGGACCGGGGAACCGCCGCGCGCCGCAAGCTCGGCCATCTCGCTCCTCCTCTTCCGGCGCTCCCGGCGGCCCGGCGAGCGCCTCCAGGCCCGCGACCAGCGGGGTTGACTTCGCTGCCCGGCCATCAATAATGGGGGTGGCAGGAAGGCTTCCTAACTATAACAGGGGGCACGGCTTGGCAGAGCTGCCCATCACCACGGGCACACCGAGCCTCTTGCGCGCGATCAATGCCCGAACCATCCTCGAGCTGGTCCAGCGCAGCGGTCCGATCTCGCGCGCGCAGGTGGCAAGGGACAGCGGCCTCTCCAAGCCGACCGTCTCGCTCGGTCTCGGCGCGCTCCTCGAGGTGGGGCTGGTCCGCGAGGTGGGCCGCTCCAGCGGCGGTCGCGGTCCCAGCGCGGTGCTCTACGAGCTGAACCCGGAGGCCGGCTGGGTGGTGGGGATCGACGTCGGCCGCCAGTGGGTGCGAGCCGCCCTGGCCGACATCACCGGCACCATCGCCGCCCGCCGCGACGAGCGCGCGAAGGCGTCCAGCGCCGGGGCGCTGATCGGCCAGCTCGGCGCGATCGGCCGCGGCCTGGCGAGCGAGGCGGGCATCGGGTGGGACCGGGTCAGCCACGTCACCGTCGGCAGCCCCGGCGTGTTCGAGCCGACCCGCGGCGCGGTGATCCTGGCGCCGAACCTTCCCGGCTGGGGCAGGCATGGCCTGGTCGAGGCGCTCCGCGGCGAGCTCGGCGCCCACATCGGCGTCGAGAACGACGTCAACCTGGCCGCGGTGGGAGAGCGGTGGAAGGGCATTGGCCGGGGCGTGCGCAACTTCGGCTTCCTGTCGATCGGCACCGGCGTGGGCATGGGGCTGGTGCTCGGCGGCGAGCTGTACCGCGGCTCGCGCGGCGCCGCCGGCGAGGTCGCCTACATGCCGGTCGGCGCGGACCCGCACGACCCGCAGGTGCGGCGGCGCGGCGCCTTCGAGGAGGCGTCGAGCGGCGCGGCGGTCGTGCGGGTCGCCCGCGAGGCCGGCATGAGCGGCTCGCTCACCCCCAAGAAGGTGTTCGCCATGGCTGGCAGGGGCGACCCGGTCGCGCTCGAGGTCGTCGAGACCGAGGCGCGCCGAATCGCGCTGGGCCTTGCGGTGGTGAGCGCCGTGACCGACCTGGAGCTGGTGATCCTCGGCGGCGGCATCGGCGGCAACGCCGATCTGCTGCTCGACCCCATCGAGCGCGAGCTGCGCGCGCTCTCGCCGCTGCGGCCGCGACTGGCCGCCTCGGCGCTCGGCGACGACGCGGTGCTCCACGGCGCCGTCGCCAATGCCCTCGAGATCGCCCAGGACCGTCTTTTCGATCCCGCACGCATGCTCGATCGCAAGGAACTCGTGGTCTAGAGCCCAACCACGCGGGAGCGCTCCTCCCCGGAAGGGAGTCTCAGGTGAGACGACGACTCATCGGCCTTGTCGCCCTGGCCCTGTTCGCCGCCGCATGCACGGCGGGGGGCGGTGGCAGCTCGGGGCCGGTCTCGACGATCGACCCAAACGCCAACCACGCCCCGATGACCCTCACGGTGTGGAGCAACTTCACGTCGCGTGAGTACAACATCTCGACCCAGGCCATCCAGCTGGCGCAGAAGAAATACCCGTGGATGACCGTCAAGCACGTCGGCGGCAAGGACGACCAGGCGCTCCAGCGGGCGATCTCCAGCGGCAGCCCGCCCGACGTGCTGATCGGGTTCACCCCCGACAACGCCGCCAGGTACTGCTCCAGCGGTTCATGGCAGGACCTCAACCCCTACCTGTCGGCCGACAAGATCGACAAGGCCTCGATCTGGCCGCAGGGCGTGTTCAGCTACACCTCGTTCGAGAACAAGCAGTGCGCGCTGCCGATGCTGACCGACGCGTACGGCCTGTACTACAACGTCGACCTGCTCAACAAGGCCGGCATCAAGTCGCCGCCGAAGACCCTCTCCGAGCTCGCCGACATGGCCAAGAAGCTGACCCAGTACAACCCCGACGGCAGCATCAAGGTCGCCGGGTTCGTGCCCCTGCTCGGCTTCTACGAGAACACCGTCAACACCTTCGGGCACGCCTACGGCGCGCAGTGGTACGACAGCTCGCTCAAGCCGACCCTCGGCACCGACCCCAACTGGGCCAACATGCTGAAGTGGCAGAAGTCGCTGGTGGACGCGATCGGCTACGACAAGCTTCAGAAGTTCGTCGCCAAGCTCGGCGGCGCCGACTCGGAGTTCTCGGCCCAGAACGGCTTCGAGACCGGCAAGATCGCCATGCAGATCGACGGCGAGTGGCGGGTCGCCTTCATCGAGGGCGACAAGTCCAAGGTCAACTACGCCACCGCGCCGTTCCCGGCGGCCGACGACCACCCGGACCTGTACGGGGCGGGGCAGGTCGGCGGCACCATCATCGGCATCCCGAGGGGTGCGCCGCACCCGGCCGAGTCGTGGCTGCTGCTCAAGTTCATGGCCACCGACACCCAGATGCTGACCACGCTGGCGCACGGCCTCAAGAACGTGCCGAGCACCTTCGACTCGCTGAAGGACCAGCAGCTCTCGAACGACCCGCATTTCAAGACCTTCATGGAGGTCTTCCAGAACCAGAAATCGACCTTCAAGCCGATCACCCCGATCGGCCAGACCGACAGCGACCTGTTCGGGACCTTCGCCGAGAAATGGCAGGCGGGCAAGGTGAGCGACCTCGAAGGAGGCCTCAAGGCGCTCGACAACCAGATCGCAAAGCAGATCCAGCTCGGGTAGGAGGCAGGACATGGCCACCGTCGTAGAGCGGCCGACGACCGCTCACGGTGAGGCCGGCGAGGCCGCGCGCCGCCGAAGGGGGCGGCGCGCGGCTTGGCGGAGGCAGTGGGTCGCGCTGGCGTTCATGTCGCCCTGGATCATCGGCTTCTGCGCCTTCTACCTCTACCCGATGGCGTCGAGCCTGTACTTCTCGTTCACCAGGTACAGCATCCTCGAGCAGCCGCAGTGGGTCGGCTTCAACAACTACCGCTTCATGTGGACCAGCGACCCGCTGTTCTGGGTCTCGGTCCGCAACACCCTGTGGCTGATCGCCTTCCTGGTGCCGCTCCAGGTGGTCTTCGCGATCGCCACCGCGATGGTGCTGACCAGGGTCAAGCGCGGGCTGACGTTCTACCGGACGGTGTTCTTCCTGCCGACCATGGTGCCGCTGGTGGCGGTCGCGCTCGGCTTCGTGTACCTGCTGAACCCGGCCGGCCCGATCAACGCGGTCCTGAAATTCCTGCACCTGCCGCAGCCGCTCTGGTTCGTCGACCCGCACTGGACCAAGCCGGGGCTGCTGATCCTCGGCGCATGGACCATCGGCCAGACCATGATCATCTTCCTGGCCGCCCTGCTCGACGTGCCCCAGCAGCTCTACGAGGCGGCCGCGATCGAGGGCGCCGGGCCTTGGCGCCGCTTCCGGCACGTCACCCTGCCGATGATCTCGCCGGTGATCTTCTTCTCGGTGATCATCGGGATGATCCAGGGGTTCCAGTACTTCACCCAGGCGTTCGTCATCTCCAAGTCCGGGGACCAGGCCAACCACGTGGTCGGCTATCCCCAGGACTCGCTGCTGTTCTACTCCAGCCACCTGTATCAGCAGGGCTTCGAGAGCTTCCACATGGGCTACGCCGCCGCGCTGTCGTGGGTGATGTTCCTGGTGATCATGGCCTGCACCGCCGTGCTGATCCGCAGCTCGCGACGCTGGGTGCACTACCAGGGAGGGTTCCGTTGACCGCCGTGCCAGCCCCCGGAGCGGCGAGGCCCGCCGGCGCGTCCACCGAGGTGGCGCGCCGGCCGGTGCCGCCGGCGATCCGGCGACGCAAGCTACTGATGGCGATCGCCAACCACTCGGTGGCGATCGCCCTGTCGCTGGCGTTCCTGCTGCCGTTCGTGTTCATCATCGCGACCGGCCTGATGACCAACCAGCAGGCGCTGTCGCCGAACGTCTGGCCCCACCCGTTCGTGTGGTCGAACTTCAAGACCGTGTTCCACTCGTTCCCGTTCGTTCGCTACACCATCAACACGGTCACTTACGCCGGCCTGGCGACGCTGGGCGTGGTGCTGTCGTGCGTGCCGGTCGCCTACGCGCTGTCGCGGCTGCGCTGGCGCGGCCGGCAGGCGGCGTTCATGCTCGTGCTCTCGACCCTGATGCTGCCGCCGCAGGTCACGATCGTGCCGCTGTACCTGATCTTCGTGCGGCTGCACTGGATCGGCTCGCTCAAGCCGCTGATCGTGCCGATGTTCTTCGGCGACGCGTTCTCGATCTTCCTGTTGCGCCAGTTCTTCATGACCATCCCACAGGAGCTGTCGGACGCGGCCCGCGTCGACGGCGCCGGCGAGTTCCAGATCCTGACCAGGGTGATCGTGCCGCTCGCCAAACCGGCGATCGCGGCGGTCGCGCTGTTCCAGTTCCTCTACTCCTGGAACGACTTCTTCAGCCCCCTGGTCTATGCGGGCAGCAACCCCAACAGCTGGACTCTGGCGGTCGCCCTGCAGCAGTTCACCTCGCTGTCCCGAGGGGTGCTTTGGAACCTCCAGATGGCCGCGTCGATGCTGTTCATGCTGCCCGTGATCGTGATCTTCTTCTTCGCCCAACGGGTGTTCGTCGAGGGGGTCACGCTCACCGGGGTCAAGGGGTGAGCCAGGGGAGGCTGCGGGTCGCGCTGCTCGGCGCGGGCTGGATCATGGACTTCCATGCCCGCGCCGTGCGCGCCGACCCGGGCGCCGAGCTGGTCGCGGCGGCGAACTGGCGCGAGCTGTCCCTGGCCGCCTTCGCCGAGCGCCACCGCATCCCGCGCACCACCACCGACTGGCGCGAGCTGGCCGCCGACCCGGCGATCGACGCGGTGGTGATCGGCACCCCCAACGCGCTCCACGCCGAGCAGGCGATCGCCTGCCTGGAGGGCGGCAAGCACGTGCTGGTCGAGAAGCCGATGGCCCGGACGCTCGAGGAGGCCGACGCGATGCTGGCCGCCGCGGCCGCGTCCGGGCGACGGCTGATGGTGGCCCACTGCTGGCGCTTCCACGAGGACGTGATCGCGCTGCGCGACCGGGTCGCCGCCGGCGAGCTCGGCGAGGTGGTCAAGACCCGCGGCTACGGCCTGCACGTCAGGTGGGGGCCGGCCGGGTGGTTCACCGACCCGGAGCTGGCCGGCGGCGGCGCACTGCTCGACCTGGGCGTGCACGCCATCGACACCACCCGGTTCGTGCTCGGCGACCCGCTGCCCGAGCGCGTCAGCGCAACGGTGGCGACCCGCTACGGCGACTACGCCGTCGACGACGACGCGATCCTGCTGGTGGGCTGGTCCAACGGCGTCAACTCGGTGATCGAGTCGGGCTGGTGGCAGCCGCACGCGGCCGGGCTCGAGGCCGAGACCGAGGTCTACGGCACCCGCGGCTACGCCCGCGTCTGGGACCGCATCGAGGTCCCGGAAGGCGAGCAGCACTGCACCCAGGCGATGTACTCGGCCCAGATGGCGGAGTTCGTCGGAGCACTGTCGACCGGGCGCCCGCCGCGGCCCGACGGCGAGGATGGCCGGCTGGTCATGCTGGTGGTCGAGCTCGCCTACGCCGCCGCCGGCTGGACGCCCACCGGGCACCGCCAGCCCGAGCCGGCGACCTGACCCGCCTACACCGTCAGCCAGGTGTGGGAGGGGCGCTTGGGGAACAGCGCCTCGACCAGGGTTCGGGTCTCCAGGTCGCGGACGGCGCAGTCGGCGTAGGCGTGCTCCAGCTCGGCCAGGGACCGGTAGCCGAGCAGGAGCTGGAGGAAGGTCAGCTCCGGGAACCAGGCGTCGCCCTCGTACTGGCCGGGAGCGGGCCAGTGCTCGACCCCGACCAGCCGGCCCCGCTCGAAGTGCAGCCGGACGCCGTCGCGGTAGAAGCTGAGCGCCAGCGTGCCGCTGTGCCCCGCGGCGGGCGAGCCGGCCAGCCGGTCCTGGAGCGCCGGCCCGACGTGGTGCAGGAAGCCGGGCACGTCGGCGACGCGGACATACCAGACGCTGCCATCCCTGGGGTCGATACGCCGGCCGCGGCCGAGGTCGTAGAAGGGGTGGGCGTCGCCGAGCCGGACCATGATCGGGGTCGGAACGATCCCGCGCTCCGCGGCCAGTTCCGCCGCCATCTCGCGGAGGCACTGGACCACCTTCGGCCCCCAGGTCGGCCAGTCGTGGTCGGGGCCCAGCTCCAGGCCGCCGATCCAAAGGCGCTCGGGGATCCTTTCGGGGTCGTGGAAGGTCGCCCAGTAGGAGCAGAGCCCGGCGGGCCGCCCGGCGCGGTCCTCGATCACCCGCAGCGCCGGCCGGTGGTAGTTGCGGCGGTCGTAGCCATCCAGGTCGGCGAGCCAGCGCCGCTGGTCGCGGTCGGTGCTGACCTCGTAGCGCTCCATCCCACCCCGGTAGGTCGCCGACAGGAAGTCGAGGTCGCCGGCGGTCGCCGGCCGAGTCCGCAGCGGGCTCGGCGGGCCGTCGCCGATCGCGCCCGCCGGTGGGGCGTCGAGCGCGCGGCCGCCACGGCTGGCCTCCAGCGCGTACTCGTAGCCGAACTGGCGGTAGTACCAGTCGATCCCGTCGATCACCTGCGCGAAGCAGCCCTCCGCCGCCGAGCGCCGGTGGACCAGGTCCATCTGGGTGCGGACCAGCCCGCGCCGCCGGTAGGCGGGGTCGGTGCCGACGAACTCGACCTGGTCGACGTCGAAGGGGATCCCCTCGTAACGCCAGGTCTGGCGGATCACGCAGAGGCTCGATGCGACCGCGCCGGTCCGCGGGTCGTCGACCACCAGGAACCTGTCTGGACCGGCACCGGGCAGATGCCCCTCCATGAGGCTGCGGACAGCGGTGCCGAGCGTGGTGGCCATGGTCGTCTGGCCCGGCATCCGGTGGACGCCGGCGTTGAACGCCATCAGGCGGTCGACGTCCTGTGGGCCGGCGGCGCGCAGCACCAGCCCACCGTCCAGGGCCACCTCCACTCCCTCGAATGGCACCCGCCGCCGCCCCCTTCGCACGCCAGACCCGGCCGGGTGCGCCCGGCCGGACTGGCAGCTTGCATCCGGGAGCTCGCGGCCCGCAAACGCGGCGGGTCGGCCTGGGATGGAGCGCCGGTCGCCGGCGGGCGGAGCCCCCGTACCCGGTCGCGCACCGAGGTTGACACGCTCTGGGCGCCCAATTAGCCTGCTGAGACTGGCTGAGGCATACGACGGTATGCAATCGAGGTGGTCCCCCTGGCAGCGCCCGCGAAATCGCTCCACGCCTTCGGAGCCCCGACCGAGATCCTCCACGGCCCCGGTAGCCTCGCCCGCCTCGGTGCCGAGGTCGAGCGCCTCGGCGGGCGGCGGGTCCTGCTGGTCAGCGACCAGGGCCTGGTCCGCGCGGGCATCGCCGGCACGGTCGCCGGCCAGCTGGAGCGGGCGGGCATCCCACTTGGCTCGTACCTCGAGGTGCCGGTCGACCCGACCTTCGACGACGTCGACGCGGTGGTCGCCGCGATCGGCGCGCACCGCGCCGACACCGTGGTGTCGGTCGGGAGCGGCAGCGTGCTGGCCGCCGGGCGCTCGGCCGCGGTGGTGGCGCCGCACGACCGGCCGAGCATCGAGCTGGCCGGGCCCAACCGCGCGAAGCTGCCGCCGCTGCTCAGCGTCTGCGTGCCGACCACCGCCGGCTCCGGCGGCGAGGTCTCGCGGCAGGCGACCATCACCGACCCGTCCGGGCACAAGAGCGGGATCAGCGGCTGGGCGGTCGCGGCGCGGCTGGCGGTGCTCGACCCGGAGCTGCTGCGCTCGGTCCCGCGCCGGCAGGCGGTCGCCTCCGGCGTCGACGCGCTGACCCACGCGCTGGAGGCGTACGTCTCGCGGCGCGCGACGCCGCTGACCGACGCGCTCGCGCTGCCGTCGTTCGAGACCATCTTCAGGGACCTGCCGCTCGCCACGGCGGCGGGCACCGGGGCCGACATCGAGGTGCTCGACCGGCTCCTGCTCGCCTCGGCGATGGCGAACCTGGCCTGCGGCAACGCCGGCCTCGGGCTGGTCCACGGCCTCAACAAGGGGATCACCTACCTGTTCCACGCCCGCGGCTACCCGGGGGTCTCCTACGGCGACCTGCACGCGGTCCTGCTGCCGTGGGTGAACGCCTTCAACGCCGAGGCGGCGCCGGCGCGCTACGCGACCCTGGCGCGGCTGATGGGCGTCCCGGCCGGGCTCGACCACGCCGCGGCGGCCACCGCGGGCGTCGAGCGGCTGAAGGACTGGCTCGCCGCCTTGGACGCGCCGCGCCGGCTGCCGTGGGATCACTGCCCGCCTGAGGACCTCGAGGTGGTGGTCGGCGACGTGCTCGGCCGTACCATGGCGGCCGACAACCCGCGCGAGAGCTCCGCCGAGCAGCTCAGGGAGATCGTTTCCAAGTGCATCGTGGGATGGTGAGACCCAGCAGGTGACCGCGCCCCGACAGGCGCGCGTCGCCGCGCTCCGGTTCGTGGACGGCCACCGGGACGACCTGGTCGAGCTGGCCTGCCGGCTGGTCGAGGCGCCCTCGCCCAACCCGCCGGGCGACGAGCGCCCGCCCGCCGGGGTCGCGCGGGAGCGGCTCCTTCAGCTCGGCTTCGACGACCTCGAGGTGGTCGGCCCGCGGCCGGAGCGCGCCAACCTGCTCTGCCGCTATGGCACCGGCGACGGCGGGCCGACCCTGGTGCTGAACGGCCACCTCGACACCAAGCCGCCCGGCGACCTGGAGGCCTGGGACCACGACCCGTACCGGGCGGAGGTGACCGGCGGGTTCCTCTTCGGCCTCGGCGCCGCCGACATGAAGGGGCCGTGCGCCGCGCTCGTCTACGGGCTCGCGGCCGCCGCCAGTTGCGGCGCGGACCTGCACGGACGGGTCGTGCTCGCGCTCACCGCCGACGAGGAGGACGAGGCGGTCGACGGCGTCCGCCACCTGGTCCAGGACGCCGGCGTGCGCGCCGACGCGGTGCTGATCGCCGAGCCGTGCGGGGTCGATGCGCCGTGGGACTCGATCCCGCTGATCTCGCGCGGCTACTGCGGCGTGCGGATCCGGGTCACCGGCACCCGCATGCACTCCAGCGTCAGCGACCGCGTCCCGGTGGTGAACGCCAGCCTCCAGGCCAGCCGCCTGCTGGTCTGGCTCCACGAGCGCCTGCGGCTCAGCCATCCGCCCACCGAGCTGTGCCCCAACGGCCCCACGGTCACCGCCGGTGCGACCCTCCACGGCGGCGAGGGGCTGGCGTTCGTGCCGGGCGCCGCCGAGCTCACCCTCGACGTCAGGACCCTGCCCGGGATGTCCGCCGAGCGGCTCGCCGCCGACCTCGACGCCGCCATCGCCGGGTTCCAGGCCGTCCATCCCGGCGGCGAGATCAGCTGGACGCTGGTCGGCGGCGAGCGGGCATGGACCACGGCCACCGAGATCGACCGCGGGCATCCGCTGGTCCGCGCGGTCTCGTCCGCGGCCGCCGAGGTGCTCGGCCGGGTGCCGCCCTACGGCTACTTCCCCGGCGGCACCGACGCCATCTGCTGGCAGGGCCTGGCCGGGATCCCGACCCTGCCCGCGCTCGGCCCGGGGTTGCTCGGCGACTGCCACATGCCCAACGAGCGGGTCGCCGTCGAGGACCTGGTCCGGGCCGCCAAGCTCTACGCCCTCACGGTCCTGGAGTACCTCGGCGAGCCGCCGATCATCTAGGCGCCGTGGCGCCCTGAGCGGGAGCGCCGACGCCTCACGGGCCGGAGTCAGCCGGCGTCGTCCAGGTCTTCGGCCGCTTCGTCGAACAGGGTCGCGGCGCCGGCCCGTTGCCACGCGTTCCACTGGTAGCGCATCAGCAACACCAGCGCGCCGACGGCGACCACCGCGCCGGCGGTCAACGCCGCCATCAGCGAATGGCCGCTCACCACCGCGGCCAGCAGCCCGACCGCGGACCCGGCGAGCACGGCGGTGATCACCGCGATCATTCCGGCGACGGTCAAGAATCCCTGCCACAGGCCGCTCCGCATCTGCTGCGTCCTCAGCAGCCGCTCCTCCGGCAGTTGGACCAGGTAGCCGGCGAGCTCGGGCGCGTACCGGAAGTAGTACTCGCGCAGCCGGGCGATCCGGCGCGCGTAGCCGTGGTCCTCGATGCCCGACTGGAGCACCCGGTCGAAGGTCACCAGCCCGACGAAGGCCAGGGTCGGCAACAGGATCAGCCCGAAGGCGTAGAAGGCCGCGCCGACCTTGGCGGCGGTCGCGATCAGGCCGAGCGCGACCAGCCCGCCGCTGACCGCGCTCAGGAACGTGCTCGCCCGCCCGGTCGACTCGGAGATCGTCTGCGAGCGGCCACCCTGGAGCGTGAAGTGCTCGGTGGTGACGAAGCCGACCGCCGCCGGGCGCGGCTCCGGCGCAGCCGTTTCGCCGCCTTCGCCCCGACCGGGAGGATCGGGCCGATCGCCTGGCTGGTTGCTCTCCACCACGCCGCCGCACCTCCCCTCCCGACTCCGTGGTGTCCGTGTTGTTCGTCTCGGTGCGACCCCCATGGTGCCTGAGCCGGACCTTGACCGTCCTCGGGAGGCCCGGCTAGCGTGGCCGTTCCTGACCCGGGTGACAACAGGGGGGGTTCACCGTGTCAGATGGTCGTTCAGGCGTGTCCGTCGCCGAGGCGGCCGCGCTCCAGACGCGCGGACCGGAAGCGGTGCCTGTCGGGATCACCGTGAACGGCGAGGCCCACGTCCTCCAGATCGAGCCGCGCGTCAGCCTGCTCGACGCGCTGCGCGAGCACCTCGACCTCACCGGCGCCAAGAAGGGCTGCGACCAGGGCGCCTGCGGGGCCTGCACGGTCTGGGTCGACGGTCGCCGGGTGGTCGGCTGCCTGACGCTGGCGGTCACCTGCGAGGGCCACGAGGTCACCACCATCGAGGGCCTCGCCGACGGCGAGCGGCTGAACCCGATGCAGCAGGCCTTCATCGCCAACGACGCGTTCCAGTGCGGCTACTGCACGCCCGGCCAGATCATGTCGGCGACCGCGCTGCTCGGCGAGGGGCACGCCGGCAGCGACGCCGAGATCGCCGAGTGGATGAGCGGCAACCTCTGCCGCTGCGCTGCCTATCCCAACATCCGCGCGGCAGTCCGCCAAGTCCGCGACCGGGCCGGAGGCGATGCTCATGCGGCCGGTTAGCTACGCGCGCGCCACCGATGTCGGCGTCGCGATCGCCGCGGTCAGGGACGACCCCGCCAGCAGCTTCCTCGCGGGAGGGACCACCGAGGTCGACCTGCTGCGCATCGACGTGGCGCGGCCCGACCGGCTGGTCGACATCAATGCCCTGCCGCTGGCCCGGGTCGAGGACCTGCCTGGCGGCGGCCTGCGGATCGGCGCGCTGGCGCGGATGAGCGACGTCGCCGAGACGCCGGCGGTGATGGAGCGCTTCCCGATGGTCGCGGAGGCGCTGGTCCTCGGCGCCTCGCCGCAATTGCGGCACATGGCCTCAATGGGCGGCAACCTGCTGCAACGGGTCCGGTGCAGCTACTTCCGCGACACCGGCGCGGCCTGCAACAAGCGCGAGCCGGGCAGCGGCTGCGCCGCGCTGGACGGCTACAACCGGGGCCACGCGATCCTGGGGACCAGCGAGCACTGCATCGCCACGCACCCGTCGGACGTCGCGGTCGCCCTGGTGGCACTGGATGCGGTGGTCCACACCGAGGGACCGCGCGGCGCGCGGCGGATCCCGATCGACGACTTCTTCCTGCTGCCTGGCGACACCCCCGACCGCGAGCACCCGATCGAGCACGGCGACCTGGTGGTCGCGATCGAGGTGCCGCCGACGCCGGTGGCGCGGACCTCCAGCTATCTCAAGGCGCGCGACCGCGAGTCCTACGAGTTCGCACTGGCGTCGGTGGCCGCGGCGGTCCGGGTCGACGGCGGCACGGTCGCCGAGGTCCGGCTGGCCCTCGGCGGGGTCGCCACCAAGCCGTGGCGCGCCCGCCGCACCGAGCGGGCGCTGCTCGGCGAGCCAGCCGACCGGGCCAGCTTCGCCAGGGCCGCGAGCGAGGAGCTGTCGGAGGCGACCCCGCGGCCGATGAACGCGTTCAAGGTCGAGCTGGCGCGGCGGGCCATGGTCCGCGCGCTGGAGACGACCGCGGAGATGGGAGGATCGGGATGACCGCGATCGGACGGCCGCTGGAGCGGGTCGACGGCCGCGCCAAGGTCACCGGCGCCGGCCGCTACTCCGCCGAGATCCCGATCCCGGAGGCGGCCTACGCGCTGCTGGTCGGCGCCCGGGTGCCGAGCGGCCGGATCGTCTCCATCGACGCCGCCGAGGCGGAGCGCGCCGAGGGCGTGCTGGCGGTGCTGACGCACCGGAACCTGGAGAAGATCGCGTCGCAGCCGCCGCTGCTGCCTTCGCTCTGGAACCACGCCGCGCCCGGAATGACCTTCTTCCCCATGCAGGACGAGATGGTCCACTACGCCGGCCAGCCGGTCGCGATCGTGATCGCCGACGGGCTGGAGCGGGCACAGTACGCGGCCACCCTGGTCAGGGTCGGCTACCGGGAAACGCCGTCGACCACCACCATCGACCAGGGCCGCGAGCAGGCCTGGACGCCGGCGACGATCTTCGGTGGGCTGCTGTCCGCCCACACGGAGCGCGGCGACGCCGACGCCGGCATGGCCCATGCCGCCGTGCGGCTGGACCGGACCTACCGGATGACCGCCAACCACCACAACCCGATCGAGCCGTCCGCCACCACCGCGGTCTGGGAGGACGGCGTCCTGACGCTCTACGACTCGACCCAGGGCGTCACCGCCACCCAGTACACCGTCTCGGCGCTGCTCGGCATGCCGCCGAACCGGATCCGGGTGGTCTCGCACTTCATCGGCGGGGCCTTCGGGTGCAAGGCGATGACCTGGCCGCACCCGACGCTGGCGGCGATGGCGGCCCGCCA
This sequence comes from Actinomycetota bacterium, assembly GCA_040414855.1. Classification (GTDB taxonomy): domain Bacteria; phylum Actinomycetota; class CALGFH01; order CALGFH01; family CALGFH01; genus DASVXQ01. The sequence continues at coordinate 17,688 of JBEDUQ010000104.1, forward strand.
CGTCGGCCGGCCGGTCAAGCTGGTGCTGACCAGGGAGCAGATGTTCACCGGCGCCGGACACCGCGAGGAGCAGGAGCAGCGCGTCCAGCTCGGCGCGGACAGCGATGGCCGCATCTCCACGCTCAAGCACGACAAGCTCTCGCTGACCTCGCCGTTCGACGACTGGGCCGAGCCGTCGCTCGGCGTCGCCTCCCAGGCCTATGCCTACCCGAACTACCAGGGCACCTACCGGCTCATCCACGGCAACACCATGACGCCGACCTTCACCCGTGCACCGGGGGAGTCGACCGGGATGTTCGCGCTGGAGTCGGCCATGGACGAGCTGGCCCACGAGCTCGGCGTCGACCCGATCGAGCTGCGGCTGGGCAACCACGCCGACGTCGACCCGATCAGCGGCAACCCGTGGTCGAGCAAGGGGCTCGAGGAGTGCTACCAGCGCGGCGCCGACCGCTTCGGCTGGGGGGACCGCAACCCGACGCCGCGGTCGAGCCGCGAGGGGAACTGGCTGATCGGGCACGGGATGGCGACCGCCGGCTACCCGGTGCCGGCCTTCCCAGGGCTCCAGCCGCAGCGCGCGCGGGCGCGGCTGTTCGCCGACGGCAGCGCCGTGGTCCAGGCGGCGACCCAGGACTTCGGCACCGGGTCGGCGACCGCGATGACCCAGGTCGCCGCCGACGGCCTCGGCATCCCGATCGGCCAGGCCCGCTTCGAATACGGCGATACCGACTTCCCGAACACCTCGGCGGCGGTCGGGTCAGCGGGGACCTCGATGGTCGGCTCCGCGGTCCACACCGCCGCGACCAACCTCCGCGACCAGGTGATCGCAATGGCGGTGGCCGACGAGAAGTCGCCGCTGCACGGTGCCGACCCAGCCGCGGTGGAGGTCCGCGACGGCCGTATGGCGCCGCGCGGGCGGCCGGAGAGCGGCGAGACCTACGGCGACCTGCTGCACCGGGCCGGGCTCGAGGAGGTCGAGGCGCTGGGGTCCTGGAACCCCACCGGCGCCGACACCGGCTACGCGATGACCACCTTCGGCGCCCAGTTCGCGAAGGTGGCGGTCGACGCCGACCTCGGGCTGATCCGGGTCCGGCGCATGGTGGGCGCGTTCGCCCCCGGACGGGTGCTGAACCCCAGGACCGCCCGCAGCCAGCTGATGGGCGGCATGCTCTGGGGACTCGGCCAGGCCCTGCTGGAAGGCAATGTCATGGACACCAACGCCGGCCACTGGGCCAGCCGCAGCCTCGGCGAGTACCTGGTGCCGGTCAACGCCGACGCGCCCGAGGTCGAGGTGGAGCTGGTCGAGGTCCGCGACGACCACGTCAACCCGCTGGGGGTCAAGGGGGTCGGCGAGATCGGCCAGGTCGGCGCCGCCGCCGCCATCGCCAACGCGGTCTTCAACGCGACCGGCATCCGCGTCCGCGACCTGCCGATCACGGTCGAGGACATGCTGGAGCCGGCGTAGCCAGGAGCCCCCTTGTGGCGGTCAGCCGTAGAGGCGGCCACCGAGGTACTTGAGCCCGCTGTCGACCTGGGTCGTCACCACCCGGCGGCCGGGGCCCAGGCGGCGGGCGAGCTGGAGCGCCGCCACCAGGTTGGCGCCGGTCGACGGTCCGGAGAAGACGCCCTCGGCCAGCGCCGCGTGCCGCGCCATCGCGAACGCCTCCGCCTCGGGCACGGCGATGACCTCGTCGAAGTCGGTCTCCTCGAGCAGCGGCGGGCGGCTGCCGATGCCGCCGCCCTCGATGTGGTGGGTGCCCGGCTGGCCGCCGGACAGCACCGCCGACTCGGCCGGCTCGACCGCGACCCGGTGCAGGCCCGGAAGCCGCGACGCCATCGCCCGGGTGGTGCCGAGGAAGCAGCCGGCCGTGCCGACGTAGGTGCAGAACGCGTCGATCGCGGGCGGGCCGGGAAGCTGCTCCAGCAGCTCCTCGCCGAGGCGGCGGTAGCCCTCGAGCATGTCGCGGTTGTTGAACTGGTCGGTCTGGAACGCGCCGGTCTCGGCCGCGATCTCGCCGGCGCGGCGGACCATCGCCGGGATCAGGTCGGGCGTGATGCCCTCGGGGCTGGAGATCAGCTCCACCTCCGCGCCGAACGCCTGCATGGTGCGGATCTTCTCGGGAGCGAAGGCGTCGGACGACACGATCCGCAGAGGGTGGCCCTTGACCGCGCAGACGAACGCCAGCGACGACCCGGTGCTGCCGCCGGTGTACTCGACCACCAGCTGCCCTGGCGCCAGGCGACCGTCCCGCTCGGCGGCCTCGATCATCGCCAGCGCCATCCGGTCCTTGTAGGAGCCGGTGGGGTTGGCCGCCTCCAGTTTCACCCACACCTCGGCGCCGTCCTCGCCGGCCAGCCGGTCGAGCCGCACGACCGGCGTGTTCCCGATGGCACCGGTCCCGCTCATGCGGCCTCCAAGGCTTTCACTCCCTTGACCGCCCAGGCGCGGGCGCTAAGCGCGATCGAGCCGTCGGCTTCCACCGGGAGGCGGGCGCGCAGTTCCTCGCGCAGTGCGTCGCGCCGCTCGGGGGCGAGCGCGCTGACGTAGCCGGGGGCCGGGCCCTGCGCGCCGAGGAACGGCGTCCAGTAGTCGTCGAAGTCCCGGAACCTGGTCGGGACCTCGAGCGGGCGGACCTCCACCTCCACCAGGCCGGCGCCGGTCAGCAGTCGCGCCAGCGGCTCGGGCTGGCAGAGGCCGAACCGCCGGCCCTCGTCCAGCTCGGCGGCGGCCGGGTCGATGGCGGCCGCCGCGTCCCAGAACCAGCGCATCAGCTCCATGCCCTCGGCGTAGTCCCAGACGTAGGCGGCGACCCTGCCGCCCGGCCGGGTCGCCCGCGCCATCTCCGCGGCGGCCAGCTCCGGCCCCGGCACGAAGTTCAGCACCAGGCCGCTCACGGCGGCGTCGACGCGGCCGTCCGCGACCGGTAGCCGGCGGGCGTCGGCGACCGCGAACCGGGCGCGCGGGTCGCCGGCGTGGGCGGCGGCGTAGGCGACGAAGCCGGCCGAGGGGTCCAGCCCCAGCACCGCGGTGGGTTCGGAGGTCGCCAACACGGTCCGGGTGATCGCGCCGGTCCCGCAGCCGACGTCGAGCCAGCTGGCCCCCGGGTGCACCGCGAGCCAGGCGAGGAACTGACTGGCGACCGGCCGGCTCCACCGGCCCACATACGGCTCGTAGGCGTCTCCCGCCGCCCAGACCTCCACCGGCTCCGCCATCGCCATCTCCCCCGCGCTCAACGCTTTTCCTTGCATTGCTGGGATGAAGCCTACCCGCCGCGGACGTTGACCGCCGTCCGCGCCAGCGTGTCGTCGGCGATCACGTCGAGCAGCACGGTCGCCGCGTCCGCCCGGGTGATCCCAGAGGGCTTGTTCAGCAGGCCGCGGTGCAGCTCGAACCTGCCGGTGGCCGGCTTGTCGCGCAAGCGGTTGAGCCGGACGATCGTCCAGTCGAGGCCGGTGGCGGTGACCACCCGCTCCATCTCGGCGGCGTCCGCATAGGCGTCGGCGAGGAACCGTTGCAGCAACCGCATGGCAAGGGGCGGCTCGTCGACGGCCACCGGATACGGGTCGGTCACGACCAGCCGGCGGACGCCGAGGTCGGCCATCGACCCGGTGACCGCGCGCAGGACCTCCGTGGTGTGGTGCGGTCCCTTGCGGCGGGAGGGTGCGATCACCGCGATCACGCCGTCGGCGCCGTCGATCGCCCGGCGGACAGCCGCGGGGTCGCGGCCGTCGCCGCTGACGACCGCGGCCAGCCCTGCCCGGTCGGCAAGGTCGGCCCGGTCGGCGCGGTCGGCCAGGTCGGTGAGCGCCTCCGGCCGGCGGGTGAAGGCGGTGAGCTTGTGGCCCCGGCGCAGCCCCTGCTCCAGGACGTGACGGCCGGTCCGGCCGGTGGCGCCAAAGACGGTGATCCTCATTCGTGCTCCCTCCTCGATCGCGATCCGTGCTCCTGGGGATCATATACATGGTTACAGTCATCATGTATAGCACCTGGTGTAGAGTGCCCGCCATGCCGACGCCAAGCGACAAGCCGCCTCCCTCGATCGGCTATCTCGTCTGGCACCTGATGCTGCGGTGGCGGGCCGAGCTGGACCGGGCGCTCGCGCCCCTGGGCCTGACCTCGGCGCAGTACAGCCTGCTGGCCTCGCTCCACGGGCTGTCGCGTGGGGGAGCGCAGCCGAGCCAGCGGGAGCTGGCAGACTTCAGCGGTCTGGAGCCCATGCACGTCTCCAAGCTCGCCCGCGCCCTGGAGCGCGGGGGGCTGGTCGCGCGCGCCGGCAACCCGGCCGACAGTCGCGCGGTCCAGCTCGCCGTGACCGACCGCGGCGTCGAGGTGTTCACGGAGGCCAGGGAGACGCTGCTGCGGCTCGAGGACGAGCGCCTCGCACCGCTCGGCGGGCGCGACAGCGCCTCCAGCGCCGAGCTCCAGGACACCCTGCTCACGCTGCTCCGGCGCGCCGACGAAATGCGGCACGGGTAGGGAGCCGCGTCCGCCCACGTCCTCCTCCGGGATTCCTCGAGGTCATGGGTGAGATGATCGACGCACTCGGCGGCGGCTCCGGGGCCCGCGGGGAGGAGGGCTCATCCAGCCGAGGGCGTCGTGGGGATCCAGGTTGGCGCCGACCGCGAACTCGCTCGCGAAGGCCTCCTCGCCCACCGTCGGCCGGACCATGGCCGTGATCCGATCGATGTCGCCCTGCTCGGCCGGCGGTAGCGGCGCTCCCGCTGACCTTCTCGCCGCGTCCGCCATGCCCAGTAGCCGCGCGGCTTGGCCGTGGTACCCAGCCAACGCCCTGGCACCGGCCAGGCCTTCCAGCGCAAGCGCCATCGCGCGTAGATCACCCAACTTCCGGGAGGCGGCCAAGCCGTCAAGGTGCAGCGTCTGTGCTCCGGTGGCGTCGCCTCGCTGCTCGGCGACGAAGCCGAGCTCTACCAGGCTCAGCGTCACCCCCACGCCCGGCATGGCGCCGAACGGGCGACTCCGCTCCAGCACGCTGCGCAGGTGCGCCTCGGCGGCATCCAGCCGACCTTCCCGGCGCGCGAGGAGCCCGAGACCGAACTCGGCGAAGGTCTCCCCGGGCGTATAGCTGTGTCGTGCGGCCAGCCGCATGGCTCGCTCGTGCAGGTCCCGCGCCTGCGCGTAGTCGCCGAGGTGCATCGCGATACGGCCCAGCCAGGACAGCTGATCGGCGGCCTGCGGCCACAATCCCAGTTCTTCGGCCATGCGCAACCCGTCTCGGTGGAGCCCGGTGGCCCGCTGGTAGTCGCCGCGGATCCTGGCCAGCGCGCCCAGCCACTCCGTGCTCTGTAGCTGGCCCCAGCGGTCACCGAGCGCACTGAACATCTCGAGGCTCTGCGCGCCGCTGCGCTCGACCTCGGCAAGGTCGCCGCGCAGCATCGCCTGCTTGGCTCGGGTGCTCAACGCCGCCGCGACACACCAGCGATCCGAGATGGCGCGGGCAGTGCGTAGCGCCCGGTTGACCAGTTCCTCGCTGACCGACAGGTTTCCCAGATCACATGCGACGAAGCCGAGGAACCACTCCGCCCTGGCACGCGCGCCCGCGTCGTCGATGCTCTGGCACAGCTCCAGGGCCCCCGTCTGGTGCAGCATCTGCCGATCAGCGTCCCCGCCCAGTGCCGCGACGCCGGTGCACCACGCCAGGGCCTTGGCGCGGGCGGCGGTGTCGAGCAGCAGGCCGGACTGGTGGGCATCGACTCGCTCAACATCGACGACACCAGCCACCCGTCGCGCCCGGTGCACACCGCGCTGCTGGCGGCCGGCATCCCGATCGTGGAGCACCTGTGTGGGCTCGACCAGCTCCCGCCGAGCGGCTTTCGCTTCCATGCCGCCCCGCCTCAGGTCGTCGGCATCGGCACCTTCCCGGTCCGCGCCTACGCCGTCCTGGCCGATGGGTAGGGCTGCGACCCCTCGACGGCTCGCCCGAAGCCTCCCGCCACCCAGAGCGTTATGGTACGAGGACCGATAGCGTGCCGACCTGGGGGAGTTTCGATGACTGTGCGGCCAGTGGTGACGCTGCGCCAGGCAACCGCCGATGACGCGCCGAGGATCGCCGAGATCTGGCAGCAGGGTTGGCGCGATGGCCATCTCGGGTTCGTGCCGCAGGAGCTGGTCGCCGCGCGTCATCGCGACTCCTTTTGGGCGAGGGCCGCCCGGCGCGTTGACGACACCACCGTCGCGGTGGTCGACGCGGAGGTTGCCGGGTTCGTGATGGTGGTGGGCGATGAGGTCGAACAGGTCTATGTTGCGGGACGCCATCGCGGCTCGGGCGTGGCCGACACGCTCATGGCCGAGGCGGAACGACAGATCGCGGGCGCCGGCCACTCGACGGCGTGGCTTGCGGTGGTGGCCGGAAACTCCAGAGCTCGGCGGTTCTATGAGCGGCGTGGCTGGATGGATGGGGGCCCGTTCGACTACGCCGCGGCGGGTGAGGAGGGTCCGATCTCAGTGCCTTCTCGGCGATACGTGAAGCAACTGTCATAGCCGTTCATAGCCGTCGCCCAGAGCGCGGACGGTTGAGTAGGAGATGGTGGTGTAGCAAGGCTGGCGGCCGGTCGTGGTTCGGACGCTGGCCTGCGCGTCAAGGGGGCGGGGTGGGGCTGACCAGTCCGGACTGGTAGGCGAGCACCACCAGTTGCGCGCGGTCGCGGGCGCGGAGCTTGACCATCGCGCGACTGACGTGCGTGCGGGCGGTGGCGGGGCTGAGGGTCAGCTCGGCGGCGATCTCCTCGTTGCTCAGCCCCTGGCCCACCAGCGCCAGCACCTCGCGCTCCCGCTGCGTGAGCACCGCGACCCGGTCCTCGCCGGCCTGCTGCGCCCCGCGGACGGCGGTGAACTGGGAGATCAGCCGCCGCGTGATCTTGGGTGCCAGCAGCGCCTCGTCGGCGGCGACCACCCTGATGCCGTGCAGCAGCTCCGCGGGGCCGGCGTCCTTGAGCATGAAGCCGCTGGCGCCCGCTTGGAGCGCGTCGAAGACGTAGGAGTCGGTGTCGTAGGTGGTCAGGATCAGCACCCGGACGTGCTCCAGCCCATGGGTGGCGGCGATCTGCCTGGTGGCCTGGATGCCGTCCAGGACGGGCATGCGGATGTCCATGAGCACCACGTCGGGACGGTGGGCCCGAGCCAGCGACACCGCCTGGGCGCCGTCGGCGGCCTCGCCGACCACGGTGATGTCGTCCTCGACGTCGAGCAGGACCTTGAAGCCCGCGCGCACCAGGACCTGGTCGTCGGCCAGCAGCACCTTGATCGGCGCGTCGCCCGCCGGCCCGGCGCTCGTCCGCCGGCGCGACTCCGTGCCCGCCTCGGGCCCGGTCACGTCCGTTCCGCCTTCCGTGGCCCCGGGGACGGCGGCGGCGGCGACGGCGACGACGGCGGAGACAGCGGCAGGCGCGCCCGCACCGAGAAGCCGCCATCCGGCCGCGGGCCCGCGGTCAGCTCGCCGCCGAGCAATGTCGCGCGCTCGCGCATCCCCACGATCCCGCGACCGCCACCGGCCGGAGCGGCCCCCACGGCAGGGCCGCGGCCGTCGTCGGCGACCTCCAGCTCGAGGTCGCCCGGACCGTAGACGATCGAGATGGTCACCCGCGCCGGGCCGGCGTGGCGGATCGCGTTGGTGAGCGACTCCTGCACGATCCGGTAGGCGGCCTGGTCGACGGTGTCCCGCAGCTCCCGCGGCGGCAGGCCGCCCTCGATCTTGACGTCCAGACCCGCCTCGCGCGCCAGCCCCGCCAGCTCGTCCACCTGCGCCAGCCCCGGCGCCGGCGCGCCGCCGTCGCCGTGGGCCGAGCGCAGCACCCCGAGCGTGGCGCGCAGCTCGCTCAGCGCCCGCGCGCTGGTCTGCTCGATCGTGACCAGCGTCTCGCGGGCCTGCTCTGGCCTGCGGTCGAGCACGTGGGCGGTGACCCCGGCCTGCACGTTGATGACCGCGATGGCATGCGCGACGGTGTCGTGCACCTCGCGGGCGATCCGCAGCCGCTCGGCGTCCACCCGTCGCCGAGCCTCCTCCTCCTTGGTGCGCTCGGCGCGTTCCGCGCGCTCCTGGCTCTCGGCCAGCAGGATCCGCCTGCCGCGGATCATGTCGCCGGTCACCGCGGACATGACCGCGATGCCGATGCGGAAGGCCACCCAACCGGCGGCCTCCACCGGCGTCAGCTGCGCGGTGAACAGCCACACGACCGTGAGCCCGAGGATGCCGGCGCTGACGAAGTTCATCGAGCGGCGGCCGTCGCCGTGCGCGGTCACGGTGTAGATCGCGACGAACAGCCCGATCCAGCCGGGCCCGTCCGGATAGCCGTGGGCGTAGTAGGCGATGCTCGCGGCCGCCGTGGCGGCGAACACCGCCACCGGGAACCGGCGCCGGACCACCAGGACCAGCCCGCTCAGTACCAGCAGCGCGTAGCCGACATAAGCCGGCTGGGCGAGCGAGGCCAGCTCGTCCGCATTGGAAATTCGCCGGAGCGCGAGCACCTGGAAGGTCGCGACCAGCACCCCGAGCAGCGCGTCTTGCGCCCGCGCGGACAGGCGCGGGCGCGTCGCGATCGAGGCCGCGATGGAATCCATGCAGCCATCGTAGCCGCCGAATCCGCCGCGCTCATCGGTCCAAGGGAGCATCTGGCTACGACGGCGCGCGCAGGCACCCGTCCGCTCCCTACGTCGAGGAGCGGCCTCTGCGTGGTAGCGACGGCCGGCCGCGTCGTATCGGGACCCCTCGCGGGAGCCGTCGTAGGACGCGGCGACTGACGCACCACAGCCGACGACGCGTCGGCCCTCGCGACGGACCATCGGGACCGCAAACCACCACCCAACAACCAGGGAGGCAGCGTTGCAGATCGATTCGACCCAGGCCGTGGAGGCAGCTGGCCTGGTCAAGGTCTTCGGGTCCACCAGGGCGGTCGACGGCGTCGACCTGGCCGTGCCGACCGGCTCGGTCTACGGGTTCCTCGGCCCGAACGGGGCGGGGAAGACCACCACCATCCGCATGCTTGCGACGTTGCTGCGGCCGGACGCCGGTCACGCCAGAGTGCTCGGCCACGACCTCGTGCGCGAGGCCGACCAGGTCCGCGGCCGGGTGAGCCTGACCGGGCAGCTCGCATCGGTCGACGAGGACCTCACCGGACTGGAGAACCTGGTGCTGCTCGGCAGGCTGCTCGGCCACGGTCGCCGGCCCGCCCGGCACCGGGCGCACGAGCTGCTGGACGCCTTCGGCCTCGCCGAGGCGGCCGGGCGGCTGGTCAAGACCTACTCCGGCGGCATGCGGCGCCGGCTGGACCTCGCCGCCAGCCTGGTGACGACCCCGGACCTGCTGTTCCTGGACGAGCCGACCACCGGACTCGATCCCCGCAGCCGCAACCAGCTCTGGGAGATCGTCCGGGCGCTCGCCGCGAGCGGCGCCACGGTCCTGCTCACCACCCAGTACCTCGACGAGGCCGACCAGCTCGCTGACCGGATCGCGGTGATCGACCGCGGCAAGGTGATCGCCGAGGGCACCCCCAGCCAGCTCAAGCTGTCGGTCGGCGGTGGCGCCCTGCACCTGCGGCTGCGCGACCCGGCGGACCGGGCCGAGGCCGAGCGGATGCTGTCGCTGGCCCTCGACGCGCCGATGCACCTGGACGCGGACCCCGCGGCGCTGACCGCCCGGGTCTCTGACCCCGAGCGGGTCGCCGCGGCGCTCGCCGAGTTGTCCCGCGCCGGGATCGCGGTCAGCGACTTCGCGCTCGGCCAGCCCAGTCTCGACGAGGTGTTCCTGGCCCTCACGGGCCGCCCGGCGGAGCCGGACAACGACCACGAGAGCATCGAGGAGGATGCCGCATGACCACCACCATCTTGTCCGGGACCACCGTCGAGCCGGAGCTCCGTGCCGCCCTGGTGGCACGCGAGCGGCCGGCCCAGGCCAGCGCGCTCTCCGCGTCGCTGGCGTTCGGCTGGCGCGCGCTGCTCAAGCTCAGGCACGTTCCCGAGCAGCTCATCGACGTGATCGGCATCCCGGTCATCTTCACGCTGATGTTCACCTACCTGTTCGGTGGCGCATTGGCCGGGTCGACCAGCGAGTACCTGCGGTTCCTGCTGCCCGGCAGCATGGTGATGGCGGTGGTGCTGGTCACCACCTACAGCGGGGTCACGCTCAATACCGACATCTCCAAAGGCGTGTTCGACCGCTTCCGCGCGCTGCCGATCTGGCGGCCGGCTCCGATCGTCGGCGCGCTGCTCGGCGACGTCGGCCGCTACCTGGTCGGGTCGACGATCGTGATTGCGCTCGGCCTGGCGCTCGGCTTCCGGCCGGACGGAGGCGCAACCGGCGTGCTGGCCGCCGTGGGCCTGGTGCTGGCGTTCGCGTTCGGCCTGTCGTGGCTGTGGACCACCCTGGGGCTGGTGTTGCGCTCGCCGAGCGCGGTCTCGAGCGTGAGCCTGGTGATCCTGTTCCCGCTGACGCTGGCGAGCAACGTGTTCGCGGACCCCCGCACCATGCCGGGATGGCTCCAGGCGTTCATCGACGTCAACCCGATCAGCCACGTGGTCACCGCCGTGCGCGGCCTGATGGCCGGCAGCGTCACCGCCGGCCAGATCGGCTGGGTCCTGGTCGCCTCCGCCGTGCTCACCGCCGTGTTCGCCCCGTTCACCATGCACCTCTACCGCGCCAGGTGAGGTAGCGAGGTCCCGAGGTCACGAGGTCTCACGAGGCCAGGGGGCCACCCGCCCCGCCCCTCCCTCGAGGGGCGGGGCGGCTTCGAGCGCCGCGGCGGCGGTCGGTTCCGGCGCCATCGCGCTCCAGCTCGTCCACGATTACCTCGGCGGCTGACCAAGACGCCTCAGGTGGGGCGATCGCGCCGCCGCAGGCCGTAGCCGACGGCGAGCAGACCGAGCAGCGCGAGCCCGGGCCACACCGGCACCCGGCCCGCCAGGACGAGGTACAACACCGACAGGGCTGTGGCGTGGCTGCCGAGTCGCATCGCGAGCTGGGGCGCGGACCGGCCGCGCGCGTCCCGCCCTCCAGCACGTACGGTCAGGACGAAGGCGAGACCGGCCACAACCACCACGGCGAGTGGGAAGGACCACGGCGAGAGCAGGAGCGCCGGAATCGCCCCGGCCACGATCAGCACCATGCCGGCGTTCGGGCTACGGCGGCGCCAGAGGATGCCCAACAGCACGATCAAACCTGCGCCCAGGATCAGGATGCCGCCACCGACGGTCGGCCCAGCCCTCTCTGTGGGACCGGTTCCCGTAGCCGTGGCGGCGCCAAGCACGATGGCGGCGCCAACCACCACCTCGGTCATACCGACGAGACCAGCGAGCACGAGCCACCAGTTCCTCGCGAGCGCTTGGAGGAGCCAGCGCTCCCTCTCCGGTGGCGGCGCTCGATGCGCGGCAGCCAGCTGCCCGCTCCGCCAGCGCAGGTCCGCGGGCATCCCGGCGGCCATCCGCCACAGGATCGACCACGCGACCAGGATCGCCGCGGTTCTATCCTGACGCCCGGCGGACCGGTGCTCCCAGAGATCCGAGGCGATCTCGGCGCGTCGCCGTTCGCCAACCTCGCCGGGCAGCTGGCGGGTGTAGGTGGCGACCCACCACGACACCAGCGCCGCCGCCCGGTCGGCGGCGCTCATGCCGGCCCCAGCCGCGGTCGGGGCCGGGTGACACCCGGGCTCGCGCGGGAGGCGGAGAGTGCCTGCTCGCCGAGACCGGTCACCTGATAGAGGCGCCGGCGGGGCCGACCCTCGGCGGCGGCGACCTCGGGATCCTCCCACTGACTCGACAGCAGGCCCCCATCTTCGAGGCGTTGCAGCGCCTTGTAGAGGGTCCCATGCGCGGTGAGCCGACGCGGGCCCGATTGGTCCGCGAGCGCCTTTGCGAGCTGGAAGCCGTGGAACCGTTCCAGCCCGATACCCGCCTCGAGGATGTCGAACTCGAGCGGGAGCAGAGTGCCTGGCTTGCGTCGCATGACGAAAGAATAGGAAGATAGCTTCCCAAAGTCAAGAGTTCTCGAAGCGAGTCGCCGCCGGCCATCCACGGCCTGCTGGTTTTGCTGGTTACTGCGCGATTGGCATGCCTTGTTATAGTGCGTGGCCACGCAACCGAAGCTCTCCGCGAAGGCCGCGCATGGTCGTGCTGATGGTGCTGGCGCAGCTCTACGGCGTCGTGGAGCTGGCGGTCCTTGGCTGGGCGGCGCGGACCGTGCGGTTCCGCCTCCTGGTGCTGGCGATGCTGGCCGGGCTCTACGCCGTGGCTCCGGCGGCCGCGCTGCTCCAGGTCGCGTGGACCCGCGCGTTCGCCGCGCTCTCGGGCGTTCCCCTCACGCAGGTGACCACCACGGCGTCGTACACCCTCGATCCGCTGATCGAGGAGCTGGCGAAGGCGGCCCCGCTGGTCGTCCTCTGGTGGGCGCTGCGGTCGCTGCGGCGGCAGTGGGCGGCAACCGATCTCGTGCTGGCGGGCGCGGCGATCGGCGCCGGGTTCGGCCTGGCCGAGGACCTGCTCGGCTATGCCGACCAGGCCGCCCGCGCGATCCACCTCCCGGCCGGCGGATGGATCGTCCCTGTCGGCCTCAACCCTCCGACCATCCCGGGGATCACCCATGTCCTCGGCTCCTGGCTGCCCGCCGGCGTGGCCGGGGGAGGCCTGCCGGGCCCCGGGCCGGGCGACGCGATCGACGTCCATCTGGTCTGGAGCTCGCTCGCCGGGCTCGGCGTGGCCCTCGCGCTCCGGCAGGGCCAGCGCCGCGTCCGGCTGGCGGGTCTGGCGCTTGTGGTCCTGGCGGCGGCGGACCACGCCGCCTTCAACACCAGGGGCGTGGCGGGGGAGTTCGCGCGAGCGCTGGCCACGCCCCTGAACGCCACGCGAGGTCTGGTCGGCCTGTACCCGCTGGCCGCGCTCGCCTTCGCGGTGTGGCTGGACCGCCGGGACATGGCGACCGCGAGTGGCGGGCCCAAGACCACGCTCCAGGCCGAGCGGGACGCGCCGATCCGGTCCCTCGGCCTCGCCCGCCTGGCGGTGGCGCGGCCGCCGTGGTCGTTCCTGGCCGTGTGCGGGTTCGTGCGCCTCCGGCGCGCCTGGCTGCTGTCCGGGCGGGACGGCGAGCCGGATCTCGCGCTGCGGCAGGGCCTCGAGCCGGTCGCGGCCGCGCTGGACCGTGCGAGCGAGGCGGGAGCGCCGGTCTGGGGCGCCGCCGTCGGGCGGCTCCACGCCGCGCGTCCCGGTGGCCGCACCTTGGCGGACGTGCGGGCGCGGTTGACGACGCGCGCCGGGCTGCTCGCGCTCGCCTGGCTGCTCCTGCTGGTCCCGGTCGGCCTCTACTTCGTCGTCGGCGGCGTGCCCAGCCTCGCGGCCGTTCAGGACGCGCTGACCTCACGCTACGCGGGTTGGCTCGTTGCCGTCGCGGTCGTCGCCGGCGCGCTCTGGACCGGACGGAACCTTGCCGCCGGGCTGCTGCGCCTTCCCGAAACCAGGCGCCACCCGGCGGCCGACGTGCCGGCGACGGCGATGCTGCGGCTCTCGACGCGAGCCGGGTCGCTGTTGGTGTCGGTGCTCGGCCTGTGGCTGCTGGTTCGCGGCCATGCGCTCGACGGCGGGCTGGTCGCCGGCGCGCACATCCTCGACGCCCTCGGCCAGGCGCCACTGGTGGTGGCGCTGCTGCTGGCCCTCGGCGCGATCGCGGCCGACCCGCCGTCCGCGTTCGAGAGGCTCGCCGGCGGCGGCGCCCAGCTCGTCCGGACCGGCAGCGGCGCTATCGCCGGTCAGCTGGCCGTATCGGGCGTCATCGGCGGCATCGGCGTGGCGCTCATGGGGGGCGGCGACAGCTCGGCCACGCCGGACGGCGGTCCCGGTCGCGGTTCCGGCGAAGGCGGTTCGGCCACCCGCGCCACTGAGGCCGCTCAGGCCGCTCAGGCCGCTCAGGCCGCTCAGGCCGCTCAGGCCAGTGAGGCCCTTCAGGCCGGTGAGGCCCTTCAGGCCGGTGAGGCCGCCGAGACCGACGAGCGGCCGGTCGGCGTGCTGGACTACTCGGCCGACGAGCTGGCCCAGTTCGCCTACCGGCACGCCGGCGAAGGGCAGCTGGCCGGCCGGCCGAGCCTCGAGGAGATCCATCGGACGCTGACCTCGGTCGAGGGTTGGCAGGTCCCGGGGCAGAACGCGATCCGCTTCGACTACCAGGGCGTTCGGGTGATCGTCGACCGGGACCTGCCGTGGCGGAGCACGGCATGCTTCCCGGGACACTAGCGACGGAGGGGTCGATGGCAAGGCGGGACACGCTGGCTGGCCTTCCGGCATCCGACCGGAAGCGCCTGGCCGCGGTTGCGGTCGACCTGGGCCACGGCCGCGGCCGGCCGCTCAGCGTGCTCATCCAGGGATGGGCCGACCACGTCGACCGGCTCGTATCCGAGCGAAAGCTGGATCCGGACGACCGCGGCCGCTGGACCGCCGACGACTTGGTCGCCACCCTCTACCTGCGCGACTTCGTGAAGAAGGGCGAGCGCGACCTCCCCGAGGACCTGACCGCCGCGGTCCGCCAGGCCATCGGCCCGATCGACGCGGCCTTCACCGAGTTCACCACCCAGGACTCCGAGGGCCTGCTGCGCCGCTGGGTGGGAGACGACGAGCTCGGCGAGGGCTGGTGGTGGGGCCGGGTCCCGCTGGCCGGGCCGGTCCTGGACGACCTCCTCGAGCTGCGCGAGCGGTTGCGCTAGGTCCCGGCCGGGGCGTGGTCGGCTGCGTGAGGGTCTCGCTGCCCGCGCCCCCGGACCGTCTCCGGGAGGCGCTCAGGACGGTGAGGGTCTCGCGGTCCCGCCGCCCGACCGTCTCCGGGAGGCGCTCAGGACGGCGACGGTCTTGTGGCCCGCGCCGCCCGACCGTCTCCGGGAGGCGCTCAGGACGGTGACGGGTCGGCCCGGTGCGGTGCCCGCCCTGGCGCCGGCGCCGAAGGACGCGGCGGACGAGAGAGGTCCCGAGCCATCCCACGGCGACCACCAGCACCAGGGCCAGCAAGGGCGCGAACACGGCGGTCAGGCTCATGCCGAGCGAGGCGACGTCCTCGACCGAGCTCACGACCGGCGTCCCGAACCCGACCGTGGAGACGTTGACGAGCGGGCGCGCGGTCACCTTGCCGGCGTGGACCAGGCCCGCGATCAGGACGCCGAGCAGCCAGCCGACCCACTGGTGGTCGCGCATCCACTGCGAGGCGTCCGCCTGCTGCGCCGCGGCGGTGGCGGTGAAGATCGCGCCGCCCACGGTCGGGCGGATGAACGTCTGCACCAGGTCGTTGACGTGGTCGACCACCGGGATCTTGTCGAGCACCAGCTCGCAGACCAGCAGCACCGCGCCGATCGCCAGCACCCACCCGCTCGCCAGCCACCGCAAGGACGGCGGGAGGTCGAGCACGTCGGTGAACCGCCCGAGCAGGCCGACGACCAGCAGCGGGATATAGGCGTTCAGTCCCGCCGCCGTTGACAGACCGAGCCCGGTGAGCCATGCCAGCATGCCCGTATTGTGCCCGCCCGACGGTACGGCTGAACGGGCCCGTCGAGGTCACCCGCGCTCGGGCGCGTGAGCCGCTATTCTCTCCATTGACGATTGGATCTCTAGCTATATAGAGTTTTGACGACATGACACGCTCCCGGCGCCCATCGGCGCAGACCACGGCGATCGTGCTGGCCCTGGCCGACAGCCCGACCGACTGGCACTACGGGTACGAGCTGTGCCAGCGGCTCGACCTCAAGGCCGGCTCGGTGTACCCGATCCTGATGCGGCTCGCCGACCGCGGGCTGCTCGAGACCGCCTGGGAGAACGACGCCCCGGCCGGCCGCCCGCCACGGCACCTGTACCGGCTCACCGGTCCCGGCCGTTCCTTCGCGGGCGAGCTGGGGGAGAGGGTCGAGCGGGAGGCGTCCGCCGCGGCCCCTCCGGTCGCCCGCCGAGCCAAGTCGCGACCCCGGTGGGAGGGGGCCTGAAGGCCGGGCCATGTCGCGACCCCGATGGGAGGGGGCCTGAAGGCCCGCATTGGGCTGATGGCGGTGTGTTCGGTGGCGGACGGGGTGCTCGCTGGCTGAGAATCGGCCGATGACGCAGCCGTGGATGCTGGACGAGCTGGCGCACGCGGGACCGGAGCACCTCGACCCGGACTTCGTGGCCACCTACGAGCGCAAGCAGGGATACCCCGATCCGACCGAGGACGTCGAGATCCTGGCCGCCCATGGCCTGGACGGCAGGTCGACGGTGGTGGACCTCGGGGCCGGGACCGGCCGCTTCGCGCTCGCGGCGGCGCGCCGCTTCGGGAGGGTCACGGCCGTCGACATCTCGCCCGCCATGCTGGAGTCGCTGCGCCGGCGGGCCGCCGCTGCCGCCGCGAGAAATCTCGAGTGCGTGCGGGCGGGGTTCCTCAGCTACCGGCATGCCGGGCCTCCGGTCGACGCGGTGTACACCCGCAACGCCCTCCATCAGCTTCCGGATTTCTGGAAGGCGGTCGCGCTGGACCGCATCGCGGGGATGCTGCGGCCGGGCGGTGTGCTGCGCCTGCACGACCTCATCTACGATTTCGGGCCGTCCCAGGCCGACGAGGTGTTCGAGAGGTGGCTGGGCAACGCGGCCGCCGATCCGGCCCGCGGATACACCAGCGCGGATTTCGCCGAGCACATCCGCACCGAGCACAGCACCTTCCGATGGCTCCTGGAGCCGATGCTCGGCGCCGTCGGCTTCGAGATCGCCACGGCGCACTTCACCGGCTCGGTGTACGGCGCCTACACCTGCCGCAAACGCTGAGCGGTCGGGGGCTCAGCCGTCGACCAGGCCGCGGACGTGCGCGGGGCTCAACGGCGTCCGGCGGATGACCGGATCCCGCCCGCCGGGGCCTGAGCCGCTGCCGCGCAGCGCGTGCTCGACCGCGTTGGCGATGACGGCCGGACCGGGGATGGCGCCGCCCTCACCGACGCCTCTGAGCCCCAGCGGGTTGAGGGCCGAGGGCGTCTCCACGTGCTCGAGGTCGATCCTGGGGACCTCGCCGGCGGTCGGTACCAGGTAGTCGGCGAGCGTGCCGGAGGTGAGCTGCCCCTGCTCGTCATAGGTCAGCTCCTCGTACAACGCGCCGCCGATGCCCTGGGCCACGCCGCCGCGCACCTGCCCGTCCACGATCACCGGGTTGATCACCCTGCCGCAGTCGTGCACCACGCCGTAACGCAGCACGCGCACCTCGCCGGTATCGGGGTCGACCTCCACCACCGCGGCGTGGGCGCCGTTGGCCCAGGTGACCGTCGGCGGCTCGAAGTACTCGGTGGCCGCCAGTGCGGTGCCGGTGGCGGCGGCAGCCCGGGCGACTTCGCCGAGGCCGATGCCACGCTCGGTCGCGCCGGCGGTCACCACCCGGCCCGCCTCGACCCGGAGGTCGGCCGGGGCGGTCTCGAGCAGCTCCGCGGCGACCTCCAGGGCGCGGGCGCGGACGGCGGAGGCCGCCGTCGCGACCGCGTTGCCCGCGACCACCGCGCTTCTGGAGGCCACAGTGCCCCAGCCGCGGTCGATCCCGGCGGTGTCGCCGCCGACGACGGCCACCTGCCCGGGGTCGACACCGAGATGGTCGGCGCAGACCTGCGCGAGCACGGTGGCGTGGCCTTGGCCCTGGGAGCACGCACCGGTCCGGACCGTGACCCGTCCGTCGGCTCCGACCGCGACGGCGGCACCCTCGAACGGGCCGATGCCGGTCCCCTCGACGTAGCAGGCGAGACCCACGCCGATGCGCCGGCGGCTCGTCGCCGCGGGCGCCGCCCGCAGGCCGGCGTAGTCGACCAGCGCGGCGGCTCGGCGCAGCACGCCAGGGAAGTCGCCGCCGTCGAGCACCAGGGGCTCGCCGTCGCGATACGGGATGCCGGCCGCGAACGGCATCTCGTCGGGGCGCACCAGGTTGCGTAGGCGCAGCTCCAGCGGGTCGGCGTCCAGGGCGCGGGCGGCCAGCTCCAGCGCCCGCTCCACCGCGAACACCGCCTCGGGGCGGCCGGCGCCACGGTAGGGCGCGGTCGGCGTCTTGTTGGTGACGACGCCGGTGGCGACCGCCTCCAGGTGCGGGACGCGGTACGGGCCCATCAGGTGGGCGATGGTGTTGTAGGGGATCACCAGCCCGAGCGGGTTGAAGGCGCCGCAGTCGACGACGATGCTGTCCCGAAGGGCGACGATCTCCCCCTCCCTGGTCATGCCCAGCTCGACCTCGTGGACCTGCTCGCGGGCGTGGATGGCGCTTCGCAGGTGCTCGGCCCTGTCCTCGATCCACTTGACGGGCCGGCCGGTCCGCATGGCCAGCAGTCCGACCAGCAGGTCCTCGGGGTAGAGCACGCCCTTGATGCCGAAGCCGCCGCCGACGTCCGGCGCGACCGCCCTGACCTTGTCGGGTTCGAGGCCGGCCACGCGGCTCATCGCCCGGCGCAGCGGATGCGCGTTCTGCGTGGAGGACCACAGCGTCAGCGTGTCGCCGTCCCACTCCGCCAGCGCGCCGCGGGTCTCGAGCGGCAGGCCGGCCTGGCGCTGGACCTGGAAGCGCTCCCGGATGACCAGGTCCGCGCGATCCAGCGCCGCGGCGGCGTCGCCCTTGCGGACCTCGAACCGGACGGCGACATTGGAGTCCCAGCCGCCGTGGAGCACCGGCGCCTCGGGGTCGAGCGCCGACGCCACGTCGGTGACCGGCTCCAGCGGCTCGTAGTCGATCTCCACGAGCTCGGTGGCGTCCTCGGCGAGATAGCGGTCCTCCGCCAGCACGACGGCGACGGCCTGCCCGGCGAAGCGTGCCTCGTCGACGGGGAGGAGCGGAGGGTGGCAGGGTCGGAGCTGTGGCTTGAGCGCGCCGACCAGCTTGGCCGGCGGCGAGTCCCAGAGGAACGGCGGCATCGAGCCGGCGGGGACGTGCTGGTGGCTGTACACCCCGGCCACGCCCGGCAGCCCAAGCGCCTTGGTGGCGTCGATACCGGCGATGCGGGCGCGCGCGAGGGGGCTGCGGACGAAGTGGGCGTGGAGCTGTCCTGGGCGGGACAGGTCGGCCACGAAGCGCCCGTCGCCGCGCAGCAGCCGGTCGTCCTCCACGCGCCGCACCGAGCGGCCCACCCAGCGCTCCGCCATCGTACCGCCCCTCCCGTCCAGGGGACCGCCCAGGGTACAATCTCAACCTCAAGATACCTGGCGAGAGGCGAGACCGCGAGAGGCAGACCGCGACCACCGTGACCGGGCGAGGCCGTGACCGGGCGAGACCGTGACCGCGGCGAGGCGCAAACCACGGCGACGGCCGCGACCACCGCGGACCTCGGGGAGGCGACGTGACCTGGGAGGTTGATCTCGGCGGCTCGACCGCGCTGGTGACCGGGGCGAGCCGGGGCATCGGCAGGGCGGTCGCGCTCGGTCTGGCGCGCGCCGGCTGCGACCTCATCGGTCTGGCGCGGGGCAAGCAGCCGCTCGACGAGCTGGGCGGCGAGGTCGCCGCCATCGGGCGGCGGTACCTTGCGCTGCCGGCCGACCTGGCCGAGGCGGGCGACCTGGAGGCGGTGGCGGCCCAGGCGTGGAGCTGGAGCGGTGGCGTGGACGTGCTGGTGAACGTCGCCGGGATCATCGTCCGCACCGACCCGCCCGGGGTGTCGCCAGAGGACTGGGACCGGACCTTCGCGGTGAACGTGCGCGGCCCGTTCTTCCTGACCCAGGCGATCGGCGCTCGGATGCTGGCGGCCGGCGGCGGCAGCATCGTCAATCTCGCGTCGGTGGCCGGTGAGCACGTCACCAAAGCATCGCTGAGCTACCAGGCGAGCAAGGCAGCGCTGCTCCAGCTCACCCGCGGCCTGGCCGTCCGCTGGGCGCCCTCGGTTCGCGTCAACGCGGTCGGCCCGGGCTACGTGCGGACCGACCTCAACAGCGCATGGCTCGACCAGCCGGCCAATCGCGACTACGTGCTGGGCAACACGCCGCTCGGGCGGGTCGGCGAGCCCGCGGACGTGGTCGGCGCGGTCACCTTCCTGGCGTCACCGGCCGCCGCCTACGTCACCGGCCAGCACCTGCGGATCGACGGGGGCTGGAGCGCCCGCTGAGCCCGCCGGCGACCCCCGTCGGCCGGCGCGACTCGGTTGGCTCCAGGTGGTCCTCGAACTGGAGCAGCAGCCGGCGCAGCAGGTCGGCGAGCACCTGGCGGTCGGAGGCGGTGAGCGCGGCCAGCAGGCGGTGCTCATTGGCGGTGTGCGCGTCGACCGCCTCGTCGATCACCCGGTGCCCCTTGGGCGTGAGGGCGACCAGCAGCCCGCGGCCGTCGTCGGGGTCGGGCATCCGCTTGACCAGACCGGCGATCTCGAGCCGCCGCAGCCGGTTGGTCATCGCCCCGCTGGAGACGAGCAGCGAGTTGTAGAGGTCGGTCGGGGACAGGCAGTGGGGCGGGCCGGCCCGCCGCAGCGCCGCCAGCACCGCGAACTGCGGCTCGTTGAGCTCGTACCTGCCGAGCGCCTCTGCGATCGACTGCTCCAGGAACCGGGAGAGCCGGGACATCCGGCCGATGATGCCCATCGGCGAGACGTCGAGGCCGGGCCGCTGACGGCTCCACTGATCCAGGATGTGATCCACGTGATCCTGGAGTGTCGCGCCCGCCGCGCTGGCTTCCTCCCGGTCGTTCGACATGAAGACATTCTACGTCAGCCGGGGAGGGGGCCGCCCCGCGGCGCACCCCCCGCGCCACCGCCACACCCTCCGCCACACCCTCCGCCGCCCCACCTTGACGCGCCCGAACCGGTAAGGTATCTAAACGCTAAGATACTTTTTCGGTCAGCTTCGCGGGACGTGAAAGGACGGGGCCGCACATGGAGCGCGTCGGTTTCGCTGTTGGCTACGACCCCGCCATGAACGGCCGTGACATGGCGCACTGGATGCGCGAGGCGGAGGACCGAGGCTACGAGATCGGCTTCTTCTCCGAGACCATCGAGCTGATGCGCGACTCGGTCAGCTCGCTCAGCGCGATCGCGCTGGCGACCGAGCGGCTCACCATCGGCTGCACGCAGATCGTCCGGCTGCGCAGCCCGCTGGTGATGGCGCAGACCGTCGCGTCCCTGGACGAGCTGTCGGGAGGCCGCCTGATGCTGGCGCCCGGCTCGTGCACCAGCACCCACGCCAAGCGGCACGGCCTGGAGCCGGCCGACCCTGGCGTGGCGCTGCGGGAGTGGATCGAGTCGATGCGGCTCATCCTCGCCGGCGACAACGCCTCCTACGACGGCGAGCTGGTGAGGTTCAAGGACGTGGAGCTCGGCTTCGAGCCGCCGCGCCGGCACGTGCCCATGTTCGTGCCGGCCACCAGCCGCAAGGGCCTGCGCATCGCCGGCGCGATCGGCGACGGCGTGCTGCTGAACGCGGTCTGCTCGCCGGAGTACTCCGCCAACGCCCTGGCGATCGTGCGCGAGGCGGTGGAGGAGTCGGGCCGCGACTGGGAGCAGTTCGAGGTCGCGCAGCTCATCAACTGCTCGGTGGCCGACGACGAGGCGACCGCGCTGGACGCCATCCGCTGGGAGGTCGCCAGCAAGCTGGACCCGATCCAGCTTCCCTTCATCGCCGGACCGAAGATGCGGGTCGGCGAGCCGTACTTCCACCCGGACGACTTCCCGAAGTTCGAGGAGGCCTGGCGCCAGGGCGGCAAGCCGGCGCTGATCAAGGCAGTGCCGGACTCCTACGTCCGTGGCATGACCGCCAGCGGCACGCCGGAGCAGGTCAAGGAGAAGGTCCAGCAGTACCGCGACGTGGGCGTGCGGCTGCCGATCCTCCGCCCGGCGGCCAAGGACCAGGCCGAGCGCCTGCTGGACCTGTTCGCCGTGGCGTAGGGGGCGTAGGGCATGGAGGCGCCTCCAGGGATCATCTGCGCGCTGGTCACGCCCTTCCGCAAGGACGGCGCGGTCGACGGGCCGGCCCTGCGCGAGCTGATCGACTTCCAGGCCCAGCGGGGCGTCGACGCGCTGTTCGTGCTCGGCACCACCGGTGAGGGCGTGCTGCTGGAGGCGGCCGAGCGGCGCCGCGCCACCGAGCTGGCCGCCGACCACCTGCGCGGCCGCCTGCCGCTCGTCGTGCACTGCGGCGCGGCGGACACGCTCACGGCGGTCGCGCTGGCCCGCCACGCGCAGGAGGCCGGCGCGGTGGCGTCGGCGGCGGTGGTGCCGTTCTTCTTCCGCTACACCGACGCCGAGCTGTACCGGCACTTCGCCGCGATCGCCGAGGCGGCGCCGGGGATCGGCCACTACCTCTACGAGAACCCCGAGCGCGTCGGCTACTCGGCCGGCGTCGGACTGGTGGCGCGGCTGGTCGACGAGGTTCCCGGGATCTTCGGCGTCAAGGACACCGGCGACAGCGTCGGCAAGCTCGGCCGCTACCTCGCCTCGCCGGGCACGCCGATCCACGTCTACACCGGCTCGAACCTGACCGTGCTGCCGGCGCTGGTGATGGGCGCGCGTGGCGCGGTCTCGGCGCTGGCCAACGCCGCACCGGAGCTGCTGGTCGAGATCAACCGCGCCTGGCGCGAGGGCGACCTGGCCCGGGCGCGGCGGCTCCAGCTCGCGCTCACGCGCCTGCAGGCGTGCGTCGACGGGCTGCCGTACATCGCGGCGATCAGGCACCTGGTCGAGCGCCGGGGCCTGGAGCCCGGCCAGAGCCGGCCGCCACAGGCGCTCCTGGACGCCGGGCAGCGGGCCACCCTCGACCGCCGGCTCGCCGCCGACGAGGAGCTGGCCGCCTGGCTGGGTGCCTGAGCCCAGCGGTCACCTGTCGGGGTGCACCAGGCGGCCGGACCTGGTCACGCGCACGCCGTAGTCCCGCTCGGCGGCCTTGGGGCTGACCAGGCCCTCGGCGACGTCGCGCGCGACCGCCTCGGGGTCGCGGGTCCGCGGGTCGTAGAAGCCGCCTCCGCCCGGCAGCTCCAGCGTGAAGCCCATGCCGGCGGGCAGCGGCAGGCTCAGCTTCGGGTTCGGGCGGGTGCCGAGCGAGGTCCGGAACGCCCCGGGAGCGCCCGGCCCGCCGCCGAGGTAGCCTTCGGCGCGGAAGCGCATCCGGTCGGACAGCGAGCTGACCACGTACGGCTCGCCGGTCCGGACCTCGACCTCGATCCGCTGCCCGAGCCCGCCGCGGAAACGCCCGGGCCCGCCAGAGTCGACCCGCAGCTCCTTGGAGCGGATCACCAGCGGCGAGGTGGTCTCGATCAGCTCGACCGGCGCGGTGGCGATCCCGCTGGGGAAGCTGGTCGCCGACAGGCCGTCCTTGGTCGGCCGAGCCCCGGTGCCGCCGGCCGCGAAGAACACGGTGATGAAGCGGTCGGCGCCCTGGCCCCGGACGGTCGTGAGCCAGATGTTGCCGGCCCCCTCGGCCAGCACCCGCTCGGGGATCACCTGGCTGAGCGCGCCGAACACCGCGTGTGGCAGGAAGTGGCCGACGATGTGCCTGGCCGCGACCGCCGCCGGGAAGCGGGGGTTGAGGATGCTGCCCTCCGGCGCGGTGGTGGTGACCGGCCGGAAGCTCCCGTCGTTGTGCGGCACCTCCGGGCAGATTGCGCACTTGAGCGCGTAGCTGGTGTAGGCGGCGGTGTAGTTCAGCACCACGTTCATGCCGCGCCCGACCTGCGGCGAGCTGCCGGCGTAGTCGACCGTGACCCGGTCGCCACGGACGCTGACCCGGCAGGCGATCGTCACCGGCTCGTCGAGCCCGTCCGTGTGGATGGTGTGCCGCCAGTCGCCGTCCGGCAGGGCGGAGATCGCCTCGCGGGTGGCGACCTCGGAGCGCTCCAGGATCTCGGCGCCGAGGTCCTCGAGGTCGTCCAGCTCGAAGTCCTCCAGGTACTCGAGCAGCCGGTCGGCGCCGACCTGGTTGCCGGCGACCTGGGCGTGGATGTCGCCGAGCACCTCGAACGGCGCGCGCACGTTGGCCGCCACGATCCGCAGCAGCTGGTCGTTGGGCGTCCCCCGGTCGAACAGCTTGGTGATCGGGATCGCCAGGCCTTCCTCGTAGACCTCGCCGGCGTCGGCCGAGAGCCCGCGGCCGCCGATGTCCATGGCGTGGCAGGTGTTGCCGAAGAAGCCGACCAGCCGGCTGCCACGGAACACCGGGGTGACCACCGAGAGGTCGTTGAGCTGACCGGAGGTCTTCCAGGGATCGTTGGTGATCAGCACGTCGCCGGGTCGAAGCTCCTCGGGCGGGAACTCGGCCAGGAAGTGGTGCATGGAGGTCGCCAGCGAGTTGATGTGGCCGGGGGTGCCGGTGACCGCCTGCGCCAGCATGCGCCCGCGCGCGTCGAACACCGCCGCGGACAGGTCGCCCGACTCGCGCACGATCGGCGTGAACGAGGTCCGCTGCAAGGCGGCGGCCTGCTCGTTGGTCACCGTGATCAGCCGGCTCCAGAGGATCTCCAGCGTGGCCAGGTCGATGCTCCCGCTCAACGCACCTCCACCTCCAGGTTGCCGACCCGGTCGACGCGGGCGTGCGCGCCGGGCCCGATGACCATGGTCGACTCCCGTTCCTCGACCACCGCGGGCCCGTCGAACTCGGTACCTGGCGCCAGCCGGTAGCGATCGAGCACGTCCGTCTCGACGAAGCCGTCGGCCTCCGCGAACCACACCCATCGCCGGCCCTTGCGGACCTCGCCGGCCACCTGGTC
This sequence comes from Actinomycetota bacterium, assembly GCA_040414855.1. GTDB lineage: Bacteria > Actinomycetota > CALGFH01 > CALGFH01 > CALGFH01 > DASVXQ01. The sequence continues at coordinate 42,308 of JBEDUQ010000104.1, forward strand.
GAGGACGGTCACGTCGAGCTCCGGCTCGGGCCCCATCACCCGCACGCGCCAGGTCATGACCTCGGCCTCGACGCCCGGCGGCCGGTGGCCGTACAGGTCGGTGTAGGCGGCCGCGAACGCCGTCTCGATCTGGGCGGCCGGGTCGCCGGAGAGCTCGCCGCCGAGCTCGACGGTGATCGCCTCGCCCTGGCCCCGGTGGCGCACGTCGGCGGCGAGGTCCACCCGGACCTGGGCGTCCGCCAGGCCGCTGGAGGCGAGCTGGCGTCTGCCCTCCTCGACCAGCTCCGCCAGGATCGCGCGGACCTGGTCCCACGGCGTCTCCTCCAGCGGCGCCGGCAGGCTGCGGGCGAACTCGAATCCGGGCGCCGCGGTCAGCATGCCGAATGCGGAGGCCACCCCGGCGCTCGGCGGGAAGACCAGCCTGGAGATGCCGAGCGCCCTGGCGACCCCCCAGGCGTGGACCGGCCCGGCCCCGCCGGTGGCCACCAACGTGAAGCGGCGCAGGTCCCTGCCCCGCTCGATGGCGTGCATCCGGGCGGCGCTGGCCATGTTCTCGTTGACCACCCGGTGCACGGCCGCCGCGGTCTCCTCGACCCCAAGGCCGAGCTGGCCGGCCAGGCGCCCGACCGCGGCGCGGGCAACCTCCACGTCCAGCCGCATCTCGCCGCCTAGGAAGAACTCCGGGTTGAGATAGCCGAGCACCAGGTCGGCGTCGGTCACGGCCGGATCGGTGCCGCCCTGCCCGTAGCAGGCCGGCCCGGGGTCCGCGCCGGTGGACTCGGGACCGACCCTGGGCAGCCCGAACGGTCCGACGCCGGCGACGCTGCCGCCGCCCGCGCCGATCTCGATCAGGTCGATCACCGGCACGCGGAGCGGCATGCCGCTGCCCTTGGTGAAGCGGTAGACGCGGGCGGCCTCGAACTCTCGCGCCACCATCGGGATGCCGTCCTCGATCAGGCAGGCTTTGGCGGTGGTGCCGCCCATGTCGAACGCGAGCACCTTCCCGGAGCCGCCGCCGGCGCCCCAGAACCCGGCGCTGAGCGCGCCCGCCGCCGGGCCGGACTCCAGCAGCCTGACGGGATAGCGGCTGGCGGTGTCCACCCCGGCCAGGCCGCCCGCCCCGGTGGAGAGCATGATCCGCAACCGACCCCGGAGGCCGAGCCGTTCCAGCCGCTTGGCCAGCATCTCCAGGTAGCCGGCCACCAGCGGGAGGACGTAGGCGTTGGCGACCACGGTGGAGGTGCGGGCGAACTCGCCGAGCTCGGGCGACACGTCGCTGGACAGCGAGATCGCCACGCCGGGCAGCTCGCGCCGAAGGATCTCGGCGACCGCGCGCTCGTGGTCGGGATGGCGGTAGGAGTGCAGCAGGCTGACGGCGACCGCCTGGATGCCCTCGCGGTCCATGCGCCTGGCGATCCGGCGGACCTCCAGGGGGTCCAGCGCCAGCTCGACGGTGCCGTCGGCCAGGACCCGCTCGCTGGCCTCGAACCGCAGCCTCCGCGGCACCAGCGGCTCCGGCATCTCCAGGAACAGGTCGTAGAGGTCGTATCGCAGCTCGCGGCGGATGCCGAGCACGTCGCGGAAGCCCTTGGTGGTGACCAGCGCGGTGGTCGCGCCCTTGCGCTCGATCAGCGCGTTGGCGACCAGCGTGGTGCCGTGCACCACCTCGTCGACACGGCTGGCGTCGACCCGTTCCAGGAGCCGCCCGATCCCGGTCTCGACGGCGATCGAGGGATCGTCGGGAGTGGTGAGCACTTTGGCGTTGCCGGTGACCCGGCCGTCGGAGACCAGCACGAGGTCGGTGAAGGTGCCGCCGATGTCGACGGCGATCCTGGTCCTGCTCATGGCGTGGCTCCCGGGGTCGGATCGGTCGGTCGGCCCGCGCGGGTCAGGCGAGCCAGCAGGCCGCGGGATGGTCGCGGGCCTTGTCCTCGAAGGGTGGCGGATCGGTGGCGCAGCGGTCGACCGCGATCGGGCAGCGGGTGTGGAACCGGCACCCGGAGGGCGGGTTGACCAGGTCCGGCGGTGCGCCGGAGAGGATGACCCTGCGGCGGTTCACCTCGACCTTCGGGTCCGGGATCGGGACCGCCGACAGCAGCGCCTTGGTGTAGGGATGCTTGGGGTCCTCGTAGATCGCGTCCCGGTCGCCGACCTCCACGATCCTGCCCGCATACATGATCGCGACCCGGTGGGAGATGTGGCGCACCACCGACAGGTCGTGGGCGATGAACAGGTAGGTGAGCCCGAGCCGCTCCTGGAGGTCCTGCAGCAGGTTGACGACCTGCGCGCGGACGGAGACGTCCAGCGCCGACACCGGCTCGTCCGCGACCACCAGCTCCGGCTCCAGCGCCAGCGCCCTGGCGATCCCGATCCGCTGCCGCTGGCCGCCGGAGAAGGCGTGCGGGTACCGGTGCATGTCGGTAGCACGCAGCCCCACCAGCTCGAGGAGCTCGCCGACCCGGTCCTCGGCGTCCCTGGCCTGCTGGACGAGGCCATGGACCAGCAGCGGCTCGGCGACGATGTCGAACACGCGCATGCGCGGGTTGAGGCTGGCGTAGGGGTCCTGGAAGACGAGCTGCATGTTGCGCCGCAGCCGCCGCAGCGGCTCGCCGCTGACGCGGGTGATGTCCTGGCCGTCGAAGCGGATGGTCCCGGCGGTGGGCTCCAGACGGCGCAGCACCGCGCGGCCGGTGGTGGTCTTGCCCGACCCCGACTCGCCGACCAGGCCGAGGGTCTCGCCCCTGCGGATCTCGAAGGAGACGTCGTCGACCGCGTGGACGAACAGCTTGTGCTGGCCCCAGAACCCGGCGCGGCCGACCGGGTAGCGGATGGTCAGGCCCTCGACCTGGAGGATCGGCTCATCCGAGGCGCCGTTCGGTTCGCGCGGGCTCGACCGCGGTTTCAGCGAAAGCACGCCAGCATGCCACCTCCCTTCCTCCGTCGTGCCGGTCGAGCGGTGGCATCTCCTCGACGCAGCGGTCGATCGCGAGCGGACAACGGGGCTGGAATGGGCAGCCGGCGGGGGGCCGGATGAGCTCCGGCGGGGTGCCGTCGATGCCGGACAGCCGGCGCTGGACCAGGTCCAGGCGCGGCGTCGAGCGCAACAGCCCGGAGGTGTAGGGGTGGCCTGGACGCTCGAACAGCGCGGCGAGCGGGCCGGTCTCCACGATCTTGCCGCCATACATCACCGCCACCCGGTGGCACACCCCGGCCACCACGCCGAGGTCGTGGGTGATCAGCAGCACCGCCAGGCCGAGCCGCTGCTGGATCTCGGCGATCAGCTCCAGGATCTGCGCCTGGATGGTCACGTCCAGCGCGGTGGTCGGCTCGTCGGCGATCAGCAGCTCCGGCTCGCAGGCCAGCGCCATCGCGATCATGATCCGCTGCCGCATCCCACCGGAGAACTCGTGGGGGTACTGCTCGGCGCGGCGTCGCGGCGACGGCATGCCGACCAGCTCCAGCAGCTCGAGCACCCGGGCGTGGGCCTGCCTGCGGTTCATGCCCAGGTGATGCCGGAGCACCTCGCCGATCTGGGTCTTGACCGGGAACAGCGGGTTGAGGGAGGTCATCGGGTCCTGGAAGACCATGGCGACCTCCTTGCCCCGGATGCGCCGCGAGAGCCGCGCGCCGGCCGGGCCACGCAGGGACGCGCCCTTCCAGCGGACCTGCCCGTTGGTGATCTTCCCCGGGAGCTGGATCAGCCCCATGATCGCCTGGGCGGTCACGCTCTTGCCCGATCCCGACTCGCCCACCAGGCCGAGCGTCTCGCCCTTGTCCAGTGAGATGGAGACGTTGCGGACCGCCTCCGCGACGCCGCGGCGGGTGAAGAAGCGGACCTGGAGGTCCTCGACCTCGAGCAGCCGTGGCTCGCCGCCGGCGTTCACGCCATGCTCCCCTGGCTGATCTCGCTCGACGAGCGCGCGAAGCGCTTCTCGCGCTCCTGGGGGTCGGCCGCCACCCGCAGCCAGCTCGCGAACAGGTTGACGCCCAGCACCGTGAGCGCGATCGCAAGGCCCGGGAAGGTGATGATCCACCAGCCGTCGAACAGGTAGTCGCGACCCTGGGAGACCATCAGCCCCCACGACACCTGCGGCGGCTGGATGCCGACGCCGAGGAACGACAGCGCCGCCTCGGCCAGCACGATCCGGGCGAACTCCAGCACCGCGAGGGTCAGCAGGGGCGAGGTCAGGTTGGGCAGGATGTGCCGCAGGATCACCCGCCAGGGTCGGCAGCCGACGATCTCGGCCGCCTCGACGTAGGGGGTCTCCTTCACCGACAGCACCACCCCCCGGGTGATGCGCGCGTAGACCATCCAGCCGTTGACCGCCAGCACCACGATGATCGTGGTCATGCTCGGACCGATCGCGGCCAGGATCACCAGCGCCAGCAGCAGGCCCGGGAAGGCCACCTGGGTGTCGACCACGCGCATGATCACCGAGTCGAACCGCCCGCCGCGGTAGCCGGCGAGCAGGCCCGCGAGGACGCCGAAGGTGCCGGCCAGCAGCACCACGGACAGGCCCACGACCAGCGAGATCCTGGAGCCGAAGATCAGCCGGGAGAGGACGTCGCGGCCGAGGCCGTCGGCTCCCAGCGGGTAGTGCATGGAGCCGCCGTCCGCCCAGAACGGCGGCGCGAGGCGGTTGCGGAGCGACTGCGCCGCGGGGTCGTGCGGGGCCAGCCATGGCGCGAACACCGCCGTGACGACCAGCAGCGTCACGATGGCCACGCCGAACAGGCCCGCCTTGTCGTGGCGCAGCTCGACCATCGCGCTCTGGAACGCGCGCAGGACGTCGTAGGGGCGGCCGCGCAGGAACTCCTGGTGCCGTGCGGCGTGCTCGGTCTCGCGCCGCCGCGTCTTGCCGAGGTCGGGCTGTGTTCTGGCCATGTCACACCAGCTTGATGCGAGGGTCGACGGCCTTGTAGAGGATGTCGACGGCGACGTTGACGAGCACCACCATCACGGCGACGACGAACACGATCGCCTGGAGCAGGATCAGGTCCTGCTGGTCGAGCGCCTGGTTGGCGAGCAGCCCGACGCCGGGCCAGGCGAAGACGGTCTCGACCACCACCGAGTAGCCGGCCAGCGCGCGGATCAGCTCCCAGCCGGTGAGCGTCAGCGCCGGGATCGAGGCGTTGCGCAGCGCGTGGACGCCGACGATGCGCCGGCGTGGCAGGCCCTTGGCGTCGGCGGTCTTGACGTACTGCTGGTTCAGCTCGTCGATCATCGACGAGCGCACGATCATCGCGATCCGTCCGAGGGCCGGGAACGCCAGCGCCAGCATGGGCAGCACCAGGTGCTCCGGGCCGCCCATGCCGGCGGTGGGGAAGAGCCGGATCCGCACCGCGAACACCAGGATCAGCAGCAGCGCCAGCCAGAACTGCGGGATCGAGAGACCGGCCAGGCTCATCACCACGGCGACCCGGTCCAGCGCGCGCCCCGGCCGCAGCGCCGCCAGCACGCCGAGCGGGATCGCCAGCAGCACCGCGAGCGCGATCGCGGCCAGCACCAGCTCCAGGGTGCGTGGCAGCGCCTCCAGCACGATGTCGACGGCCGGACGGCGCTGCCACAGCGAGGTCCCCAGGTCTCCTCGAACGAGGTTCCCCACGTAGGAGACGAACTGCGCGGGGATGGACCGGTCCAGGCCGAGCTGGTGCTTGAAGGCGGCCCGCTCCTGCGGTGACGCCTCCAGGGGCAGCATGACCTTGACGGGGTCGCCGACCAGCCTGGTGAACACGAACACCATGATGGTCACCCCGAAGATCACCAGGAGGCCCTGCACGACCCTCCGTACCGCAAACCGGCCCATGACGATCTCCCCGTCGGCGCGCGGTCAGTTGGCTGAGAAGCGCATCTCCTTCACCAGGAGCTTGGCGTCGACCCGCGGCTGCCAGTCGAGGCGTTTGCTCATGCCGTAGATGTCGTCGTTGTTGACCAGGAACAGGAAGTAGGCATTGTCGCAGGCCAGCTTGCCGGCCTGGTCGTACATCGCCTGACGCTTGGCCGGGTCGATCTCGACGCGCGCCGTGTCGATCAGCTGCTTCAGCTGGGCGTCGCTGTTGGAGGAGCCGATGCCGCCGTTCTGGTAGTAGGTGGAGTACTGGCGGTCGGCGTCCAGCAGCTCGTTCGAGCTGGAGACGAAGATGGCGTCGGCGCGGTTCTTCTGGTCGAACAGGCGGTTCAGGTACTCGTCGAACTGGAAGTTGCGCACGGTCACCTTGAGGCCGGCCTCCTGCCAGAAGTTCTGCACGGCCTGGATCGTCTCGGCGTCCTTCAGCCAGCGGCCGGTCTCGCCGACCAGCTCGATGGTCTTGCCGCTGGCGCCGGCCTGCTGAAGCAGCGCCTGCGCCTTGGCCTTGTCGTAGGGATAGGGCTGGAGGCTCTGGTTGTAGCCGAAGAACGACGGGCTGAGGATCTGGCAGCTGTCGGGCTTGGCGAGGCCGCCGAAGATGCCGCTGACGATGTCGTCCTTGTTCACCGCATAGTTCAGCGCCTGCCGCACCCGGGGATCGGCGGTGATGCCGCCGCGGGCGTTGAGGATGATCATCGGGTGCTCCTGCCCGGTGACGTGCGCCGACTTCGGCGCCCGCTTCACGTCCTCGGGCAGCAGGTTGGTGACCAGGTCGTAGTCGTCGGCGAGGAGCCCGGACAGCCGTGTGCCGCCCTCGGCCACGAACTTGTAGGTGACCGAGTCGATCGCCGGCTTGTCGCCCCAGTAGTTGGGGTTGCGGTCGAGCGTGATGTGGTCGCCGCGCACCCATTCCTTGAGCAGGAAGGGCCCGGTGCCGACCGGCTTGGAGGCGAAGTCCGCGCTAGAGGAGGCCGACGCGGGGACCATCTTCATCCAGTACATGCGCGCCGGAAGGATCGGGTCCGGGCCCTTGGTGATGACGTCGACGGTCTGGTCGTCGACCTTCCTGGCGTCGGTGATGGTCGAGAAGAACCCCGCCTGCTCGGATTTGAAGGACGGGGCGATGATCCGCTTGACGCTGGTGACGACCGCGTCCGCGTTGAACGCCTCACCGTTGCTGAACTTGATGTTCGGGCGGAGCTTGAACTCCCACACGTCGCTCTTGTCGCCCGGGTGGGTCGGCTCGGCCGCGGCCAGCCCGGGCTCGAGCTGCTTGCCGTCGGGGGAGCGGACCATCAGGGTCTCGTAGACGTTGTCGTTGACCGCCCGCTCGCCACCGTCGTCCTTGAGCTGTGGGTCGAGCGAGGTCGGCTCGGACCCGATCGCGATCGTGATCGAGCCCCCGGAGGCGCCGGCGTTGCCGCCCTTGTCGCCCCCGCCGCCGCAGGCCGCCAGCAGCAGTGCGGTCACGGCCAGCAGTGCCAAACCGCGGGAGACTTTCATGCCCTCACTCCTTCTACCGAACTCCAATTGACGGCTGACAGGGGTGGTAGGTGGGGCCGCCAACGTTCCCGGCGTGGTCTGGTAGGACCGACGAGGGCAGAGATTCGTCGATCCTCGGAGTGGAACAAGGCCACCGGTGGTCTGGCGATTTATCTTGACGTTCAGATGGTTTGTCGTCAAGCGGGTACGGGGCGGCGGTGCGCGGGGGCCTGCGCGGGGCTGCGTGGGAGGCTCAGCTACCCCGTCCTCGCGCCTCCTTCGCCTCTTGGATCAGCCGAAGCAGCGACTCCGGGTGCAGCGGCACCCGGTTGACGTTGACCTCGAGCGGCTTGAGCGCGTCCACCACGGCGTTGGCGATCGCGGCCGGCGGCGACACCGCGCCGCCCTCCCCGACGCCCTTGATCCCGAACGGGTTGAGCTTGGAGAGGAACTCCTGGTGGCCGACCTCGATCTGTGGGACCTCGGTGGCGGAGGGCGCAAGGTAGTCCATGTAGCTGCCGCTCAGGAGCTGCCCGTCGCGGTCGTAGGCGACCTCCTCGTACAGCGCGTTGCCGATGCCGTGCGCCACCCCGCCGTGGACCTGTCCCTCGACCACGGTCGGGTTGAGCATCTGGCCGCAGTCGTCAACGGTGAGGTAGCGCAGGACACTGACCATGCCGGTCTCCTCGTCCACCTCGACCGCGACCACGTGCGTGCCCGAGGCGAAGGTGACCGTCGGCGGCACGAAATAGTGCTGGGCCACAAGGCCCGGTTCCATCCCCGGAGCCAGCCGGCTCCGCGGCCCCGGCGCCGCGGCCGCCGCAAGCTCCGCGAGCGTGCGGCCATGGTCGGGCGCGTCCTTCAGGTAGGCGCGGCCGTCGCGCAGGTCGAGGTCGGCGGGGTCCGCCTCCAGCAGCTCGGCGGCGATCGCCAGGGCCTTGCGCCGCACCTCGATGGCCGCGACGCCGACGGCGGTCCCCGCGGTTACCGCGCTGCGACTGGCGAAGGTGCCGATGCCGTACTGGATCTGGCCGGTGTCGCCGGCCTTGACCGTGACCTGGTCGGGATGGACGCCCAGCTGGTCGGCGCAGACCTGCGCCAGGGTGGTCTCCAGGCCTTGCCCGTGCGGCTTGGCGCCGGTGAACACGGTCACCCGCCCGGTGGCGTCGACCCTGACGATCGCGCCTTCGTGGGGGCCGTAGCCGGAGCCCTCCACGTAGGACGAGACGCCGATGCCGATCCGGCGGCCGAGCGCCCGCAGCTCCCGCTGCCGCTCGCGCAGCTGCTTGTAGCCGAACAGCTCCAGCGCCCGGTCGAGCTGCTCGGGATAGTCGCCGCCGTCGTAGGTCATGTCGACGCCGTCGCGGTAGGGCATGCCCGTCCGGTGGGGGATGGCGTCGGCGGGGATGAGGTTGCGGCGCCGCACCTCGACTGCGTCCAGGCCCAGCTTCGCGGCGATCAGGTCGACCACGCGGTCCATCGCGAACACGGCCTCGGGCCGTCCGGCCCCGCGGACCGGGGCCACCGGGGCCTTGTTGGTGAGGACGTTGCGCGCCTCGAAGGCGAACGCGTCGACGCGGAACTGCCCACGCAGGTGCGCCGCGGAGTTGTACGAGACCGTGATGGCGTACGAGTTGTAGGCGCCGCAGTCGACCAGGAAGCGGTCGCGGACGGCGAGCACGCGGCCGTCGCCGTCGTAGCCGACCTCGAGGTCGTGGACCTGGTCGCGGGCGTGGCGGGTGTTGGCGAGGTTCTCCCGCCGGTCCTCGATCCAGCGCACCGGCCGGCCGAGCCGCCTGGCCATGAAGGGGATGAGGATGTCCTCGCTGAACACGCCGGTCCCGAAGCTGCCGCCCATGTCGGGCGCGACGAAGCGGACGTCCTCCGGGTCGAGGTCGAGCATCTTGGCGATGTAGTCGCGCACCAGGTGCGGGCGCGCGTTGGTGCCCCAGACCTCCATGGTCCGACGGCCGGCGTCCCAGCGCGCGAGGATCCCCCTGGTCTCCATCGCGTTGCCCAGGGTGCGGCCGGTGACGAACCGTTCGCGCAGGCGCATGGGCGCGGCCGCCAGCGCCGCCTCCACGTCGGCGGTCTCGAAGGCGAAGCTCGCCGCCACGTTGTCGCCGAGCTCGGGATGCAGTACCGGGGCGCCCTCGGCGACCGCGGCGTCCGCGTCGGCGACCACCGGCCTCGGCTCGTAGTCCACCTCGATCCGTTCCAGCGCGTCCTCGGCGGTGTAGGGGTCGGTGGCCACCACCACCGCGACCGGCTGGCCGACCCAGAAGACCTCGCCGTCCGCCAGCACCGGCATCGGGCAGGACTTCACCTCCATGGCGACCTTGCTCCGCAACACCGGTGAGATCTCGTTGCGGGCGCCCTCGACGAACGGCCCGACCTCGCCCTTCAGGTCGTCGGCGGTGACCACGGCCACCACGCCGTCCAGCTCCAGCGCCGCGGCGGCGTCCAGCCGGGAGATGGCGGCGTGCGCCGAGGTCGAGCGCAGGAAGGCCGCGTGCAGCATGCCCGCCAGGCGGATGTCGGCGACGAAGGTCCCGGCGCCGGTGACCAGACGCCGGTCCTCCTTGCGGCGCAGCCGCTGACCGACGAAGTGCGGCGGCCGGACGTCGAGGCCGGGATCGCTCACCGCGCGGAGCCCCTTCGACCGCTCACCGGGCCGGGCCCCCCTCGACCGCGGGGTCGCGCAGCTCCCGCGCCGCGGCTTGGACCGCCTCCACGATGTTCTGGTAACCGGTGCAGCGGCAGAGGTTGCCGGACAGGTGCTCCCGGATCTCCCGCTCGGTCGGCGCGGGATTGTCGGCGAGCAGCTCGCACACGCTCATCAGGAATCCCGGGGTGCAGAAGCCGCACTGGAGGCCGTGGTGCTCCGAGAACGCCTCCTGGATCGGGTGCAACTCGCCGTCCGCCGCGGCCAGCCCCTCGACCGTGGTCAGCTCGTGGCCCTGCGCCTGCACGGCCAGCAGCAGGCAGGACCGCACCGACCGGCCGTCGAGCAGGATCGTGCAGGCGCCGCAGACGCCGTGCTCGCAGCCCAGATGGGTGCCGGTGAGGCCGAGCTGGTCGCGAAGGAAGTCCGCCAGAGTCATGCGCGGCTCGGCCTGGCCGCGCAGCCTGCGACCGTTCACCGAGAGCTCCAGCTCACGCCTGCCCGTCATCGCCGCCTCCTCGCTGCTCCGCCCGCGCGCGTGCCTCCTGAAGGGCGCGTCTGGCGAGGACCTTGGCGACGTGCCGCCGGTAGCCCGCCGACCCGTGGAGGTCGTCGGACGGCTCGATGGCGCCGTCGACCAGGGCGACCGCCTCCTCCAGCACGCTGTCGTCCGGCTTGGAGCCGACCATGGCGCGCTCGGCCGCCCGCGCCCGCACGGCCTGGTCCTTGACGCCGATGAGGGTGAGCCGTGCGTCGCCGATCGAGCCGTCGTCGTCCAGCGCCAGCACCGCTCCGACCCCGGCGATCGCGAAGTCGCCGTGGCGGCGGGTCAGCTCCACGAAGGTCGAGCCGACCCGCCCGGCCGGGAGCCGCAGGCGGACCTCCGTCAGGATCTCGTCGGGCTCCAGCGTGGTGGTGAAGTAGGTGACGAACAGCTCGTCGGCCGGAACGGTGCGGCTGCCGCGCGGGCCGACGACCTCGCACTCGCCGTCGAGCGCCAGCGCCAGCGCCGGCCACTCCGCCGCGGGGTCGGCGTGCGCCAGACTGCCTCCCACCGTGCCGCGATTGCGGATCGCCACGTGACCGATCAGCTCAACGCCCTCGGCCAGCATGGCGCAGCGCGACCGCAGCCCAGGCAGGTCCTGCACGGTCCGGTGCCTGGTCATCGCGCCGATCGCCAGACGGCCGTCGGCTTCGTCGCGGAGGTAGTCGAGCTCGCCGACGCGGTTCAGGTCGACCAGCACGGCGGGACCGGCCAGGCGGAAGGCCAGCAGCGGCACCAGGCTCTGGCCGCCGGCGAGCAGCTTGGCCTCGTCGCCGTGCCGCGCCATCGCCTCGACCGCCTCCTCGAGGCTGGTGGGCGCGAGGTAGTCGAACGGTGGAGGTTTCACGGAGGTCTCACGGAGATTTCACGGCCCTCCCAGGTGCTCAGTCCTGGCGGACTCGCCGCCACAGGTCGCCGAACAGCTCGTCCAGGTCCACCTTGTCCACGCCGGGCGTGTAGATCTCGCGCGGGAAGTTGGCCTTGCGGGTCGCGTCGATGCCCACCTTGGTGACCAGGTGGGACCCTCCGGCGGGGTCGTAGGAGGCGGGGTCGAGGGGCGATCCCCGCGAGTTGGTCACCACGAAGGCGTCGGTGTCGAAGCGGGTCCGGGTGGCGATCGCGTGCCAGACGTCGGCGTCGTTGGTGATGTCGACGTCGTCGTCGACCACCACCACGTACTTGAGGAAGGGGTCGGCGGTGAACGCCGCCATGGCCGCGTTCTTGGGGTCGCCCTCGATCAGCTTCTCCATCTGCACGTAGCAGATGTAGCGGGAGCGGCCCGACGGCGGCACGTACACCGCCTTGACGCCGCCGCTCGCGATCCGGCAGGTCTTGTAGATCTGGCTGTTGCGGGTCACGCCCGACAGCAGCAGGTTGTCGCGGTGGCCCACGAACGAGCTGTGGTAGTGGGCGTTGCGCCGCATCGTGATCGCCTTGCAGTAGACCACCGGGTTGTTGCGCTCGGGACCGTAGGTGCCCGGGTACTCGCCGAAGGGCGCCTCCGGCTCCCGCTCGGTCGGGTGGATCTCGCACTCGAGCACGATCTCGGCCCACGCGGGGACCTCGAGGTCGATGGTCTCGCACTTCACCATCTCCAGCGGCTCGCCCAGCATCGCGCCGGCGATGGTGAACTCGTCCACGTCGATCCCGGTGAAGGACAGGCAGCCGAGCTCCACCGCCGGGTGCACGCCGTTGAACACGGCCATCGGCGTCGGCCGCCCGTGCTTCAAGTTCTTCTGCATGATGTAGTGGCCGTGCGCGGTCTCGGAGATCTGGATGCCGAACTTGTTGCGGCTCTTGGCCTGGAGGCGGTAGATGCCGACGTTGGCGACCCCGGTGTCGGGGTCGCGCAGGGTGTCGTAGCCGAGGGTGATGTAGCGGCCCTGGAGGTCCTCGAACCCGGGGTCGACCTGCCCGGAGTCCAGCTCGTGGTACTTGAGCATCGGCAGCTTGGTGACGTCGACGTCGTCGCCGGTGATGACCACGTCCTTGACCGGGCCGCTGTCCACCAGCTTTGGTGGGATCGCCCGGTCCTCGCGGCGCATGTACTCCAGCACGAAGTCACGCGGGGTCGCGGTCGGCTCCAGGCCGATCGCCGTCGCCAGCCGCGGGAAGCTGGCGTGGAGGTTGGTCACGCAGGGGAGGTCGGAGCCCTTGATGTTCTCGAAGATCACCACCGGATAGCGGCGCTCCCGCTCCAGCCGCCAGAGGATCGCCGTGGCCTCGTAGACGGGGTCGACCTCCCGCTCGATGCGCAGCACCTCGTCCGGGTGGTGCTTCTCGAGGAACTCGATGAATGACTGTAGATCCTGCGCCATGGGACCTCCCGTCAAAGCTCCCCCCGGCGGCCGCACGCTCGGCCCGGCAGATATCTTAACGTCATAGCATCTTCGCATCCGGCCGGTCGCCCACGCAAGCGTGGCGCGCGACCCGAAGCCCGTGGACCGGGCGGTCGTTCGGGCGGCCGGTCCCGTACCATGCACGCTCCAGGCCCGGCCTCGAGGTCGGGGTGACCGCGTGGAGGGCCTGCGGGAGGGTGAGCGTGGAGGTGACGTTGGCGGCCTGGGCCGCCACCATCGGACTCATCATCGTGCTGCTCGCGCTGGACCTGGGGGTCGGGGCGCTTCGGCCGCACGCGGTCGGGTTCCGAGAGGCGACCGCGTGGTCGCTGTTCTACATCGCGGTGGCGCTGGTCTTCGGCGTGGTGGTCGGCTGGATCGCCGGCTGGGACTTCGGCACCCAGTACCTCGCCGGCTACCTGGTCGAAAAGAGCTTGTCGGTCGACAACCTGTTCGTCTTCGTCGTCATCATGACCACCTTCGCGGTGCCCGACCGGCATCAGCAGAAGGCGCTGACCATCGGCATCGTGCTGGCGCTGGCCATGCGGGCGGTCTTCATCGCGGTCGGCGCGGCCCTGCTCGACCTGTTCTCCTTCATGTTCCTGGTCTTCGGCCTGTTGCTGATCTGGACCGGGGCCCAGCTGTACCGGCACCGGGACCAGGACCCCGACGTCGAGGACAACCCCCTGATCCGCGTCACGCGCCGGCTGCTGCCGACGACCAGCACCTACCACGAGGGCCGGCTGGTCGTCCGGGTGGACGGCCGCCGGGCGGTGACGCCGCTGCTGGTGGTGCTGATCGCGATCGGCAGCACCGATCTGCTGTTCGCACTGGACTCGATCCCGGCGGTGTTCGGGGTGACCCGTGAGCCCTTCCTGGTGTTTGCCGCCAACGCGTTCGCGCTGCTGGGTCTGCGGGCGCTGTTCTTCTTGGTGCGCGGGTTGCTGGACCGGCTGGTGTACCTGTCCACCGGGCTGGCCGTGGTGCTGGGCTTCATCGGGGTCAAGCTGATCCTGCACTGGGGGCACACGCTGTCGGACGCGGTGCCGGAGATCCCGACCCTGCTGTCGCTCGGCGTCATCGTGGTGATCCTGGCGATCACCACCGTGGCGAGCCTGCTCAAGATTCGCCGCGACCCGGCGGCGAAGGCCCACGCCGGAACCCTCCGTGCCCATGCCCCAGCTCCAGAGCCCGAGTCGTCGCCGCACGAGTCTTCGTAGCACGTGCGGCGATGACCTGGATGTCCGGCAGCAACGGCCATGGCACGCGGTCCCGTGCCACCACGGTGAGCCCGTGCAGCGTCAGGATCGCGGCCAGCCAGGCGGCCGGACCGGCCGGACCGGCCGGATCCCGGGTCCAGCAGCGTAGCCGGCCTCGCCGCCCGCCAGTGGGGAAGACGTCGGCGACCACCAGCACGCCGCCGCCGGTGAGGACCCGATGGATCTCCCCGACTCCAGCCTCCAGGTCGCTCCAGTGGCGAAGCGCCATGGTCGCCAGCACCAGGTCGAATCGCGCGGTCGAGAACGGCAGCCGCTCCGCCGTGGCGCGCACATGGTGGATCGGGTGGATCGGGTGGATCGTCG
>JBEDUQ010000105.1:0-5228 GCA_040414855.1 Actinomycetota bacterium
TTGCAGGCACAGCCGGCCCCGTGCGAGAGCGAGGTGAGGCGGATCGTGCCGGTTTCGGTCATGCGCTGCTCTCCCGCTCGGACGCTGGTCGGGCCGTTGTGGTTCGATACCTTTAGGATAGGCTGGCCGCCGTCGCCGAGACTCCCCGCCACCCCCGCCCGAGGAACCCCGTGTTCGCCGCGATCCTTCAGGAAGCCTGGCGCCAGTACCGGCGCCGCCCACTCGCCATCGTGCTCTCCCTGGCACTCGGTCTCGCTCAGGTCCCACTGACTCTGGCCACCGAGTCGCTCCAGCTCGCGATCACGGTCCCGATCCTGGTGGTGAACCTGCTGCTGGAGCTGTTCCTGATTGCGTACCTGGCCGGGGCGATCGGGCGCGACCCCGAGCCCGCCTCGGTGGCGCTGTCCGCGGCGACCCGTTCGTTCGCGCCCGGCATCCGCGCCTACCTGCTCAAGGTCGTCTACGCGGTGCCGGCGTTCCTGATCGGCGTGCTGCTGCTCAGCCCGGGCGACACGGGCACGCTGTCGTCGGGCCAGCAGGCCAAGTTCTTCATCGGCCTGGCGCCGCTGTTCGCCTTCGCCTGGGCGTTCCTGGCCGTGCTTCCGCAGCGGGTGGTGCTCGACAACGAGCGCAAGGTCCTCAAGGGCGCCTCGGTGGCGCACCGGGTCGCGGCGGCGCACTTCCCGATCTGCCTGGCGATCTCGCTGGTGGAGGCGGCCTCGCTGGTCGTCTCGGGCCTGCCGACCGGGATCGGCGGCCTGGCCGCGGTGATGGTGGTGCTGTCGCTGCTGGAGCCGTTCCGGATCGCGATGGGCAACTCGCTGTTCCTCCGCACCCGCGAGCTCCATACGGCCGAGCCCCGCGCGCGCTCCGGCGACCAGAGGCGCTGGTAGGGTACGACCCTGATCCAGCCGTGCCCACACCTACCACACCCGCCGAAGCCGCACCAAGGAGGGGTCATTTGCAGGGCGATCCGCGGGTGCTGGAGTTGCTCAACCAGCACCTCACCCTCGAGCTGACCGCGATCAACCAGTACTTCCTCAATGCACGCATGTGCGACAACTGGGGATACGCGCGGCTCGCCAAGCGGCACCGCGACATCTCGCTCGAGGAGATGCGCGACACCGAGGAGCTGATCGACCGCATCCTGTACCTCGACGGGCACCCGAACCTCCAGCGGCTCGGCACCGTCAGGGTCGGCGAGAACCCGGTCGAGCAGATGACCCTGGCGCTGGAGCTGGAGCGCAAGGCGGTCGGCGACCTCAACGGCTACGTCGCCACCTGCACCGAGATCGGCGACATGGGCACCAGGGAGTTCCTGGCGGCGATGATCTCCGAGGAGGAGGCGCACGTCGACTACTGGGAGACCCAGCTGGCGACCATCGAGCAGATCGGCGAGGCGAACTACCTGGCGCAGCAGGTCAGGGAGTAACCGGGGCGCCGCTCAGCCGGAGGCGGTCAGGAGCGAAGCCCCGCGACGGCGCGCTCACGGACCTGCTCACGGACCTGCTCGTGGCCCTGGTCGCGGGCGGCCTGGCGGCGGGCGAAGTTCTCGAGCAGCTCCTGGAGCAGCGGGCAGCAGCCGCCGCAGGTGATCCCGGCGCCGCAACGACGACCGATCTCGTCGAGGTCGCGCGCGCCGCCGGCGATGGCGTCGTCGATCTCGCGGTCGGTCACAGCCCGACAGTGACAGACAAACATCGCTCCCGACTTTAGGCCGACCTAACGCAACGCACAAGGCCGCCGCCAGGCCGTGGCCCTTCCGCAACCGACGCGGATTCAGACGCCGGTGCAGGTGGGGCCGGCCGGGACGCTGCCCATCGCCGCCACCACCAGCGCGATGCCGGCCACGAACGGCACCGCCAGCGCGATGCCCTGGAGCAGCAGCGGGTTGGCGCGGGTGCCGCGCTCGCCCCCGCGACTGATGCCGCCGAGCCGGGTCGGCAGCGCTTCGAGCAGCCCCATCGCAAGCAGCCCCGCGAGGAAGCCGCCGATGTGGGCGACGTTGTCGACGTTGGCGACCCGGGTGCCGATGAACAGGTTCAGGAACAGCACCAGGAGCAGGTTCTGGAGCGCGCCGCGCCCGCCGGCGTCGCGGCGGCGGTAGAAGAACGCCACCAGCGCGCCGAGCATGCCGAAGATCGCGCCGGAGGCCCCGACCCCGAGCTGGGTGTGGCTGAGCAGCAGGCTCGCGCCCGCCGCCGCGAAACCGCTGCCGATGTAGAGCGCCAGGAAGCGGACCCGGCCGAGCAGCGCCTCGAGGGTCGGCCCGAAGATGTACAGGGCGTAGCTGTTGAAGGCCCAGTGGACGATCCCGGCATGCAGCACCATCACCGTCAGCAGCCGCCAGTACTGCCCGCCGTGGATGACCGCCGGGGCGTTCAGGGCGCCGAGGCGGCAGAGCGCCCGGTTGGACGGCTCGATCAGCCCGGCGAGGCCGTTGCCGCTCAGCACCACCTCGACCAGCAGCAGCGCCGTGTTGATCGCCAGCAGCGACAGGGTGACCAGCGGTGGACGGTCGCCAAGGCGCCGCACCCGAGGATGGTCCCTGGCGTCGTCGGGGCAGAGCTGCCCGACCGCCGACGGCACCGCGCACTCGCCGCAGATGGGCCGCCCGCAGCGCGAGCAGTGGAGGCCGGTGTGACGGTCGCTGTGCCGGTAGCACACCTCCGACGGCCGCTCGCCGAGCGGCGGCGGGCCCTCCATTCTCGGGTCCGTCTGGTCCATATACGGATGGTCGCCGATCTCGCGGCTCAACGTGCGAGAAATCCTGGAATCGCCGGGATCTTGAGCTCCGGCGGGGCCGGCAGGTCACCGCCGGATCGCACCGTCTCGACGCTCTGCATCAGGTACTCCGCGATCGCGTCCCACGAGAGCGGCGCCACCGCGGCCTGCCGCAGCGAGCGGCGGCGGTCCCGGTCCCGCTTCAGCGCGCCCTGGATCGCGCGGGCGAACTCCGAGGGGTCGCGGGCGATCCACACCAGCCGGCGCAGGTCCTCGGCGCCGGCAACCGCCGTGGTGACCACCGGCAGCCCGGCGGCGAGATAGCCGGTCAGCTTTTCGGGTACCACCGCGCGGGTGGTCGGGGCGACCTGGTGCGGCGCGATCGCGACCTCGGCCGCGGCCAGGTAGTCGGGCAGCAGCTCGTAGGGGCGCGGGCCGATGACGTGGATGTTGCGGGCGCCGCTGACCAGCGGGGCGAGGAACTCGGCGGCGGGCCCGACGAACACGAAGCTGGTGTCGATCAGCCGCTCGGCGGTGCCGCGGATCAGGCCGACGTTCAGGTACGCCCGCATCGACCCGGCGTAGATCACCACCGGCCTCGGCAGGTCGGCCAGCTCCAGCGCCGGCTTGCCCTTGGCGAGCCCCTGGTCCGCGCCGACCGGGTGCAGGACCGTCCGCGAGTTGAGCGGCTTGAACTCGTCGACCAGCTCCTTGGTGCCCGCCCAGACGAGGTCGGCGCCCTGGACCTCGTTCTTGTAGACGTCCTGGAGCGCCTCGCGCTCGTCCGAGCCCGCCTGGTGGCCGGCGCGGGCGTCGCGGCGGAGCAGCACCACCCTGGTGACGCCACGGCCGCCGAAGCGCCTGGCGAGGTCGTTCCCGAACGGGTGCTCGACCGTCTGGAGCAGGATCAGCGGCTTGGCGAACGCCTGCTGGCGCTCGAGGAACTCGACCGTCCGGTCGAGCGCCGCCTGGGGATGGTCGGCGGTGGCGACCGGCGTGAACAGCATCACGCCGTCGTCGTCGAGCCCGAAGAAGCGCCGGAGCTGACCCTCCATGTCCTGCTCCCAGCGCGGGTCGCGGAAGCGCTGGCGCATCTCGGACGGGTCGACCGGCGGCTGCACGTGGAACACGCGACCGACCCGGGGGTTGCGGGAGAGCGCCCTGCTCAGCAGCTCGTCCCCACGCCCGTACAGGCCCCAGTCATCCGAAGCCCAGGTCTTCAGGACGTTGTACACGGGCCGCTGCCGCCCTTCCTCGCTGGTCACTGGATCCTCCCGCGCGCTTCTGGTCTGGCTCATGGCCGGTCCCGTGCCGCATCCTACCGGTACGACCTGCATACCGACTTTCCGACCACGTCGAGGGTTACCGTCACGACACGGGTAGGCTGCAAGCATGACGACGGCTTCGACCCGGTCCGGATCGCCCGCGCCGACCCTTCCCCGCTACGGCGAGGCGTCACTTTCCGACCTGGTGCCCTCGCTGCTGGCCGCGCTCGACGTTCCCGGGCTCCGCAACCCGCTCGGGATCGAGCCGCTGCAACGCGTCTGCCTGCTGGTGGTCGACGGCCTCGGCTGGGAGGCGCTGCTGGCGTCGGCCGGCTGGGCGCCGGCCCTCGACGCGGCCGCCGCGTCCGGCCGGCCGCTCACCACCGGGTTCCCGTCGACCACCGCCGCAAGCCTCTGCTCGATCGGCACCGGCAGGCCGCCCGGCGAGCATGGCCTGGTCGGCTACACGATCGCGCTGCCCGGCATGGACCGGGCCTTCAACTGCCTGCGCTGGGCGCCCTACGGGATCGGCCCCTCCAAGGACCTGCGCGACCGGGTGGTGCCGGAGGCCATCCAGCCCAACGAGACCACCTTCGAGCGGGCCGCGCGCGACGGCGTCCAGGTGACCCTGGCCGGTGGGCGCGAATACGCCAAGTCCGGCTTCACGCGGGCGGCGCTTCGGGGCGGCGCCTATCAGGGGATCCACTCCAGCGGCGATCTGGTCAGCTCGGTGGCGCGGGCGCTCGGCGCCGGCCGGCGCAGCTTCGTGTACGCCTACGAGCCGGCGCTGGACCGCACCGGCCACGTCCGCGGGATCGGCAGCGAGGCGTGGCGCCTCCAGCTCGCCCACGTCGACCTGCTGGTCCGCCAGCTCGCCGAGCGCCTCCCGCGCGACGCGGCGCTGGTGGTGACCGGCGACCACGGCATGGTCGACCTCCGCCCCGAGCAGCGCATCGACGTGGTCGACGAGCCTGAGCTGGCGGCCGGCATGCGGCTGCTCGCCGGCGAGGCCCGCGCCAGGCACGTCTACGCCAAGCGCGGCGCCGAGACTGATCTGCTGGCGACCTGGCGGGCGCTGCTCGGCGACTCGATGTGGGTGGTGTCGGGCGAGCAGGCGATCGAGGACGGCTGGTTCGGCCCGCGGCTGTCGGACAACGTGCGGCCCAGGATCGGCGACGTGGTGGCGGCGGCGTTCGGCCCGGTCGGCGTGGTGCAGCGCGAGGTCGACCCGACCCAGGC
>JBEDUQ010000106.1:0-2566 GCA_040414855.1 Actinomycetota bacterium
TGCTCGGCAACCTGCCTACGTTCGCGGCCGACGCCACCGACATCCTCCAGGTGCTCGACGTCCAGCACGCGGCCACGGTCAGCCTGGTCCAGAACGGCGGCACGGTGTTCGGCGCACTCGGCGCCGACCAGACCGCGCTGCGCAACCTGATCACCAGCGCCGAGGCCACGTTCGCCACGACCGCGGCCAACAACAACGCGCTGGCTCAGACCTTCCAGGTGTTCCCGACGTTCCTGAATGAGACCAAGGCCACGATGGCCAAGCTCCAGACGTTCTCGACCAACACCGACCCGGTGATCAAGGAACTCGACCCGGTCGCCCAGCAGCTCGCGCCCACGCTGCACTCGGTCCAGCAGCTCTCGCCGCCCCTGCGTCACCTGTTCACGAACCTGGGTCCGCTGATCACCGTGTCGCGGACCGGCCTGCCGGCGGTCACCGAGATCCTCACCGGGGCCACGCCGATGCTGGGCTCGCTCGGCACGTTCGTCGAGCAGCTCAATCCGATCCTCGGGTGGCTCTCGCTGCACCAGCAGCTGGTGTCGGACTTCATCTCGCAGGGTGGCGCCACCCTGGCCGGCACCACCGCCTCGTTCTCCGGCGGCGGGCTCGGCCATTATCTGCGCCAGTTCTCGCCGACCGGTCCGGAGACGCTGTCGTTCGCGGCCAACCGCGACATGAACAACCGCGGCAACACCTATCCGCCGCCGCTGTGGCTGAGCGGTCGTGACGTCGCCGTCAACGGCAACTTCCCGTCCTGGGACTGCAAGAACACCGGCGCCCCCGGCAACGGGACGGTGGCGGCGAGCGGTCCGCCGGCGCCGGCACCGGGCTCGAACGAGGCCTGCTGGGTCGCCCCGCCGCTGCCCGGCGCGTCAGGGCAGTATCAGATCCCGCACATCCTGGCGGCTAAGTACCCGAACAAGTAGTTCTGGCTACGAAAGGGACGCCTGGATGGCTTCCAGGCGGCGCTTAAGGCCGTTGAGCGCGCCGCCTGGAAGGCATCAGGCGGGACCTAGGCCGCTTGCTGCGCGCGAGCGGAGGCGCGCTGGCCCACGGCGGCCAGCCCGTCGAGCAGCGCCTCGGCCAGCGACACGTCGCCGAGGAGGTGCAGGCCGGTCCGGTCGCGCTCGGGCGAGAACGCCTTGACCCAGTCCGCGACCGTGCCGCTCACCCGGGCGTTGGCCCCTTCCTCGACGCGCTCTTCGACGGTGACGCCGTCTTCGGAGAGCGTGAAGGTGTAGGCCGACTGCCGGTCGGGCTCGTCGAGGACGAACTCGGCGGTGCCGGTGGCGGGTGGGCGGCCCAGCAGGCCCGGCGCGAGGCGGAAGATCGCGCCAAGGTCGACGGACTCCGACGCGCGGGGTGGGCTCCAGGCCCACTGATAGCCCCAGCGGGCCAGTTCGCCGAGGATCGGCATCAACTCGCTGGCGCGCTCGGTCAGCTCGTAGTCGACCCGCGGCGGGACCTCGCGGTAGCGCTTGCGGGTCAGCATGCCGTCGGCGACCATGCGATTCAGGCGGGAGCGCAGCTGCTCGGTCGAGATGCCCGGGAGCACGCGCTGGAGCTCCACGAACCGCCGGGGGCCGGCGGCGAGATCACGGACGATCAGCAGGGTCCATTTGTCCCCAACCAGGTCAAGCGCCCGGGCGTCAGGGGACCACTGGTCATACGGATGGCGTTTCGGTGGGGGTACGTGAGGAATGGGAAAAGCCTCCCCGGTGGACGGTCGTACCTACCAAGTTCGAGTCTAACGGACGAATTGGCGTTTTCTGCACGGCTCGAATCGCTTTGTGCGGGCTTGTACGGCCGGTTCATGCATCAATACGCACGGCGCTGAGAAAGGTCAGCGAGCTTTGTGGCAGTTTTGGGGCTCAGCTGCGTTGCTGTGAGTGACATGGGTGTTGTGATCGAGCTGAAGGATCAGCTGGCTGATCGCTCTCGCCCGCGGGGGGGCTCGCGTGCGGCGTTCTTCTATGACCTGGCCTGCCCCTTCTCCTACCTGGTGGCCGAGGGGGTCGAACGCGTGCTCGGCGAGGTCGAGTGGATCCCCGCGCCGTCGGTGGGCCTGGACGGCGGGGCGGTGTGGGCCCGCTTCGAGGCCGTGCGCGCGCTGGCCGAGCGCGAGGCGCGCGCGGTCCGGCTGCCACTGGTCTGGCCCGATCGCTACCCGGCCAATACCCGCCATGCCCTGCGCGCCGCCGCCTACGCCGGCGAGAACGGCGCCGGCGCCAGCTTCGCCCTGGCCGCGATGCGCCTGGCCTTCTGCGGCGGGTTCGACCTCGAGGATCCGGAGATCATCGGCGTGGCCGCCGCGGCCGCCGGTCTCCCGCTCGATGGCTGCCTGGCCGCCGCCCGCGATCCTTCGCGCGACGTTTCGCTCTGGGCCACCGCGCGTGGCCTGCACGCCCGCAGGGTGCGCCGGATGCCGGCCATCCGGCTCGGCCGGCGCTGGCTCGAGGGCGAGCGGGTCCTCGATTCGGTGGCGATGATCCGCGCACACGCGGGATAAGTCCTCGGGAGGGTGTGCCGGGCGCCTCGGGTTCGCCGGGGCGCTCGGCAAGAGCCC
>JBEDUQ010000107.1:0-17421 GCA_040414855.1 Actinomycetota bacterium
AGGTCGTCGACGGCTACTTCGCCGTCTGGAACCAGACCGACGCCGGCCTTCGCCGCGAGCTGATCGCCAGCACCTGGACCGACGACGGCTCCTACGTCGACCCGCTGTTCGAGGCCAGCGGCACCGCCGCTCTCGACCGGATGGTCGCGACCGTCCACGAGCGCTATCCCGACCACCGCTTCCGCCTCACCGCGCCGGTCGAAGCGCATCACGACCGCGCCCGCTGGGGCTGGGAATTCGGCGTGCCTGGCGAGCCGCCGATCGCCGTCGGTGTCGACTTCGCGGTGCTCGACGAGGATGGGCGCCTGCGTGAGGTCACCGGCTTCTTCGAGCGGACGGCCGCTTGAGGACCACGATCGCGCGCCAACCTCGGCGCCCCGTGGGCGAGCTGCTCAGGAGCTGGCGCGAGCAGCGCCGCCTGAGCCAGCTCGCCCTCGCCGTTCAAGCGGACGTCTCGACAAGGCATCTCAGCTTCGTCGAGACGGGCCGTTCCCAGCCGAGCCGCGAGCTGCTCCTCCATCTCGCCGAGGAGCTCGAGATGCCACTGCGTGAGCGGAACCATCTGCTGCTCGCCGCCGGCTATGCGCCCGTCTACACCGAGACCCGGCTCGAGTCCGAGGAGCTTACGGTGGTGCGGAACGCCGTGCGGCAGGTGCTCAGCGCCCATGAGCCGTACCCGGCGGCCGTTGTCGACCGCGCCTGGAACCTGGTCGACGCCAACGCGAGCCTCGCCGGCTTCCTGGACGGCGTCGCCCCGTGGCTGCTGGAGCCGCCCGCCAACGTGCTGCGGGTGAGCCTGCATCCCGAGGGCATCGCGCCCCGGATCGCGAACCTCGGCGAGTGGCGGGCGCACCTGCTCGGCCGCCTGCGGCGCCAGGTCGCCCTCACCGCCGACCCTGGCCTGGAGGCCCTGCACGAGGAGCTGCGCGCCTACCCGTGCGACCAGCCGCGGACCGAGGTCACCCCGGGACCCGGCGAGCTGTTCGTGCCGCTGCGCATCCGGACCGACGGCGGCGAGCTGGCGTTCTTCAGCACCATCGCCACCTTCGGCACGCCGCTGGACGTGACCGTCTCCGAGCTGGCGATCGAGTCGTTCTTCCCGGCCGATCCCCAGACCGCCACGGCGCTCCACGCCGCCCGCGACGGGCGCGCAGGCGGCGAGCACGGTCCCGACCACACGGGCAACCACGGTTCCGGCCGCACCGGGGCTGAGCCCGGTCCCGACCGTGGTGGCGAGCGCGGTCCCGACCGTGGTGGCGAGCGCGGTTAGCGCCGCCGGGCCAGGTCGGCCGCGATGTCGACGATCATGTCCTCCTGGCCGCCGACGGTGCGCAGCCGGCCGCACTCGAGCAGGATCTCGCGCAGGCTCACCCCGAAGCGCTCGGCCGCGCGCTCGGCATGCAGCAGGAAGCTCGAGTACACGCCCGCGTAGCCGAGCACCAGGCCCGCCCGGTCGATCACCTGGGGCCGGTCCATGATTGGCCGCACCAGCTCCTCGGCCACGTCCATGACCCCGAAGACGTCGACGCCGGTCTGGATGCCGAGCTTGTCGAGCGCGGCGACCAGCACCTCGGTCTGGGTGTTGCCCGCCCCGGCACCGAGCCCGCAGGCGCAGCCGTCGACGCAGCTCGCCCCTTCGGCGATGGCGGCGAGCGAGTTGCCGATCGCCGCGCCGAGGTTGTTGTGGGCGTGGATGCCGATCTCGACCTCACCGGGCAGCGCGTCGCGGAGCGCGCCGACCCGCACGCGGACGCCGTCGGGTGTGAGCGCGCCGGCCGAGTCGACCACGTAGACGCACTGGGCGCCGTAGTCGGCCATCTTGCCCGCCTGCTCGACCAGGGTGGGCGGCTCGACCATGTGGGCCATCATCAGGAAGCCGATCGCCTCCATGCCGTGGTCGCGCGCCCAGCGGATGTGCTGCTCGCAGATGTCAGCCTCGGTGACGTGGGTGGCGATCCGGGCGACGCTGGCCCCCTGGCCAGCGGCCTCCTCGAGGTCGGCGACCGTGCCGATGCCGGGCAGCAGCAGCACCGCCAGCTTGGCGTTCGGCATCGCCGCGCTGGCCGCGGCGAGCAGCTTGCCCTGCGCCTCCAGCGAACGCCCGTATTGCAGCGAGGAGCCGCCCAGCCCGTCGCCGTGGGAGACCTCGACGGTGTCGAGCCCAGCGGCGTCCAGCCCGCCGGCGATCCGACCGACCTGCTCGGCGGTGAACTGGTGCGCCTTGGCGTGGCTCCCGTCGCGCAAGGTCGAGTCGATCACCCGCACCCGCCTCGCCGCCGGGCCCTGACCCTCGGCCGCCGGGCCCTGACCCACAGCCGCCGGACCCTCACCCCGGGCCGCTGGGCCCTGACCGTCGGCCGCCAGGCCCTGACCCGGACCCGCAGCGCCGTGGCCCTCCGGACCTCCAACACGATCAGCCACGGCTCGCCACCTCCGCGCTCGGGTCGGCGGCCAGCAGGCGACGGCCGACCTCCTCGCCAACCCGTACCGCCGCGGAGGTCATGATGTCGAGGTTGCCGGCGTAGCGCGGCAGGTAATCCCCGGCGCCCTCGACCTCCACGAACACCGTGACCCGCGTTGCGCCACCCGCCTCACCGGGCCCGCCGGGCTCCTGGTCGAAGATCGGCTCGCCCCGCAGCCGGTAGCCGGGCACGTAGCGACGCACCGAGTCGACCATCTCCAGGATCGAGGCGCGGACGGCGTCCTGGTCGACCGGACCGCAGACCGCGTAGATCGCGTCGCGCATGACGATCGGAGGGTCGGCGGGGTTCAGCACGATGATCGCCTTGGCCCGCTCGGCGCCGCCGACGCGTTCGATCCCGCGGGCGGTGGTCTGAGTGAACTCGTCGATGTTCTGGCGTGTGCCGGGTCCGGCGCTGCGGCTGGCGATGGTGGCGACGATCTCGGCGTAGCGCACGGGAGCGACCCGGCCGATCGCGTGGACCATCGGGATTGTCGCCTGCGCACCGCACGAGATCAGGTTCAGGTTGGCCCCGCCGATGACCTCGTCCGAGCTGACCCCGGGGACCACGTAGGGACCGACCGCCGCGGGCGTGAGGTCGATGGCGATCCGGCCGGCCTCGGCGAGCCTCGGGGCGTGGAGGCTGCCGTGGGCCTTGGCCGAGGTGGCGTCGAACACGATCCGGCCCGAATCCGGGTCCGCGAGGAGCCCGTCGATGCCGTCGGTGGTGGTCGCCAGCCCCGCCGCGCGCGCCTTGGCAAGCCCCTCCGAGTCCGGGTCGATGCCGGCCACCATGGTCAGCTCGAGCAGCTCGCTGCGGAGCAGCTTGACCATCAGGTCGGTGCCGATGTTGCCCGAGCCGAGGATCGCGGCCCGCACGCGGTCGCCCATCATGCCTCCATTCCCTCAAGCCCTCCTTCGAGCCTCACGCCTCCGTCCCCTCGCGCTCCGCACGGCGCTCGCCGAGCTTGAAGGCGACGCTGCCGAGAGCCTCGGCCTCCAGCCGGGTCCGGCTGCCGGGATTCAGCGCCACCGCCTCGGTGGCGCCTCCGGCCATCACCAGGTCGCCGGGCTCCAGCCGCTCGCCGGCCTCGGCGACAAGCCGGGCCGCGGCCACCAGCGAGCGCACCGGATGCCCGAGGATCGCCGCCGTCGAGCCGATCTGCACCGCGACGCCGTCGACCTCTAGCAGCAGCCCCAGGTTCGCGACGTCGACCACCGCGGGGTCCGACCACGGTCCGACCACGATCGCGGCGGCCGAGCAGTTGTCGGCGACCACGTCGGCGAGCGAGAACTTGAAGTCGCGGTAGCGGCTGTCGATCACCTCCAGCGCCGGCGCGACCCCGGCGACCGCCCGCAGCGCCGCCAGCGGCGTCACCGTGCCTTCGAGCGGCTCGCCCATCAGGAAGCAGACCTCGGGCTCGACCCGGGGGTGGATGAAGCGCTCGGGGGCGGCCTCGCCGCCGTCGGCGACGATCATGGCGTCGGTGAGCCTGCCCCATATCACCTCGTGCAGCCCCATCTGGGCCATCTTGGCACGGCTGGTGAAGCCCAGCTTGTAACCGGCGCGCCGCTCGCCCCTGGAGTGGCGCAACGCGATCGAGCGGGCCTGCACGCGGTACGCGTCGGCCAGCGTCAGGCCCTCGCCGAACTGCTCTGTCAAGGTAGCCGTCGTGGCGGCGTCGTCGAGCACGCGCGCCAGCTTCTCCACCTCGGCACGGTCGTCCAGCCCGACGCTCGCGCCCGTCCGCTCGCTCACCCGATCGCCTCCCGCTGGATGGTCGCGCTCATGAGAACCCCACGCCGACCGCGCCGAGCCCCGAGATCCGCGCCTCGAACCGGTCCCCGGCGACCACCGGGGTCATCGGGCCGAGCGCGCCGGAGAGCACCACGTCGCCGGCGGCGAGTGGCCTGCCGGCCCCGACCATGGTCGCCGCCAGCCAGCGCAGCGCGTGCAGGGGGTGCCCGAGGCAGGCCGCCGCGGCGCCGAACACCAGCGGCTCGCCATGGCGCTCCATCACCATGCCGGCAAGGCGGAGGTCCACCGACGGGTCGTCCAGGCGGCGCGGCGTGGTCCCGAGGACGAACATGCCCGACGAGGCGTTGTCGGCGACCGTGTCGACGATGCCGATGTCCCACCCCGCGATCCGGCTGGCGACGATCTCGATCGCCGGCAGCGCGCACTCGACCGACCGCAGCAGGTCGGCAAGGGTCGGCTGGTCGCTGTCGATGTCGCGGCCGATCACGAAGGCGATCTCGGCCTCGACCCTCGGCTGAACCAGGCTGCTGGCGGGCACGACCCCGCCCGAGTCGACCGCCATGTCGGCGAACAGGACGCCGAAGTCCGGCTGGTCGACGCCAAGCTGGCGCTGCACCGCCGCGGAGGTGAGCCCGACCTTGCAGCCGACCGGCCGGCGGCCCTCGGCGATCCAGCGGCGGGTGTTCACCTCCTGGACCCGGTAGGCCACGCTGACGTCGCCGGCCGGCAGCTGGTCGCGGATCGGCGGGATCGGCTCGCCGTCGTAGGCGGCCCGCAGCCGCTCCGCCAGCGCCGTGACGGTCTCCTCGGGAACCGGTTCGGTGGTCGGGACCGGATCGCTCATCGGACCGGATCGCTCATCTCAGGCACCCTTCCTCATCACCAGCAGCGGTAACAGTACAGAGGTCAGACCACCACGGACATTCGAAAGGCGAGCGGCCGCGGGTGGCCGACGCCCTGCGGCGCGGGCCGCGCTCCTGTTGGGCCAGGGCCCTGCGGCCCGACCGCCAGGCTCGGACCGTCGAGCGCGGGCGCCCGACCGGTCACCCGAGGTGGCGGTGGTAGAAGCCGATGGTCCGGTCCCAGGAGTCGCGTGCCTGGTCGTGGCCGGTGTGGTCAGGATCGGTGAGCGCCTGCGCCAGGAACCCGTGCCCGAGCCCGGCATAGATCGTGTGGTCGAGGTCGACCCCGTGCTCCTTCGCGGCATCGGCGAAGGCGACGACGTTGTCCATGCCGACGCCCGCGTCCTGGTCGCCCCAGAATCCGATGATCGGCCCGCGCATCGAGGCGACGTCGTCGATCGGGCTCGGCCCGGGCCGTGGCCCCATCGGGCGGGACCTGGGGAAGCCGTAGTAGCAGACGGTCGCCAGGTCGTCGCGCTCGGCGGCCAGGTTCAGCACGAAGGTCCCGCCCATGCAGAAGCCGATCGTGCCGACACGGCCCGAGGCGATCTCGGGACGTGCCCGGAGCCAGTCGATGGCGGCGTGGTAGCCGGCGATGGTGAGCACGTCGTCCAGCTGGCCACGGCGCGCCATGGCCGCCTCGCGGCTACGGTTGGCGAGCGGTCCCTGCCGGAAGAACGGCTCGGGCAGGAGCGCGTGGAAGCCGGCACCGGCCAACCGCGAGGCGAGGTCCTCGTAGAAGGGTGTGCGCCCGTACACGTCCGCCACGATCAGCACGCCCGGCGCCTTGGCCGGGCCGGTCGCGCCGGCCGCGGGTTCGGGATGGGCGTACAGGGTGGGCAGCTGCTCACCGCCGGCCAGTGGGATCGCCACCTCCTCGGTGATCGCGGCCGGGCTGGGGATCGACGGTGCTTCGGCGTGGCACATGGGACGACACCTCGGGGGTTCGGTCGATGGGGGACGCGATCAGTTTGCGCTTCCACTTCCGGTTGCGCGCGCGGCAACCCAAATCTGTGGACAACCATTTCCGCGCGTCGTTGCGCCCGGGAACCGCTATGGGTCGCCAGCCTTCCGCCCGCCGGCCCGCGTCTGACGGAACCGGTCCCGCGACCCGCGGACCACTCAGGCCAGCGCCTTCTCCACACCCTCCACGATCCGCTCGACCGATGGGATCGCCATGTCCTCGAGCGAGGCCGCGGACGGCAGCGGGATGTGCGGCGTGGTGATCCTGACGATCGGCCCGTCGAGGTCGTAGAAGCACTCCTCAGCCACGATCGAGGCGATCTCGGCGCCCCAGCCGCACAGCCGCGGGTTCTCCTCCACCGTCACCAGACGGCCGGTGGCGCTGACCGACTCCAGCAGCGTGCGCGTGTCCAGCGGCACCAGGCAGCGAAGGTCGATGACGGTGGCGTTGATCCCGTCGCCGCGCAGGCGCTCGGCCGCCTGCACCGCCTTGGGCACCATCGCCGAGAGCGCGGCGATGGTGACGTCGCCGCCCTCGGTGAGCAACTTGGCGCGGCCGAGCGGCTCGACGTGCTCACCATCGGGCACCTCGCCCTTGCTCGCGTACAAGCCCTTGTGCTCGCAGAACAGCACCGGGTCCGGGTCGCGGACCGCCGCCGCCAGCAGCCCCTTGACGTCGGCGGGCGTCGACGGCGCGACCACCTTGAGGCCGGGGATCGACATGCCCCAGTTCTCGACGCTCTGCGAGTGCTGCGCGCCGAACCGCAGCCCGCCGCCCTCGGCGGTGCGGACCACCAGCGGCAGGGCCACTTGGCCGGCGGTCATGTAGCGCGTCTTGGCGATCTGGTTGGCGATCAGGTCCCAGCAGGTGGCCAGGAAGTCCGCGAACATGATCTCGGCGATCGGGCGCAGGCCGGTCATGGCCGCGCCCATGGTCGCGCCGATGATCGCCTGCTCCGAGATCGGCGTGTCGCGAACCCGCTCGGGACCGAAGCGGTCCAGCAGCCCGGGGGTCGCCTTGAAGACGCCACCGGCGGCGGCCACGTCCTCGCCGAGGAACACCACCGACTCGTCGCGCTCCATCTCCTGCGCGATGCCGCTCGCGACGGCGTCGCGGTAGGTCAGTTCCGCCATGCCGAACCCCCGTCGCTCCACAGATCGGTCTCCAGGACCTCGATGCCCGGCTCCGGGGCCGCCTTGGCCGCCTCGGTGGCGCGGTCGACCTCGGCGAGCGCCTCCTTCTCGATCGCGTCGAGCCTGGCCGCGTCGACGTCCTCGGAGAGCAGCCGCGCGCGGTACAGGTCGATGGGGTCGCGCGCCATCCACTCCGCGACCTCGTCGTCGGGCCGGTACTTGGCCGGATCGGCGCGAGAGTGGCCGCCCTTTCGGTAGGTGAGCGCCTCCACCAGCACCGGACCGCCGCCCGACCGCGCGTGCGCGACCGCGCCGGCGGCGCTCGCGTAGACCGCGTCGGCGTCGTTGCCGTCGATCACCAGCGGCTCGAGCCCGTACGCCGAGGCGCGGTCGGCGGCGGGCCGAGGCACGGCGGTGACCGCGCCGATCGGTGTGTACTCCATATAGAGGTTGTTCTCACACACGTAGACGACCGGCAGCTTCCACACCGCCGCCAGGTTCAGCGCCTCGTGGAACGCGCCGATGTTGGTGGTCCCGTCGCCGAAGAAGCACACCGCGACCTGGTCGGTGCCGCGCAGCTTGGCCGACAGGGCGGCGCCGGCGGCGATCGGCATGTGCGCGCCGACGATCGCGTAGGAGCCCATCGCGCCGTGCTCGGTGCTGGTCAGGTGCATGGAGCCGCCCTTGCCGCCGAGCAGCCCGGTCGACCGGCCCAGCAGCTCGGCCATGGTGGCCTCCATCGAGGCGCCGCGGACCAGCGTGTGCGCGTGCCCGCGGTAGGTGCAGAAGGTCCAGTCGTCGGGCCGCATCACCGCGCCGAAGCCCGCGGCGATCGCCTCCTGGCCGAGCGAGAGGTGGCTGGTCCCCTTGACCAGGTTCTCCATGAAAAGGTCGTAGGCGCGGCGCTCGAAGAGCCGCAGCCGCACCTGCTGGCGGAACAGCTCGAGCCTTTCGTCGAGGTCGAGCTCGAGATCAGTTGGGGTTTGCAACTGGCAGCTCCTCCGCGGGGTACAGCGTGATCACCTGAGCGCCCTGCGCCGTGACCACCACCTCCTCCTCGATCCGGGCGGCGGAGAAGCCGTCCGAGGCGGGGCAGTAGGTCTCCAGCGCGAACACCATGCCCTCCTTGATCTCAACCGGGTGCTCCAGCGAGTTCAGCCTGCTGATGATCGGCCGCTCGTGGAGGCCCAGCCCGAGGCCATGGCCGAATTGCAGCCCGAAGGCCTCCATCTCGTCGTCGAAGCCGAACTCCTCCGCGCGTGGCCACAGCCGGGCGATCTGGTCGGTGCTGACGCCAGGCTTCACCATCTCGATCGCCGCGTCCATCCATTCGCGTGCCCTGGTGTAGGCGTCGCGCTGCGAAGCGGTCGCGCGGCCGACGTTGAAGGTGCGGTAGTAGCAGGTCCGGTAGCCGTTGTAGGCCTGGATGATGTCGAAGAACGCCTGGTCGCCGGGGCGGATGAGGCGGTCCGAGAAGTTGTGCGGGTGCGGGCTGCAACGCTCGCCGGAGATCGCGTTGATCGCCTCGACGTCGTCCGAGCCGAACTCGTAGAGCGTCTTGGTGGCGAGCGCGACGATCTCGTTCTCACGCACGCCCGGCTTGAGCGCCTCGGAGATCCGCTGGTAGACGCCGTCGACCATCGAGCAGGCGATGGTCAGCAGCATGATCTCGTCCTTGGACTTCAGCTCCCGGGCGTCCAGCATGACCTGCTGGCCGTCGCGGACCTCGATGCCGAGCGACTGGAGCTCGAACAGCATCGGCAGCTCGGTCATGTCGACGCCGAGCGGCTGCCCGCCGACCCCGGCCTCGTCGAGCGCCGACTTGATCTCCAGCGCCGTCCGGCGGAAGAGGCCGGCGTCGGGCGCGACCGCGCCGCGCAGCCCGTTGAGGCCGGCGCGCGAGTTGGCCGGGTCCAGCCACGGGCAGTAGAGGCGGTGGTGCTTGGCGGCCGAGCCGAAATCCCAGATGACCGGCTCGGAGTCCCGGGTCAGCAGCGCGAAGGTGATCAGCTTGTCCCGCGCCCACTCGCCGATGTGGGTGCTGGTGAGGTAGCGGACGTTGTTCATGTCGAAGACCAGCAGCGCGCCAAGCTCCGAGGCGTCCAGCGCCGCCCGCGCCCGGCCCAGCCGGTACTCGCGCAGCCGGCCGAAGTCGAACCGCTCCTCCCAGTCGACGTTCATCGGCCCGGGGGCCGCGAGCCTGGCCTCTGTCACCGCGCCACTCCTTTGCCGCTGCCTCGCCAATGCCTCCGCGCCGTCGTTCCCGTCCCTGTGCTCCCTGGTCCGCCTGCCCTGCCGTTCCCCGCGCTTCCTCCGGTCCGGTGGTTGTGGGCTCCCGTCCCGTCCTACGGTCGGCGCGCCGGATGCGGCCTGGCCGTCAGGTGTCGTTCGGGCGCAACTCCCGGTCGACGCCGGAGAAGCGCGCGAGCGCGTGGTAGATCACCGCGAAGTCCTCCTTCTCGACGCCGATGCCGCGGCAGGCCGACAGCAGCTCGTTGACCGCGGCGGAGGTCGGCATCGGCACCCCGAAGGCTCGACCGGCCTCCAGGGCGAGCAGCATGTCCTTCTGCATCATGTTGACGTCGAACCAGGCCTCCTTCGGCAGCTCGAACACGAACGGGGTCCGGTACTCCAGGGACGGCGAGGCGATCACACTCGCCAGCATCGCCTCGACCGCCACCTCACGCGGGATGCCACCCTTCTCCGCGATCAGCAGGCCCTCGCTGAACGCCGTGATCTGCACCGCCAGGTTCAGGTTGATGGCGGTCTTGATCAGCACCGCCTGGCCGTTGTCGCCGATGTGGATCACCTTCGGGCCGATCGCCTCGAGGATCGGCCGCACCCCGTCAAGCACCTCGGTGTCGCCGCCGACCATGATCGACAGTTGCCCCTTCTCCAGCGTGGTCACGCTGCCCGACACCGGCGCGTCCAGCATTGCCGCGCCCTTGGCGGCGACCCTGGCCGCCAGGTCCCGGGAACGAGCCGGGCTCACCGTGCTCATGTCCACGTAGACCTTGCCAGGCGTCAGGCCCGCCAGGATGCCGTCGTCACCCTCGGTGACGGCCTCGAGGGCGGTGGTGTCGGTCACCATCGTCAGCACCACGTCCGCGGACTCCGTCACCTCGCGAGGTGTGTCCACCAGGCGCAGGCCCTGGTCGACCAGCCAGGAGGCCTTGGACTTGGTTCGGTTGTACCCGGTCACCTGATACCCGGCGTCGAGCAGTCGCTTCGTGATGCGACCGCCCATGACCCCGAGCCCGACGAATCCGAGGTTCGCCATACCCCCTCCAAGCTCTCCAAGTTGCCGCGCGGTCTCTCTGTGAGCCCACCAAGGGCCATTCCGCCCTCGGTGCCCTCCTCGTTCGTGCCGTTCTGCTCGTGTCCTCGATGGCTTTTTGCTGCCGTACCACCTTGGCACCAGGTCGCCTTGGCGCCATATCGCTTTGGCGCCGTGTCACCGTGCTGCCGTGTCAACTTGGCACCATATCGTCTCGGCGACATAGCGCCTCGGCGACCCGTCGACAATGGCACCGTGGTCATTCGGCGCCGTGGCACTTCAGCGACGTGGTGCCGTGACGCGTCTGCGACTTGGCGCCGTGGCGCTTCAGCGGTTTGGTTCCGTGACACTGGTGATTTGGTGCCGCGTTGCCTTGGTCCCTTGCTCGTCGTCTCGTTGTCGTCCGGTCCCTGCGTGTTGTCTCTTGTCGTCCGCTATGTTCGCCTCTGCAATCGTTTGCACCCTGGACGCTATCGTCGGCCCCGCAACCGTGTCAATGGTTCGGAGCCGCCGCGGCACTCCACGGCCGCGAACCTAACCATGGTCCCTGGTCATCCGAACGCCCTTGTGCCGCCGGTCCTCGTGGGAAGCCCCAACGGCCGGGCCGGGGAGTTCCGCGGTCCGCACCCGGAAGTCCCAGTGGGTCGCGCCGAAGGTCTCGCCGGGCGGGAAGTCCCGCCGGTCCGCGCGGGAGGTTCCAACGGCCCGCACGGGAAATCCCAAACGGCCGGGCCGAAGGTCCCGTCGATTCCAAAATGCGGCTGCCAAACGGGTTCCTTGCCTTGCGGGCGTTGCCATTGCTCGTGAAGAGCAGCGCGTCGTGGAGCCCGATCCGCGAGCACCAGCACCGCCTGCGACCGGCCGTCCGGGCACGGGGCGGTCTAACCGTCCGGGCTCGGTCGCGATCCAAGTCCGGGCGCTCGCGATCTAACCGTCGCGCAGAACGCCTCGACGAGGCGTCCGCCGACGCCTTGTCCGCGGCTGCTCTGGACGACCAGGAGGTGCGCGCGCGATCTAACCGTCGCGGCGCGTGGTGGCGATCGAACAGGTGTCGTGGTCCGTCGAGCTGGGTTGTGCCGGCGTCCGGGCTTGATGGCCTCAGCCGGTGATGCCGCCAAGACCGCTCGGGAGCCGGGTCTGGAAGTCGACGATCCCGACCCAGCTCGGACGCAGCTCGACGCGCGCCATTCTCGTGCCCGGCTGGTCGATCTGCGCGAGGTAGGCAGCGGCGGCCTCCTCGCCCATGTAGCGACGGGCCGCCATCGCGTACTCCGGGACCACGCCGTCGGCCTCGGTGATCGACGCCCGGCCGCGGATCAGGAGCACCTCTGGCGGGAACGTCTCGGTGTCGATGCTGACGGCGACGTCCGGTCGCGCCCGCAGCGCATGGAGCCGCGCGGCGGCGTGCCGTACGTGCGGCGCCGACACGAACGTCGGCATGACCAGCGCCTCGCCGGTCCAGTGGCACCAGGTCGACACGATCCGCGGCGTTCCATCCGCGGCGACGTACGCGAAGCGGGCCGGGATGGTCGAGGTCAGCAGCCGCTTGGCGATGTCAGTCTCGAGTAGCCGGAGATCGCCCTGTGGCAGCGCCATCCCCGGCGTCGACTCCGTGGCCTCCTGGCTGTTCGTTCGCGATCCTCCGACATCGGTCACTGCCTTCCCCTCCTTGCCTCTCGTCTCGTGTGGCATCTCGCACTCGGTCGATCCCATCTATGAGTCATCAACTCCATTGAGGGATCTGTCGCAAGCTTCGCCTGAGGTACCTCTCTCCATCCTCTGAGCGACCTCTCCGCATTTGCTACGTGACGTGTGACCTGTCGGAGGCCGCCGGATGGCATTTCACCGCGAACCTTCGGCGCGGCTCGGATCCCGGTCGCTAGCTTCCCGAGTGGCAGCGGCGCGCCGCCCGAGCCGGTCGAGGATGGTCCCCCAGCCGCTCGTGAAGTCGTCGCGGACATGGGCATCCGGGAAGCCGCGCTGCACGAGCGTCATCCGGGTGCGCCCGCCTTCCTCCTCGAAGGTCACCTGGATGTCGGTCTGGATGGTCGACCCGTCCGGCATCTTCATGCTCGACGAGAAGACGAGACGCCGAGGACGCTCAATCACCTGGAACACGTTCGTCTCGACCGCCGGCGGACCTCCTGGCGGACCGAACAAGATCGTCCACGTGCCGCCGACGCGCAGGTCACAATGTGCTTCGACGGGCCAGTCGGGGGCCTCGGCGTACAGCTCTTTCTGAGCGTCGGGATCCGTGAAGGCGTCGAACACCACCTCCGGTGCGGCGTCGTACACCCGCTCCAGTCTCAGGTCGTGGCTCAACCCTCCACTCCTCTCCGCTTGTCGATGTAGGCCCCGAGGCGGTCCATCCGGCCCTCCCAGCGCCGCCGGTAGAGCTCGATCCACTCGGCCATGTCGTCGAGGTGCTCGCTTCCCAGCGTGCAGGTCCTGGTCCGGCCGCGCTTCTCGGTGACCACCAGCCGCGCGTCCTCCAGCACCCGCACGTGCTTCATCAGCCCTGGCAGCGAGATGCCGAACGGAGGCGCCAGCTCGCTGATCGTCGCCGGCCCACTCGCCAGTCTCTCCAGGATCTGGCGCCGCGTCGGGTCCGACAGGGCCGCGAAGGTCCGGTCCAGCATGGAATACCTTACCATTTGGTTAACTGTAGGACCGACCGCGGAGCGAGGTCAACCACATAGCGACTCGGCAAGCTGTCGACGTTGCGCGTTGCGCTCAGCTCGGGCGGTGGGCGACAGCGAGGAGGTGGGCGCTCTGCCCGAGGAGAGCGGGCTCGCGCTCCACGGCGCGGATGGAGCGAAGGATGCCTTCGCGCTGTTTCAGGTCCGCCCACTGGCCCTCGAACAGCCAGCCGGGACCCTCGATGGCCAGGACCGCTTCGAGGTCGAGCCCGGATTCCCGCACCTCGGCGGCGAGCTCGTCGGGATGGTGGAAGAAGGCGGTGGTGAACAAGTTCGGATGGGCCTCCTGCGACGGGTTGCGGTGCTGGCCGTCCCACAGGTCGCGCTCGATCATCGCGGCCACGGCGGGGCTGTTGAGCGCACCCCGGCGCATGCCGTCGAGCATCGACGCGAACCGTGAGATCGCCACCGCCGCGACCAGCCCGCCGGGACGGACCACACGGATGGCCTCGGCGAGGGCCGCCAATCGCTCGGAGCGTTCGGTCAGGTGATACAGGGGACCCATCAGCAGGATCGCGTCCCAGCGGCTGTCGGGCTCATCGAGCCGGAGCGCATCACCGATGACCGCGTCGAACGGGCGGTCCGGCTGGGTCTTGGCGACCAGCATCGCCTGGGCGACGTGAAGCGGCACCGGGTCGATGAGCCGCACCTGGTAGCCGAGTGACGCGAGCCAGCTCGAATACACGCCGGGGCCGCCGCCGACGTCGAGCACCTCCGCCGGCGGGCGCGGCAGGTATCGGAGCAGCAGTTCCTGGCTGCGCGCCAGCTCGAGCGGACCGGTGCCGCTCGCCAGCCGCTCCGCCTCCATGCCGAGTTCGTAGTAGTCGCGTACCGCCTCGTCCACCATGCCGACAAGCTACGCAAAAACGGTGGGTGATGGCCAAACGAATTTTCCGAGTGATCCAGATTCGGTTATCCACAGATGTTGCAAACCCTGGTGAGATCGTCACGCACGACGACTATTGTCGGTTCGACCGAACCGAGCGTGTCCGGCGATCCGGCAGCAACGGTGCGAGCAACACCATAGATACGAGACGCATGAGGGGGCAAGCATGATCTCCGTCGCCAACCAGCTGCGCGAGCCGCCCTGAGGGGAAACGCGGTCACGCCGAGCGATCTGAGCAGGAGACCCGCGGGGTCCGAGTGGTCATGGACATGGCATCCGCGGGGCGCGGCACGCTGCCGTATTGGCCCCTGAGCAGCCTGCTGGCGGGGCCGAACGACGGGCGGCTACCCTGTTCCGCTTCGGCGTCCACGGGTTCGCGGGCGGCGGAGCGACTCGTCCGGGGGGAGAGTATGACGACGACTTCACAGCCGGCGCAGCGCGCGCCCGGGGAGGCTCGCCGGGGCATCCATCCGGGGGTCGCGCTCGCGGTGATCGCGGGAGCCCAGCTGATGGTCGTGCTGGACGCGACCATCGTGAACATCGCCCTGCCCCACATCCAGTCGGCGCTGAACTTCTCGACGACCGGGCTGTCCTGGGTGCTGAACGCCTACACCGTGACCTTCGGCGGGCTGCTGCTGCTCGGCGGGCGCGCCGGAGACATCCTCGGCCGCCGCCGCGTGTTCATCTTCGGCATCACGCTGTTCGCCTTCGCGTCCCTGCTCGGCGGCCTGGCGCAGTCGTCGGGGTGGCTGCTCGGCGCGCGAGCGTTGCAGGGCGTCGGAGGCGCCATCGCATCGCCGACCGCGCTGGCCCTGATCACAACGAACTTCGCGGAGGGCCCGCAGCGCAACCGCGCCTTCGGCGTATAC
Source organism: Actinomycetota bacterium (assembly GCA_040414855.1). Classification (GTDB taxonomy): domain Bacteria; phylum Actinomycetota; class CALGFH01; order CALGFH01; family CALGFH01; genus DASVXQ01. Next base: position 14,951 of record JBEDUQ010000107.1, read on the forward strand.
GCGGCGGTCTCGGGGTCGGGCGCCGCGGTCGGGTTGCTGCTCGGCGGGATGCTCACCGAGTGGCTGTCCTGGCGCTGGGTGCTTTTCGTGAACGTGCCGATCGGAATCGTCCTCGCGTTGCTCGCTCCGCTGTACATCTCGGAGTCGGAGCGTCACCCGGGCCGCTTCGACCTCGCCGGCGCCCTGACCTCGACCGCGGGCATGGTCGCGCTGGTCTACGGCTTCATTCGGGCCTCGCAGTCCGGCTGGCACGACAGCGTGACGATCAGCGCATTCGTGGCGGCCGCCGTGCTGCTCACCGCCTTCCTGTTGAACGAGAACCGCACCAGGCAGCCGATCACGCCGCTGCATATGTTCAAGAACCGCAACCGTGCTGGGACGTACGCGATCATGTTGTGCGTTGCGGCCGGGTTGTTCGGGATGTTCTTCTTCTTGACCTTATTCGTCCAGGAGGTGCTCGGCTACAGCCCGCTGAAGGCCGGCCTGGCGTTCCTCCCAGTGAGCGGGGTGATCATCGTCGCCGCGCAGGTGGTCGCGAGGGGGATCCCAACGATCGGGCCCAAGCGCTTCATGATCCTCGGAGCCACGCTGGCGGTCATCGGACTGGGATGGCTCTCCAGACTCAACGTGAACAGCGACTACGTCGGCGGGCTGCTCGGCCCCATGCTGCTGTTCGGTCTCGGTCTGGGGTTCCTGTTCGTGCCGCTGACGCTGACGGCGGTCTCGCACGTCCGCCGGGAGGAGTCCGGCGCGGCGTCGAGCCTGCTGAACGCGATGCAGCAGGTCGGCGCCTCGCTCGGCCTGTCAATCCTGGTCACGGTCTTCGGCACCGCCAGCCGCAACGAGGCCTTGGTCCAGATCCGGCGGTTCCTGGCGACCGCACCGCCGCAGCTCAGAGCGCAGTTCCAGCAAACAGGCCTGCTCCCCAGACAGGTCACCTCCCAGATCCTGGCGCACGGGATCTCGCGTGCCTTCATGTTCGCGGCCTTGTTCGCGTTGATCGCTCTGGTCATCAGCATCGTGGTGATCCAGGGCACACCCGGGCAGCCAGTCCAGCAGCCGGAGGGCGAGCCGGTCCCGGCCGGCGCGGACCCAGGGGGCGACTCGTAAGCAGCCTGCCTGAAAGGTCGGCACCTAAGCAGCAGGTCAGAGGTCTTGCACGCCACTCGAGACAGAGGCGCTGCTGGAGCTGGCGCCGATGCGGGTGGTCCGGGCCTGCCGGCCTCGTGGCATACTTCCGGTGGCGTCCCGGCGACCAGCAAAGGAGGTGCGGAGATGTTCCAGATCGTTTCCGCGCCTCCCGCGGCCAGCTGACCACGCCGTCCGCGGGAGGCGCGCCAGGGCAAGGGAGAGCTTGCATGACCGCGCGTCCCCGCAACATCACCTTCGACTGTGCCGACCCCTACCGCCTGGCCGGCTTTTGGAGCCAGGTCACCGGCTACAAGGAAGACCCCGACAACGGCAATGCCCCGGCCGACCCCGAGGCGCTGCTGGTAGGGCCGGACGGCCAGCCCAACCTGCTGTTCATCAGGGTGCCCGAGGGCAAGACCGTCAAGAACCGCGTCCACCTGGACCTGGTGCCAACGGATCGAACTCGCGACCAGGAGGTGGCTCGGCTGCTGGAGTTGGGTGCCACGACGGTGGCCGATCACCGTCGGGCCGACGGCAGCGGCTGGGCCGTGCTCGCCGACCCTGAGGGCAATGAGTTCTGTGTCGAGCGCAGCGCTCCGGAGCGGACGGCGGGTCAGGCCGCCATCGGCTGACCAACCCGATGGCCCAGGCCGAGTCCTGCGATTGAATGTCGTGCCGGCCTCGGCCTCCGCGCGTGCGCCTCGCCCTGGCTACGCGAGAGTTGCGTGAAGAACTTCAGGCGGGCCGCTCAGGAGGGCGACGGTCCTGATCCCGGGCTTGGCGGTTGCCCCTGGCCGGGTCGGTTCTCGTGGGGTGGGTTGGGGGCCACTGCCTCGGTCGGGTCGGGCGTCCCCCAGCCGGGTCCGGGTGTGGCCCATCCCTGCGTCTGGGACGACCACGGCTGGTGGTGGCCCGGCGGGAACCATGCGCCTGGCGCGTCTGGCGTGGGTTGACGCCGGCGGCGGAACGCCAGCACGGCAATGAGCACCACCACCCCGACGACAGCGCCGACCACGACCAGGGCCAAGAGCAGGATGGCCGCCGGAGGGACCTTGCTCGGCGGCTTGTCCAGGCGGGCGGGACGAGGGCCATACCTACTGGCCAGCTCCTCGCGGGAGTACACGTTTCCGCGGCTGACCTGCGCGCCCCCAAGCCCGGGCACGCCGACCTGGCGGGTGATGGCGGCGACCCTGACCGCGGACAGTCGGATGGGCACGTATTCCCACACGATCTGGGCGGCCTGGTCCTGTTCAGCCTTGAGCGCGGCGTCGTCGGCAAGGCTGGAGTAGCGGACGTCGACGACCGTCTGGCTGCTCTGACCCTCCCCGATCCTGTTCACG
>JBEDUQ010000108.1:0-3194 GCA_040414855.1 Actinomycetota bacterium
GCCCCTCAACGGCGAAGGGATCACTGGCCAGGCCGCTCATCGAGGCCTCCGGCAGGCCGACCGCCCGCGCGAGCAGCCGCAGGTCCGCGTCGGTGAGGTAATCGGCGTATCCAGAAACCTCCATAGATCGACTAATACCCGTAGACACCAACCGTCATCCGGCGAAGAGTGATCAGCATGGCCACCGAGCATCACGCCGAACACGTGGGCAGCCTCCTCCGCCCGCCCTATCTCCTGGCGGCGCGCGAGGCCCGCGACAAGGGCGAGCTCGGCACCGGCGAAATCCGCGAGGTCGAGGACCGCGCCGTCGCGGAGCTCCTCGACATCCAGAAACAGGCCGGCCTGGCCGTCTTCACCGACGGCGAGGCGCGCCGCGAGTCGTGGCGCGCGGGCCTGCTGGAAAGCCTCAGCGGCGTCGTCCCGGCCAGGCGGACGATGCGCTGGTACCGCGACGGCAGGGAGCTCACCGAGCAGGAGACGCTGAGCGACGGCGCGGTCGCCGTCGAGAAGGTCGCCAGGAAGGGCGACCTCACCAGGATTGAAGCGGACTTCATGGCCGCGCACGCCCCTGGGGCTTTCAAGGTCACCATGATCAGCGCCTCGATGGCGGGCATGATCTGGGACCCGGTGCGGAGCGCGACCGCCTACCCGGAGATCGGCGACCTCACCAGCGACCTGGCTGGGCTCCAGATTGAGGAGATCGGCGACCTGGTCGCCGGCCATGGCGTCGGCTGGATCCAGCTCGACTCTCTCGGCTACAACCAGGCGATCGATGCCGGGCACGCCGGCAGCGTGCGGTCCCGCGTCGACCCGGCGGTGGCGCTCGACGCCACCATCACGACCGACCGCGCGGTCGTCACCGCGGTCAAGGACAAGCACCCAGGCGTCACGGTCGGCATGCACATCTGCCGCGGCAACTACCGCAGCTCTTGGATGGCGCAGGGTGGCTACGAGCCGGTCGCCGAGCGGCTGTTCAACGAGGTGCCCGTCGACAGGTTCCTGCTCGAGTACGACACAGAAAGGGCCGGCGGCTTCGAGCCGCTCCGCTTCGTCCCGCGCGGGTCAACCGGCCCCACGGTCGTCCTCGGCCTGGTCACCACCAAGGTTCCCCAGCTGGAGAACCCGGATGACCTCCGCCGCCGCATCGACGAGGCCGCCAGGTACGTCCCGCTCGAGCAGCTGGCGCTCAGCCCGCAGTGCGGCTTCGCCTCCGGCTCCCTCGGCAACCTCATCACGGTCGACGACGAGCGCCGCAAGCTGGATCTCGTGGTGTCGGTGGCTCGTCAGGTGTGGGGATGACCCCGCGGGGGGAACAGCATACGTAGGAGGTGTGAGCATGCGGCTGGGCAAGGAAAAGGCGGCAGGTTACGTCGAGGACGCCGAGAACGTCTCCGAGACCGATGAACTGATCGATGATCCCGAACGTCAGGTAGTGACTCCGGAGCCCGAACCGGTTGTCAGAGCGGGCTGACCCGGTGGCTGGCCGATAGTCACGGCACGCCGGTGTCATCATTCCCCAGGCTGAAGTTTCCGGGGGCTTCCGGGCGTCCGGGCCGGGAGAGCAGGCCGCCGGGCGCTGAGCGCCCGCTCCGGCCGTTTACCGGGTACAAGCTGGCGCGCGCGGTGCTGTCCGCGGACGGCGCGAAGACAGCGTTCGCCGGGCTGACGCTCGGCGCGGAGTCCGTGTACGGGGTCACCGCGGAGGCGTCGTGCGTGTGGAGCCCGCGGCACGCGCCGCCGCGCCGGTGGTGCGGGTGCGGGTTCTACTGCCTGCACGAGCTGTCCGACGCGCGGGCCCTCGGCTGCGCGACGGAGAACAGGTCCGCGCTGCTGCTGGAGGTGGCGGCGTCCGGCCGGTACATCCGCTACGAGCGCGGCCTGCGCTATAGCAGGCAGCGCGTCCTTGTGGTCTCCGGGAGCACGTGCGGCTGCGGTAACCCGGCGACCGCGCTGGCCGACGCGGGCAGCGGCCTGGTCGGCTGGCGGCACCTGGCCCCGGTATGCGACCGGTGCGCGGGAGGACGGCGGGCGCTGACCCTGGCCACCTTCGCGGCGCTGCTCGACGGCAAGGTCCGCGTCGAGGCGCCGGAGGCTCCCAGCCAGCCGGAGCAGTCACCGTACGCGGTGCTCTCCGCCGAGATCGCGCTGCTGCATGCCCGGCTGGATGACCTGCAGTCCCGGCTAGACCACTGATCGCCATCATCCATTTACCTAGGGTAAGTTTCGGGTACCAAAACGGGTGTGACAAGATCGAAATGGAGCCGCCGCGGCGTCTCGCCGCCCCGGGGGCTCGCCAGGCACGCGATAACAGGAAGCAGAGCCGCGCGCGGATGGAACTAGCGATCTTGCTGAGTCTCGCCGCGAGCTTCTGCACGGCCACCTCGTCGATCTGCCAGCGGCTGGGCGCGCGGCACCTTGAGCCGGGCGGGCATCAGGTGCGGGGCTTCGACGCCTGGCTGGTCTTCCTGCTCGCCACGCAGCCGGTCTGGCTGCTCGTCACGGGCGCCGCCGTCGCCGAACGGGAGCTGGCCAGACGATCATGGCGATGAAGACAGCACGAGCCCGCGCCGCCGCAGCCCGCGCGGCCGCGCCCCGCAAGGTGCTGGTCACCGGCGGGTCCAGCGGCATCGGCGCGGCCACGGCGCGCGTGTTCGCCGCCCACGGCTTCCAGGTGGCGGTGACCGGCCGCGATCCCGCGGCGCTCGAGGAGGTGGCCGGGGACACCGGCGGGGTCGCCGTGGCGGGCGACCTGGCGGTCCGCGGCCAGCCGGGGGTCGTCGTGGACGCCGCGGCGGACGCGCTCGGCGGCCTCGACGTGGTGGTGTCCAACGCCGGAGCGGGCTGGTCCGGCCCGTTCGCCGCGATGACCGCCGAGGAGATCGACGCCCTGCTCGACGTGAACCTGCGCGCGTCCGCGCACGTGGCCCACGCCGCGCTCAGCTACCTGCGGCCGGGCGCCGGCCACCTGGTTTTCGTCGGGTCGATCGCCGGCCTGGTCGGCGTGCCCGGCGAGGCCTGGTACTCGGCGACCAAGGCGGGGGTCGCCATGCTGGCCGACGCGCTGCGTGCCGAGCTGAGGGCGCAGGGCATCCCGGTCACGCTGGTGACACCCGGCGTCGTCGATACCGCCTACTTCGAGCGCCGCAACTCGCCCTACCTGCGGCACTACCCCCGCCCGATCAGCGCCCAGGTGG
>JBEDUQ010000109.1:0-58546 GCA_040414855.1 Actinomycetota bacterium
GTCGTCTGGATGGATGAGCTGCTGCGACAGGCGGGCCGGCCCGACCTGGTCGCGCTCAAGCTCACCAATTTTCCGCCGCTGTTCGGGGCGGTGAGCGTGGCAACGGTGGGGGCGGTGCTGGCCAGCCGCCGACCCCGCCACCCGGCGGGGTGGCTGCTGCTGGTCCTCGGCCTCTCTCTGAGCGCGGCCGCGGTCGCCATCGAGTACACGAACTACGGGGTGGCCCGCGCCGGTGCCGCTCCAGCCGCCGCCCTGGTCGCCCTGTGCCTGCCCGCCACGATCGTCCTGGCGATGGTCTGCAACGGCTTTCTCCTGCTGCTCACGCCGACCGGGGCGCTACCGTCGCCTCGCTGGCGCTGGTGGGCGAGGGTCACCGCGGCCACGCCGGTCGTCCTGCTGGTGGTGGTGACGCTGGCGCCCAGGCCAGGCGACCGGCGTGTCCAGGCCGTCGACAGCCCGCTCGACCTCCAGGCGCTCGATGGCGTGCGGCTGGTCGCCTACCGGGCGGCTTTCGCGGTCGCCGTGATCGCCTTCGTGGTGGCCGCGGCCTCGCTGGTGGTGCGGTTCCGCCGCGCCCGCGGCATCGAGCGGCAGCAGCTGCAATGGGTCGCGTTGACAACGATCGTGCTGACGCTGTTGACGGTGGCGCTTCTGGTCGCGCTGGTGTTGGGCGCCTTTGCCCTGGCTCCGCTGGCGGGAGGTCTCTGCCCGCCGATCCTGGCGCTCGGGATCGGCGCCGCGGTCCTGCGCTACCGGCTGTACGACCTGGACCGCATCATCAGCCGCACGCTCGCGTATGGACTGCTCACGCTGCTGCTCGGCGGCGGCTACGCCGTGCTGGTCCTGCTGCTCGGCCTGCTGCTCGGCCGAAGCTCCAGCCTGGCGGTGGCGGGCGCGACCCTGGCGGTGGCCGCGGCGTTCCGGCCCGCCCGTCGCCGCGTCCAGGAGCTCGTGGACCGCCGTTTCGACCGGCGCCGCTACGACGCCGTCCAGACGATCGCCACCTTCAGCGCCAGGCTGCGCGAGCAGGTCGACCTGGACACGCTTACGACGGAGCTGCTGGGGGTGGTCGACCAGACGATGCAGCCGACGAGGGTGGAGCTGTGGCTTCGACCCTCCGGCGGCACCGCGCGGGAACCGGGCGATCCGGTCGGGTGAGGCCTACCACTCGACGAGCTGCCAGATCGCCGGCTGGAGGCGGTCCGGCTCGCCCACCTCGGTGAAGATCGCCACCGCCTGCTTGAGGTGGATCATCGCCTCGTCAAGGCGGCCGGCGGCGCGAAGGAGGTCCGCCAGGTTGTTGTGGAGCGCCGCCTGACGGTGCCGGTCGCCCTGCGCGGTGCAGAGGTCCAGCGCGGCCGTGGTCAGCTCCAGCGCTTCGTCGACGCGGCCGGCGGCCTGGTGCGCGAGGGCGAGGTTGTTCAGCGCGGCGACCCGCGCGGCAGGGTCGGCCAGCGTCTCGGCGATGACCAGGCTCCGCTCCAGGTGACGCCGCGCGCGCTCATGGTCGCCGACGCTGGTGGCGAGCATGCCGACGAGGTTGTGGCACTGCGCCAGCGCGGCTGGATCGCCGGCGGCCTCGGCCAGGTCGAGCGCTTGGGCGGCGAGCTCGCCGGCCTGGTCCGTGCGGCCGCGCCGATGGGCCGTGAGGCTGCGGTCGGCGAGCAACCGGGCGCGGGTCGCGCCCGCCAGGGCGTCATCTGGCGGCGACGCGGCCGGCAGGGCGGCGAGCGCCGCCTCCAGGTGCGCCTCGGCCGCCTCCCAGTCGCCGCGGCGGTGGTGGAGGCGGCCGAGCTTGTGCTCGACCGTGGCGAGCTCATCGGGGCCGCAGTGGGCCGCGGCCGTCTCGTAGGCGGCCAGGGCGCTGCCGTACTCACCCAGGAGCGTATGGAGGTCGCCCAGGGCGATCTCGAGGCGGACCGGCTCGGGATGCCCGAGTGCCAGGGCTGTCTGGTAGTGATCGACGGCCTCACGGTTGGCATACAGCGCCGCCGCCTGCGCGCCAGCCCGCTCGAACCACTCCGCCGCCTCGGCATCGCGCCCCGCGAGCTGCAGGTGGTGACCGATCGAGGCGGGCTGCGCCGGGATGGCATGGCCGCGGGCCTGGCGGATGAGCGCCTGCGCCACGCGCCGGTGCAGCAGCCGGCGGCGGGCGAGGCCGGCCTGCTCGTCCACCAGCAGCCGCATCTGCTCGTGACTGAAGTCGTAGCTCGTGGCGGCGCCGGCCACCTCGTGGATCAGGCCGAGCCGCACCAGCTCGTCGATGGCGGCGATCGCCTCGTCGTCGCTCCGCCCGCTGGCCTCGCGCACGATGTCGGCGTCGAAGGAGCGGCCGATCACCGCGGCGGTGGTGAGCAGCTGCCAGGCCGCCGCCGAGACCCCTTCGAGCCGGGCCTGGAACAGCTCTCGCGCGCCGCTGGGCAGGGCGGGCAGCCGCCCCTCGGCGGGCGACGTCCCCTCCGCGAGCAACGTCCCCTCAGCGGCCTCGGCGCCGCCGAGCGCGGCCAGGTAGTGGACCAGCAGCAGCGGCAGACCCTCGGTCCGCTGGTACAGCTCCTCGGTGGCGGCCGTGTGGACGGGCGAGACCGTGCGCACCAGCTCGGCGGTTGCCGCGCGGTCCAGCCGGTCCAGGGTCAGCGTCGTCGCCGTGCGTGCCCGCTGTCCCTCCGCGACCACGCGACGGAGGTGATGTCCGCGCGGGAGGTCCTCGCCGCGCCATGCGGCCAGCACCAGCAGCGGCGAGCGGTCCAGCCTGCGGACCAGGTAGCCGACGGCATCGAGGGTCGCATCGTCGGCCCAGTGCAGGTCGTCGAGCAGGAGCACCCCCGGCCGCTCGCCGCTGGCCGCCGCGAGCACCGCGCGGCGCAGGCCTTCGAGCAGACGACCCTGCGCGCCGGGCCCGTCCGGCGGGGGCACGATCGGGCCGTCGGGCACGAGCGGGGCCAGCTCCGGCAGGAGCCTGGCGACCTCAGCCAGCCAGTGTGGTTCCAGGTCCCGCACCCAGTCGGTGCCGTCCGGCCGCGCCAGCGCGGCGCGGAGCCCGTCGGCGAGCGGCCCGTAGGCCAGGCGCTCTCCCTCGTAACTCGGGCAGACCAGCACCTCCCCGTGCGCCATCCGGACGTGGGCGGCAAGGTCGTCGGCGAGACGCGTCTTGCCGACGCCGGCCTCGCCGGTGAGCCCGATCAGCCGCCCTTTGCCGTGCCGTTCGACCCCTGCCCAGGCCTCCAGCAGGGCCGCCCATTGCGCGTCGCGCCCGACCAGCGGGATCCTCGCCGTCTGGACGCCCGGGTCCTCGACCACGACGGGCGGCGCGGCGCCGCCGGTCTTGGCCGTCCCCGCCGGTGCGGTGGGCGGTGGCCCGACGCGGCCTTCGGTGACCTCCTGATAGACGTCGGTCGTCTCCTCCAGCGGGGGCACGCCAAGCTCCTCGTCGAGGACCCGAACGCAGGCGCGGTACTGGCGGATGGCCGCGCCGCGCTGGTCGCTCCAGGCGTACAGGCGCATGAGCTGGCGGTGGGCGGGCTCGTGGAGCGGGTCCAGCGCCAGCCACCGCTCGGCGTTGGCGATCGCCGGCTGCCAGCGCCCCTGCACCGCCAGGCCCACGACCAGCCGCTGGAGCGCGGCGGCATGCTCCCTGCGCAGCGCCTCCGCCTCGGCGAACTGCCAGTCCTCGAACTCGGGGGCGTCGCGCAGGGCGAAGCCGGCCAGGAAGTTGCCGCGGTGCAGCGCGACCGCCTCGGCGAGCGGCTCCGCGCAGGCACCACAGGCCCGCTCCGGTTCGTGTCCGTGCGCGTCGCACGCGACGACCAGCCTCCGGAAGCGATCGACGTCCAGGTCCATCCCGGGCGCCACCAGCTCGAGGCCGATGCGGTCCGCGGCGACCCGGGCGGTGCCGCCGAGGGCCTGGTTCAGCGCTGAGAGCGTGCGGCGCAGGGCGGCCCTGGCGTGGGCGTCGTCGCCGTCGGGCCAGAGCAGCGCGGCGAGCTCGTCGCGTCCGTGACGCCCGCCCCGGTAGGCGAGGTAGGCGAGCAGCGCGACCGCCTTGCGGGTGTCGACCCGAAGCGCCGCTCCGTCCACCTCGAGGCGCGGCGCCCCGAGCAGCGCCAGCCGCAGTCCCATGTGCTCCTCTCCCCGCGTCCCACCGCGCCACCGACGCTTTCGCCCTGGATAGCGGTCCGCGGGGCGGAGCGCAACCTGCAAACTGACCAAGCGGCCCGCCGTAACGCTGTGCCGTAACGTTGCCGGGACGATCGTCGGCTACAAACGGGGTCGGAGGCTGCGATGTCAACACGAAGGAACAGGCGGTGGCGGGTGCTCCCGCCGGAGCCGAGCGACCGTGGGGTGGCCGGCTCCGGCGCGCGCGAGCCCGCGGGCATGGGCGGGATCGATATCGCTCCGAACGACCCGCTGCTCGCGTATTTCTCGAACGCGCACGCCACCGTCGACCTCGACACGCTGGAGCTGGACTCCCCGGCGCTCGACGCGCTGCGCGCCGAGGGCACTCGCCTGGTGGTGCCGCTGATCAGCCAGGGCGAGCTGATCGGATTGCTCCGCCTCGGACCGCGCCGCAGCGAGCAGGAGTACTCGCACGACGACCGCAAGCTGCTGGACGACCTGGCCGCCCACGCGGCGCCGGCGGTGCGGGTCGCCCAGCTCGTCCGCCAGCAGCAGGCGGAGATCCGCGAGCGGGAGCGGATCGAGCAGGAGCTTAAGGTCGCGCAGCTCATCCAGCAGCAGTTCCTGCCCCGGGAGCTGCCGGACCTGCCCGGCTGGCACGTGGCCGCCTACTACCGGCCGGCCCGCGCGGTCGGCGGGGACTTCTACGACTTCATCGAGCTGCCCGACGGGCAGGTGGGCCTGGTGGTGGGCGACGTCACCGACAAGGGCGTGCCGGCCGCGCTGGTGATGGCGACCACCCACTCTGTCCTGCGCGGCGAGGCCATGCGGCTGGTCGCCCCGGGCGCGGTGCTGCGGCGAGCCAACCAGCTGCTGATCGACGAGATGCCGCCGAGCATGTTCGTGACCTGTCTCTACGCGGTCCTCGACCCGGCAAGCGGCCGGCTTCGCTTCGCCAACGCCGGCCACAACCTGCCAAACCTGCGCACCAGGGACGGCGTCACCGAGCTGCACGCCGCGGGAATGCCGCTGGGGCTCCTGCCGGACATGGACTACCAGGAGCAGGAGACGACCTTGGGCCATGGCGACAGCCTGCTGCTGCATTCCGACGGGCTGGCGGAGGCCCACTCGCCCGCCGGGGAGATGTTCGGCTTCCCGCGGCTGGCCAAGCTGTGCGGCGAGCGCGACGGCGGCGAGGCCCTGATCGACCTGCTGCTCAGCGAGCTGGCCCTGTTCACCGGTCCCGCCTGGGAGCAGGAGGACGACATCACCCTGGTCACCCTGCAACGCCTGGCCGGCGCGGCCGGCGCGGCGGGGGCGGCGGGGCAACGGCTCCTGGACGAATTCGAGGTGTCGAGCGAACCCGGCACCGAGCGCGCCGCGGTCGAGCGGGTGGCGCGGGCGGTGGCCGAGCTCGACCTCCCCGCCTCCCGGATGGAGCGGCTCAAGACCGCGGTGGGCGAGGGGATCATGAACGCCGCCGAGCACGGCAACCAAGGCCGGCCGGAGCTGCCGGTGGCGATCCGCGTGACCGCCTCGGCGACCGAGCTCGAGGTGGCCGTCACCGACCAGGGTGGCGACCGGCCGATCCCGGATGCGCCCGCGCCCGACCTGGAGGCCAAGCTCGCCGGTGCGCAGGGCCCTCGCGGCTGGGGGCTGTTCCTGATCCGCAACATGGTCGACGACCTGCGCACCTCGGGCGACCAGCTGCATCACACGGTCCACCTCATCGTGCACCTGGGTGGCGCCAGGGAAGGAAGGGAGGCAGGCGATGACAACGACTGAGCCGAGGGTGGCAGTCCGCCACCGCGGCGGCGTTGCCGTCCTCGACATCGCCGGCGACATCGACCGCGATGCCGACACGCCGCTGCAACGGGCGTACGACGAGGCGGTCGCCGACGCCGGCGCGAGGGTGCTGCTGAACTTCAGCGAGGTCAGCTACATCAACTCGACCGGGATCGCCGTGATCGTCGGCCTGCTCGCGCGGGCCCGCAAGGAGCGCCGGGCGATCAGCGCCTACGGCCTCACCGAGCACTACCGGCACATCTTCGGGATCACCCGGCTGTCCGACTTCATCGGCATCTACGGCGACGAGGACAGCGCCGTACGCGGAGAGCCCGCGGCAACCGACGGCCAAGACGCCCGCACCGCGGGAGGAGGGAACGAATGAAACAGAACGCCGGCACGATGGACGTCCGCCAGGTGGACGGGCTGGTCAGCGTGGTCGACATCCGCGGCGACGTGACGGCGGGGAGCGAGGCGGCCTTCAACGACGCCTACGCCAGCGCGAACACGCCGACGACCAAGGCGATCATCCTCAACTTCAGCGGCCTGGACTACATGAATTCGGGTGGCATCGGGATGCTGGTGATGCTGCTGGTCCGGGCCAACCGCCAGCGCCAGCGCCTGCTCGCCTTCGGCCTCAACCAGCACTACCGACAGATCTTCGCGCTGACCCGCCTGGACGAGGCGATCGACATCCACGACAGCGAGGCGGCGGCGCTGGTCGCCGTCGGCGGGCGCTGAGGGGGGAAAGGATCCGGACATGACCACCCAACCGGCGGACGGCGGCGGCGAGACCGCCGAGCTGACCCCGCGCGACGCGGCCAACTGGGCCAAGCACGTCTCGACCCTCCGGCTCGGCGAGGTGCCGGCCGAGGCCATCAACCTCAACGTCACCGGCAAGCGGGTGGTCGGGCCGATCCAGGGCTTCGGCAAGCTCTGGCAGAAGACCTATCGGGTCGAGCTGGCCGGTGTCGAGACCACCCCCGCGAAGGTGATCGCCACCTGGAAGCAGGACTTCGGCAGCTTCTGGCCGGACTCGGGTCGCTTCTACGGTCCGCTCACGAGCATCGCACCGGGCGATGTCGCGCTGCTCAACCTGTCGGTCGGCGGTGGCGTCAAGCTGTCCACCGGGATCCTGGTGCTCTACGCGGACGAGGAGTCGTTCACCTTCATGACCCCGGAGGGGCACATCTTCGCCGCATGGATCACCTTCAGCGCCGCCGCCGAGCCGGATGGGACCTGCGTGGCGCAGGCCCAGGTCCTGCTCCGCGCCAACGACCCGCTGTACGAGCTCGGGATGCCGCTGATGGTGCAGCGGCGGGAGGACCGCTTCTGGCGGGAGACCCTGGCCAACCTCGCGCGTCATCTCGGCGTGGCGGACCCGGCGGTCACCACCGCGGTGGTCTGCGTGGACCGGCGCCGCCAGTGGTCGAAGGCCGGCAACGTGTGGCACAACGCCGGGGTCCGCTCGGTGCTCTACGCCCTCGGCGCACCGGTGCGGGCGCTTCTCCGGGCCGTCCGCGGCGGGCGTGAGGCACGGCGCGCGCGTGGCTGAGCCCGACGCGGTGGTCGTCGGCGCGGGCCCGAACGGCCTGGCGGCCGCGATCACGCTGGCTCGCGCCGGGCGATCGGTGATGGTGCTGGAGGCGTCCGCCGGCGCCGGGGGCGGTTGCCGGACCGCCGAGCTGACCTTGCCGGGATTCCGCCACGACGTCTGCTCGGCGATCCACCCGCTCGCGCTCGCCTCGCCGTTCCTGCGCGAGGTGCCGCTGGAGCGCCACGGACTCGAGCTGGTGCAGGCCCCCTTCCCGCTCGCCCACCCGCTCGACGACGGCTCGGCGGGGGTCCTGGAGCGCTCCGTGGACGGGACGGCGCGGTGGCTGGGCCAGGACGGGGAGGCCTGGCGCCGGCTGTTCGGCCCGTTCGCGCACAAGGGCCTGGACCTGGCCGAGAGCCTGCTGGACCCGTTGCGGCTGCCCCGCCACCCGCTGCTGCTGGCCCGCTTCGGCCGCCTCGGCGCCCAGGCGGCCGCCCGGCTCGCCGGCGCGCGCTTTGGCGGCGAGGCGGCGCGCGGGCTGTTCGCCGGGATCGCCGCGCACGCGATGCTGCCGCTGGAGCGGCGGCCGACGGCGGGCTACGCGTTGCTGCTGGCCGCGCTCGGCCACACGGTCGGCTGGCCGCTGCCGCGCGGCGGGTCGCAGGCGATCACCGACGCGCTCGTCGCCCACCTGCGCGAGCTCGGCGGCGAGGTGGTCTGCGGTCACGAGGTGCGCTCGCTGACCGAGCTGCGGGCCCGGACGGTGCTGCTCGACGTGACCCCGCGCCAATTCCTGCGGATCGCGGGCGACCGCCTGCCCGGCGGCTACCGGCGGCGGCTGGCGCGCTACCGCTACGGGCCCGGCGTGGTCAAGGTCGACTGGGCCCTGGATGGGCCGATCCCCTGGAAGGCCCATGGCTGCGAGCAGGCCGGCACCGTCCACCTGGGCGGCAGACTCCGGGAGGTGGTCGCCGCCGAGGCGGCCGTCGCACGGGGCGAGCACCCCGAACGCCCGTTCACGCTGCTCGCGCAGCCGAGCCGCTTCGACCCCACGCGGGCGCCAGAGGGACGGCACACCGCGTGGGCGTACTGCCACGTCCCGCACGGCTCGACGCTCGAGCCCGAGATCACCGCGGAACGGATCGAGGCACAGGTCGAGCGCTTCGCCCCCGGCTTCCGCGAACGGATCCTCGCCCGCCACCTCTTCGGCCCCGCCGACCTGGAGCGCTACAACGCCAACTACGTTGGCGGCGACATCAACGGCGGCCTCCAGGACCTGCGTCAGCTGCTCACGCGCCCGGTCCCGAGACTGGTTCCCTGGGCCACTCCGCTGGAGGGCGTGTACCTGTGCTCCTCGTCCACGCCGCCGGGCGGCGGCGTCCATGGGATGTGCGGCCACCTGGCCGCCCGCGCCGCCCTGCGGCGGCGGCCGTAAGGGCGTCGGGCACAGGAGCGGTCCCGTAACGATGCCGGGACGCGCACGGATGACACTCCACCTAGAAACCAGAGCCCGGTAGCGCTCTGGGCAAGCAGTGGAGGGTCGACGATGCGACAGGACCTGTCAAAGGGAGATCAGGCGGCGCTCGAGGCCGCGGGCGCCGGCGCCGGGCCGGGCGCGGGCGGCGGTCGCTCGAGGCTCAGCTGGGGCAGGCTCGCGCAGACCGCGGCGGCGGCGGAGGTGCTCGTGCTCGCGGTCGTCGGGTTCGCGCGGGGGGACCGCGAAGCGCTCGCCATCGCCGCGCTGCTGGTGATCGGGGCCGGGCTGGCGCAGCTCCGGCGGGCACTTCCCGGGCTGGTGCTGCTCGGCCTGCTCTTCATCGACGTGGCGGCGTTCATGCTGCCCGCGGCGGTCAGCAACCTGGCCGCCGGCGAAGCGATCGGGGGCATCGCGCTGCCCGCCTCGCTGACGGGAATGTCGCTCGCCGGCCTCATCGCCGTGGTCGCCGCCGCCGTGGAGCGGCGTCGTGGCCGGACCGCCGGGAGGGGCCCCGTGGTCGTGGCGGTGGGCACCGTGGTGGTGGTCGCCATCGCGGTCGCGGCCGCCGCCGTGGCCGGACCGCCGCGTGCCGCCGTCGCCGAAGGGTCCCAGCAACTGACGCTCCAAGCCGCCCGAGCCGCGTTCTCGGCCACGTCCCTGGCCGCCAGTCCGGGTCAGGTGACGGTGTCGCTGGCCAACCACGACCTGTTCTGGCACACGTTCACGATTCAGCAACTCGGCGTCGACCTCGGCGTGCCCGTGGGTGGGACTCGCAGCGTCACCTTCACCGCGACCCCGGGCACCTACAAGTTCGTCTGCACCGTCCCGGGCCACGAGGCCGCCGGCATGCGCGGCACGCTGACCGTTCGCTGACCTTCGCTGACCGTTCGCTGACCCGTCCGAGGCGAGCCGAGGCTCAGGGCCCGAACAGGAAGCGGCCGTAGGCCATCACCGCCGCGGGCTCACGCAGGACGCCGAGGTCCTCGAGCGGGTCGCCGTCGAGCAGCAGCAGGTCGGCGGCGACCCCGGGACGCGGCGAGGTGGCGTCGCCGAGACCGTTCAGGGTGCGGCTGGCCACCGTCGCCGCGTACAGGACCTCGCGCCGGCTCATGCCGGCCTTCTGGAGGAACTCCAGCTCCGCGTGCAGCCGCGGCCCGATCGGGTTGAGGTCCGCGCCGGTGACGATCCGCACCCCCGCCTCGATGCACATCCGCAGCGACTCGGCGTGCGCGGGGGCGACCTGGGCGGCCCGCTCGGCGGCGTAGGCGGGCCAGTCGTCGGCGCTGATGAAGGCCGAGTCGTGCGAGACCCCGAGGGTCGGGTCGAGCCAGGTCCCCGCCTCCGCCATGCGCTTGGCGGCGCGCTCGTCGAGGGCGTAGCCGTGCTCGATGGTGCGGCCGCCCAGCTCGGCGAAGCGCTCCGCCGGCCTGGCGCCGCCGCAGTGCGCGGCGACCGGCCGGCCGCGCTGGGTCGCCGTGGCCACCAGCGCCACCAGCTCCTCGTCGCTGAGCTGGGCGCCGTCGACCGTTTCGTGCTCGCTCATCAGCCCACCGGTCAGCAGCACCTTGATCCAGTCGACGCCCCGCTCGACCTGCGAGCGCACCGCCCGCGCCATCTCCGCCGGGCCGTCGGCGACCAGCGCGTCGTCGAACTCGAAGTAGCGGCGCGGGAACACCGTGCCGTGCCCGCCGGTGGTCCGGATCGCCTGGCCGGCGCAGAGCACCCGCGGACCGGCCGGAGCCCCGGCCTTGTAGGCGGCCGCCCAGGCCAGGTCGATGCCCGAGACCTCGTGGAGGCAGCGCATCCCGGTGACGCCCATGGATGCGGCCTGGCGCAGGTTCTCGCCCGCGCGGACCGTGCGCGAGGCGATCGACTCGAAGAACCCGCCGGCCGACGGGTCGTACATCAGGCTGCCCGGGTGGGCATGGTTGTCCCAGAGGCCGAAGGTGATCGTCAGGCCAGAGGCGTCGACCTCGGTCGGCCGGTCCAGGCTCGACGGCTCCACCACCGTCCCGCCGGACACGCCAAGGTCCAGCGGGGCGTTCTCGCCGGTCGCCGCATCGAGGACCTTGCCACCGCGCAGCACCACTCCGGCCAACGGCTCGACCTGGGACCCCATCTCCACCTCCACCGTCGTGGCGAACAAGCGTTCATTCACATGGTAGGTGCCGGCCCCGCCGAGTCAACCGCGGCAACCGCGTAGGCCGTCGCCCCGCCTAGCGCGGGTAGCCGGCGATGACCTGCTCGCCGAAGCGGGCCATCTCCTCGCGCTGCGGCGAGAACTGGAGCAGCATCAGCCCGGCGCCGGCCCGCTCGTAGGCCTGGATCCGCTCGGTGATCTGCTCGGGGGTGCCGACCAGACCGGCGCGCAGGCCCCGGTTGGAGACCGAGTACTCCTCCAGGCTCACCTGCGACTCGAGCTGCGACCCGGCGATGAAGTCCTGGTAGGAGGCGTACGCCTCGGGGCTCGACCGGACGTTCAGGACCCGGTCGAGCTCCGCCCGCGCCTCCGCCTCGGTGTCGCGGCAGATGACGAAGCCGCTGACCCCGAAGCCGAGCGGCGCCCCGCCGGCGGACTCGCGCCGCGCGGACATGTCGGCCACCTTGCCGGCGATCACCTCGGGCGGGTCGCCGTGCATCACGTAGCCGTCGCCGAGCGCCGCGATCACCTCCTTGGCCCGAGGCGACTCGCCGCCCATCCACACGGTCGGCTGCCGCGACGGCTTCGGCTCCAGGATCGTGCCGTCGAGCTGGTAGTGGGCGCCGTGGTGGTCGACCACCGGCTCGCGCAGCAGCCGCGTGACGGCGCTGAGCCACTCCTCGGTCCGCGCGTAGCGGGCGTCGTGGACGTCGAACGGCGCGCCGTACTGGGCAGCCTCGTCCTTCCACCAGGACGAGACCACGTTGAGGCTGACCCGCCCCGGCGCGATCAGGTCGAGCGTCGAGATCGCCTTGGCGGTCAGCGCGGGCGCGTGGTAGTTCGGTCGCACTGCCAGCATCAGCTCCAGCCGCTCGGTGACCGCCGCCACCGCCGGGCCCAGGGTCCAGGCGTCCAGCGAGGGAGCCCGGTGGCCCTTGATGTCGTTGAGGTTCAGCTCCGCGATCAGAGACAGGTCGAACCCGCTGGCCTCCGACTCCTGGACGAGCGCGCGCACGTATTCCCACGCGACCGGCATCCCCTCGTCGGGCACGTTCCGTAGCCACCCGCCGAACACCGGCATCCAGTACCCGAAGCGCATCCAAGCTCCTTCCGAATGGTCACCTGGTCAACAGGCGCAGGCATAGGCGCTGCCGGCCAGCTCGCCCCGGAGCACGTCGTAGAACGGCTCGGGGTCGTCCGGGTCGAAGACGGCGTCGACCAGGCTGCCGGCGGCCGGCAGGCGGCCCCGCACCAGGTCGAGCCACTCCGGCTTGGTCACCCGCGCGTCGGGGACCGTGTCCGCCCGCTCCCGCAGCAGCCGCACGTAGTCGCGCAGGAACACCCAGCGCAGCCCGTCCCGCTGCGCCGGCGCGTCGAAAGGCTCGCCGACCGTGTCGCGGTAGGCCAGCAGCGGCAGGTCGACGCCAGCCGCGATCGGCAGGCCGATCCACTTCCACGGCCGCGGGTTCACGTCCAGCAGCAGGTGCTGGCCGCGCGCCTCGTCCCACACGAACTCGACCTCGCTGATGCCGTGGTAGCCGAGCGAGCCGAGCACCCGCAGGCCGGCGTCGGCGAGCTTGGCGTCGAAGCGCGCGTCGGCCAGGCAGGAGGTCCCGAAGCCGGGCGGGTACTGCTCGAGCTTGCGGCCGACGAACACCCCGCGCGGCCGGGCGCCGGCGTCGAGGTAGGAGCAGACGCTGAAGAACCCGCCCGGCGGCGGCTCGACGATCTCCTGCGCGACCATCCGCAGGCCACGCCCGGCGGTCTCGGCGACCCGCCGGCGCAGCTCGTCCGGTCCTTCGACCACCAGCACCTTGGCCCGGTACGCCCGGTAGAAGGCCCTGGAGTCGTCCGGCTTGAGCACGCACGGGTACGGCACCGCGGCGGCGACCTCGTCCACCAGCGCCGACCCGGCCAGCTCGGCGAGCGGCACGCCGTCGAGGTACCACGAGCGCGGCACCGCCACGCCCTCCCGCTCGGCCGCCCGGTACAGGTCGGTCTTGGCCAGGCTCGCCGCCAGCACCTCGGCGCCGGCGAACGGGAAGCGGTAGGCCGGCTCCAGCGACCCGCGGTGCTCGGCCAGCGCCAGCACCCAGTCGTCGTTGGTCGGAAACAGCACCGGCGGCAGCGGGAAGCCGCCGGAGAGCCGGTCGAGGAAGCTTGCCAGGGCGTCGCCGCCGTGCTCGGTCGGCGACGGGCAGTGCAGCAGGGCGGTCAGGTGGCGGCTGTGCTGGCCGAGACCGCCCGGCTCGTCGTCCAGCCCGACCACCGGCACCCCGGCGCGACCCAGGCTGCGGGCCACCGCCAGGCCGGTGATGTGGCTGTTCATCACCACCGCCGCGGGCACGTCCCCCGGCAACGCGCCCAGGTCGCCACGTATGGGCGTTGTACCGGGTACGCGGAGATCTGCCACGAACCGACGGTGCCGGAGGCGTGCCGCGATGTCAACCGGGCCCGGGTCAGACCCGGAGGAACTTCAGCACCGCCAGGACCCTGCGGTTCTCGGTGTCGGTCGGCGGCAGGTCCAGCTTGGTGAAGATGGCGCTCACGTACTTCTCGACCGCGCTATGGCTGACGTGGAGGGTGTCGACGATCGCGTTGTTGGAGCGGCCCTCCGCCATCATCCGCAGCACCTGGAGCTCCCGCGGGGTGAGCCGGTCGATCGGGTCGCTGCGGTGACGGACCAGCAGCTGCGCGACCACCTCAGGGTCCAGCGCGGTCCCGCCGGCCGCGACCCTGCGCAGCGCGTCCAGGAAGTCGGACACCTGCGCCACCCGGTCCTTCAGCAGATACCCGACCCCGCTGGTCTGGACCGACAGCAGGTCGGTGGCGTAGCGCTCCTCGACGAACTGGGACAGCACCAGGATCGCGACCTCGGGAAACTGGCGCCGGATCATCAGCGCCGCCCGGATGCCCTCGTCGGTGTGGGTCGGCGGCATGCGGACGTCGACCACCACCAGGTCGGGGTGGTGCTCGGCGACGGCCCGCAAGAGCTCTTCCGCGTCCGGGACCGCGGCGGCGACCTCGAAGCCCCCGTCCGCCAGCAGCTTGGTCAGCCCCTCGCGGAGCAGCACCGAATCCTCGGCGATCACGACTCGCATGGCAGCTCCACGGTGATCCTGGTCGGCCCGCCGGCCGGGCTGTCGACCTCCATCGTCCCGTCGACCGCGGCGGCCCGCTGCGCCAGCCCGCGCAGCCCGCTGCCGCCTCGACCCTCCGACGCGCCGCCAACACCGTCGTCGCTGACGACGATCCGCAGGACGTCGCCACTGCGCCGGAGCGTGACCTCGCAGCTGGAGGCGTGCGCGTGCTTGGCGACGTTGGTGAGCGCCTCGGAGACCACGAAGTAGGCGACCGCCTCGATGCTCGGCGAGCAGCGGGTCGCGACCTCGACCCGCAGCCGCACCGGCAGCGGCGACCGCGCGGCGATTCCCGAGAGCGCCGCGTCCAGGCCGCGGTCGTTCAGCACCGCCGGATGCAGCCCGCGGACGAACTCGCGCAGCTCCGCCAGCGCCTGGAGCGCCTCGTCGTGCGCCTCTTCGATCGCCTTCCGGGCCGGCTCGCTCGCGTCGGTGAGGGTCGCCCGGGCCATGCCGAGGTGCATCGCCAACGACACCAGCCGCTGCTGCGCGCCGTCGTGGAGGTCCCGCTCGATCCTGCGCCGCTCCGCGTCGGTGGCCGCGACGATCTCCGCCCGGCTCCGCGCCAGCGACTCCACCCGCAGCGCCAGCTCCTCCGCCCGCCCCGGCCCGAGCAGCACCCGCGCCAGAACCACGTCCGCTTGGGCAATCCCACGCGCCACCCATGGCGCGGCCAGCAGGACGCCGGCCGCCACGACGGTGCCGGCCAGGAGCACGCCCGGCCCCTGGCCACCCTGGCTCCAGAACCGGCCGACGAAGCCGAGCGCAATCGGCACCGACAGCCAGCAGCCCGCCACCAGCGCGCCGCCGGCGCCGCCGACCACCACGGCGAGCAGGTGGTAGCAGAGCTGCCGCCAGGTGTCCGCCGAGCGCAAGGGCCGCAGCAGGCGGGCCAGCCGCCCGCCCGCGGTGCTGGACGGGGCCGGCAGCTCGATCCCGAGCAGCTCGCGGAACCGCGCCCGCTGCACCACGCTGCATCCCCGCACCAGCCAGGGCAGTAGGACCGGGCCGAGCACGGCGACCAGCACATAGGTCACGGGCAGGAACCAGGCCCCGGTGGGCCCGTCGGCCAGGCTCCAGACCGCGGCGTACCAGAACACCGCCAAGGTGCCGATGAGCACCCCGACCCCGATCCCGAGCGGCACGCCGGCGACCGCGTGGACGGTCGCCCGCCAGCTCCGCGGCGAGCTCAGGGCCCGCAGCGCGCTCGCCGGCGCCCGCCTGGCCGAGGTCACACCGATCGATGTCATGCGCTGACTGTAATCACCGCCGGGACCGCGGGCCATGCGGTCAGCCCTCGGCCGGACTGCGGAAAACCCCACCACGCACGCGCCGGGCGCCCCAGAGACGGCGAGTCCCCGTCCGGCGACGATGCCAGGCGTCATCGCACCACGATGCGCCGCCGAAGAGGGCGAGGAGGACGGAGAAATGATCGAAGCACACGGGTTGACCAAACGATATGGCGACAAGCTCGCCGTCGACGACCTCAGCTTCACCGTGCGGCCCGGGGTGGTCACCGGCTTCCTCGGGCCGAACGGCGCCGGGAAGTCGACCACCATGAGGCTGATCCTGGGGCTCGACGCGCCCACCAGCGGGTCGGTGACCGTCAACGGCCGGCCCTACCGGCGGCTCGACGAGCCGCTCCGCGAGGTCGGCGCGCTGCTGGAGGCCCGCTCCGTCCACCCCGGCCGAAGCGCCCGCAACCACCTGCTCGCGATCGCGCAGACCTGCGGGATCCCCCGCTCCCGGGTGGACGAGGTGATCGAGGCCGTCGGGCTCAGCGAGGTCGCCCGCCGCCGCGCCGGAGGCTTCTCGCTTGGCATGGGCCAGCGGCTCGGCATCGCCGGCGCCCTGCTCGGCGACCCCGACACCATCATCCTCGACGAGCCCGTCAACGGCCTCGACACCGAGGGCATCCGCTGGATCAGGTCGCTGTTGCGCGGCCTCGCCGCCGAAGGCAGGACCGTCTTCGTCTCCTCGCACCTGATGAGCGAGATGGCCCTGACCGCTGAGCACCTGATCGTCATCGGCCGCGGCCGGCTGATCGCCGACGCCGGCGTCGAGGAGTTCATCGCCGGCACCGCCCATGACACCGTCCGCGTCCGCACCACCGACCCCGACGGGCTGTCCATCCTGCTCAGAGCCCCCGACGTCACCGTCGCGCGCGACCAGGACGGCGTCCTCACCGTCACCGGGCTCACCACCGACCGTGTCGGCACCGTCGCCGGCGCCGCCGGCATCACCCTGCTCGAGCTCACCGCCCAGCAGGCCTCCCTCGAGGAAGCCTTCATCGACATGACCAGCGACGCGGTCGAGTACCGCGCCCCCGACAGCGGAACAGTGAAGGGATGACCAGCATGACCGAGTCGACCATGCCCACCGTGCCCCGCGGCCGGGGAGCCCAGCGCGTCACCCAGGCCAGAGTCATCCGCTCCGAATGGACCAAGCTCCGCACCGTCCCGTCCAGCGCGTGGACCCTGCTCATCACCGTCGCCATGGTCATCGGGTTCGGCGCCCTCTACGCCGGCGTCCGCGTCACCAGGCCACCCCACGACGCCGCCGGCCTCGCCAGCTTCGACCCCACCGCCGTCAGCCTCGCCGGCGTCCAGCTCGCCGAGATCTCGATCGGCATCCTCGGAGCGCTCCTGTTCACCGGCGAGTACGCCACCGGCACCATCCGCACCAGCTTCGCCGCGGTCCCTCGCCGGCTCCCCGTCCTCTGGGGCAAGGCCATCGGCTTCGCGATCGCCGTCCTGACCCTCACCGTCCCCGCGACCTTCGCCGCCTTCCTCGTCGGCCAGTCCATCCTCTCGTCCGGCCACCTCGACACCACGCTCGGCCAATCGGGGAACGCCCGAGCGGTCCTCGGCGCCGCGCTCTACCTCACCGCCGTCGGGCTGTTCGGCCTCGGCCTCGGCGCCGTGCTCCGCAGCACCGCCGGCGCAATCGGCGCCCTGTTCGCCCTGCTGTTCGCCCCGCAGATCCTCGTCGGCTTCCTTCCGTCCAGCCTCTCCGACCACATCTACGGCTATCTCCCGGTCCCCGCCGGCGTCGCCATCACCAACGTCCGCCCCGACCCCAGCTCACTCGCCCCCTGGACCGGATTCGGCGTCTTCTGCCTCTACACCGCCATCCTCATGGCCCTGGCCGCCTGGCGCCTCCGCCACCGCGACGCCTGAACACTCAGACAGCAAGGGCCAGGCCCACCGTTGTGTGGGCCTGGCCCTTTTCGACCGCCAGCCTCGCGTGCTGCCCTAAAGTACGGGTGTGGGCGGGGCGACACGCGGGCGGTGGAGCGGATCAGGTGGATCGCATGGGATGGCCGTGATGGCGACCGGTGAGTACCTTCGCGCCGCGCGGGACGCCTGCGAGCGGGCCTTTGGCTTCCTCATCACCGACCTCGGCTACCGGCGGGACCGCCGGCGCTTCCAGTGGGGTGGGTTCCTGCTGCGCTATCGCGGTCCGGTCATCGGCGTCCAGGTGGCCTGGTATCCCCGGGACGAGCTGACCGTCTGGCTGGTCAAGCTGGTGGACGGCGGCTTCCCGCCCTACCCGGTCACCATCCATCCCAGCACCGACCTGCACTACTTCGACCTCGGCGATCTGGAGGCGATCTGTGGCCGCGAGCGGCGGGTGAGCCAGTGGGAGCTGTATGCCCTGCCCAGCGACGAGACCGCCGGTGCCCTGGGCGACAGCCTCCGCGACTGCGGCGCCGCCCTGCTCGGCGGCGACCTCGCCCAGCTTCCTCTGCTCGAGCGGCGCATCCGGGACCGGGCACGGACCCACACGATCGCCTGGCTCGGCGAGGAGGCTGCGCATGAGCTCGGCTGGTGACCTCGCGCGCGTCAGCGGTCCTCCAGGCGGCTGCCGGTGCCCGGATCCACGGTGAACGCCCGCGGGTCCCCTCCGAAGGAGCCGCCGACGCAGCGGATGCCGTCCACACTCGCCGCCTCCACCCGCAGCGAGAGCCAGTACCCGTGCTCGCTCTCCCAGGCGAGCCCCGAGCCGTCCAGCGCCGCCAGCGACAGGGCCGTCGCCAGCACGATCAACTCAGCCCCCTCCACGCGCCGGACCTGGGTGACCGGCGGCAGGCCCAGGACGACCGACCGGCTCGGCATGGTGACGTCGACCAGGTACGCCTGCGCGCCGCTGAGCACCAGCGCCCGGTTCGGGGTCGGGGTCGCGAAAACGCCGCTGGCCACGTCCGAGCTCCCGCCCGCCTCGAAGAAGCCCACCCACCGTCCGGCGCCCGCCGGGGAGAACCGGGCGATCAGCGGCGTACCCAGCGCGGAGTGGAACGGCCCGCCGGTCCGGCCGTCGGACCGGAACCCGTATTGCGGGTCGCCCCAGTCGCCCCCGCCGGGAAACTCCGGGTCGACCTCGCAGCCGTAGGCGGGGCTGAACCCGAACGTCTCGAACCGTCGCGGTAAGGTCGGGCTGGTCATGGACCTAGGTCTGGTCCTTCAGCACCTCGTGACCCGGCTTCGGTTCCACCGGGACGGCCGGGATGGTGCCGAGGCGGCCGGCCTGGTAGTCCTCGAACGCCTGGACCAGCTCCTCGCGGGTGTTCATCACGAACGGGCCGTAAGCGGCGACCGGCTCCCGGATCGGCAGACCGCCGAGCACGAGCACGTCCAGCCGCGGACTGCGGCTCTCCTGCTTCTCCGCGGCCTGCACGGTCACCACGTCGCCAGGACCGAACACGGCGAGCTGGCCCATCCGGACCGGCCGGCGCCCGGCGCCCACCGAGCCGGACCCCGAGAGCACGTAGACCAGCGCGTTGAAATCCCGCCGCCACGGCAGCGCCAGGTTGGCGCCCGGAGCCAGGGTCGCGTGCAGCAGCGTGATCGGTGTGTAGGTCACGCCCGGGCCCTCGTAGCCGCCGACCTCGCCCGCGATCACCCGCAGCAGCGCGCCCCCGTCCGGTGAGCTCAACAGCTTGACCGCCTGGCCCCGGATGTCCTGGTAGCGCGGGGGCTTCCACTTGAGCTCGGCGGGAAGGTTCACCCACAACTGGAACCCATGGAACAGGCCGCCGCGGACCACGACCTCCTCTGGAGGAGCCTCAATGTGCAACACGCCTGAGCCCGCGGTCATCCATTGCGTGTCGCCGTCGGTGATCAGACCGCCGCCGCCGTTGGAGTCCTGGTGCTGGAAGACGCCGTCGATCATGTAGGTGACGGTCTCGAAGCCGCGGTGCGGGTGCCATGGGGTGCCCTTGGGCTCGCCCGGTGCGTAGTCCACCTCGCCCATCTGGTCCATGTGGACGAAGGGGTCGAGCGTGCCCAGATCGACGCCGGCGAAGGCGCGTCGCACGGGAAATCCCTCGCCTTCCAGGCCAGAGGGTGCGGTGGTCACCGAGATCACGGGGCGCTCGGCCGTCTCCGGGCCTGGCTCCGCTACCCGTGGCAGGGCGATTGTGTCTGCGGTGACGGCTGGCATGACGGGCCTCCTCGCTGGTCGTGTCGTGGCTCGCTAGCTCGGTGGTCATCGAGCCATCCACGCCAACGTGGTTGTGCGCGCAACTATTCCGTCGTGTGTGCGGTCAGCGGTGGAGTGCGGGGTCGATCCGGTCGACTTCGATGATGACGTCGGCGGGGAGGTTCGCGCGCCGCGCCGCGGCGCGGATGGCCTCTGGGGACTCCGCCTCGTACAGGCAGTAGGTCTTGCGCTTGTCGCCGGTGAGGAAGGAGACGAGCCAGCGGACGTTCTCGTCGGCGTTGATGGCCTCGACGGTCCTGACGGCCTCGCCGTCGACCGCGAGCTGCTCGGCGTAGCTTCGTTCGATGAGGTAGAGCGGCATCGCTTGCTCCTCGGGTGGTGGCTCACACGGTGAGTAGGGCGTGGCGGTGGGCGTAGGCGGCGGCCTCGGTGCGGTTGGCGCAGCCGGTCTTGGTGAGGATGCTGCGGACGTGGTTGGCGGCGGTGTGCTCGCTGATGAACAACGCCCGGCCGATGTCCCGGTTGCTGGCACCTTGGGCGACCAGGCGGAGCACCTCCAGCTCCCGCGCGGTGAGCCCGTCGGGCGGGACGTGCGGGGTCGGGACTGGGCTGGCGGGCTGTGCCTCCGGTGCCTGGAGCTCGTCGATGCGCCCCACCAGCGTGGCCATGCCGATCCCGGTTGCGGTGGCGCGGGCTTGGGCGAGTAGCTTGCGGGCGTGCTGCTCGTCGCCCGGCCCATCTCGGTCGAGGAGCATGCGGGCGTACTGGTACTGCGTGTGCGCCAGCCACACCGGCGTCCCCATCCGCTCGTTCAGCTCCAGCGCCACCCCGAAGTGGTGCGCGGCCGGCTTCCAGGCGCGCATGGTGGTGGCCAGCATTCCCAGGTAGCGGTCGGCCGCCCCGTAGCAGACCGCCACCGGCGGGAACAGGATGGTGGTGCCCGACAGCGGCGCCAGCTCTCGGTAGACCAGCGCGGCATGCTCGGCCTCGCCGAGCAGGGAGCACGCGTCGGCGAGGTACGAGAGCGCGATGGGCCGCAGTGGGTCGTGCGGGATCGCGGCGAAGTTGTCGGCGGCGAGGCGTGCGAGCTCCGCACGTGCCTCGCCGCGCCAACCGAGCTCCGCGTACAGTGCCACCACAGCGGGCTTCCATGCCTGGTGGCCAGCCAATTCGGACGGCAGCGACCGCAGCAGCGGCGCCACCTCGGCGAGGCGGCCCTGCTCTCGGCGGAGGCTGAACATCTGGATGCCGTGGAGGGTGCTGGCCTCGTGTCCCTGCAGCCGGCTGCGCTCGAGGGCGCGGCCGGCGAGCGCTTCGGCGTCCGCGAAGCGGCCGTCGAGGAGCGCCAACCCCGCGTCGATGGTATCGCAGATGTACAGGTGGAAGCCCTGACCGAGCCCTTCGGCGGCAGTGCACACCTCGTCGAGGTTCTGTCGCATCTCGGGGTTCCGGCCAAGCTCCGCGAGCAGGATGATGCGCCAGACCGCGGCTTCGCTACGGGTCTCGAGGTCGCCGACTTCCGTGGCCAGGTCGCGCGCTTCGGCGAGCGCCGCGAGCACTGTCTCGGCGGGCACGGCGCCTTTGGCCCAAAACGCGCGCGACAGGGCCATGGCGAGGCCCTGCCGGTCACCGGCCGCACGGGCGATCGCCGTCGCCTCGAGCCACGCCGCTCTGGCCTCGGGCCACTGCCCCCGCCACCCATGCGCCCTGGCGAGACCGGCCAGGACCCGAAGGTGTAGCGGCGAGTCGGTAGCTCCGAATGCGTCGGCGGCCTCCCGCAGGAGCTCCACCTCGCCCTGGTCGACGATGCCGGGCCGCCAGCAGGTCTCCTCCAGCCCGGCGGCCGCCTCGGCGAGCTGGTCGCGGTCGCCACGGTCGCGTGCGACGGCAGCGGCGGCGCGGTAGCTGTCGATCGCGTCGAGCCAGCGGCCCGCGGCTCGCAGCGCGGCGCCGAGCGCCAAGCGGACCTGACCCAGCTCGGCTGGGTCGACACCCAGCTCGAGGGCGGTCTGGTAGCGGCGGGCTGCCTCCTCGAAGGCGAGCCGCCGCATGGCTGCCGTGGCGGCGCGCCGGCACCACTCCACCGCCCTGGCGGTGCCGCCAACCGCGGCTGCGGCGGTGAAGTGCGTGGCCAACTCGTCGAGCACCCGCGCGTCGCCGCTCTGGTATTCGCTCGGGACCGCTTCCAGCTCCAGGGCTTGGGCGACGTCGAGATGCAGCCTGGCCCGGGTGCTGGCCGAGAGCCGGTCATACAGGGCCCGGCGGACCAGCTCGTGGGTGAAGCGATAGGCCAGCCGCGCGGCGGAGGTCTCTTGGATCATGCCGCTGGCCGCCGCCTCTTCCAGGGCATGCAGCAGCGTGGCCTCGTCCTGGCCGGAAACCTGGCGCACCAGCCCGAGGTCGAACTCTCCGCCGATGACCGCGGCCAGCGTCAGCAGCTGCTGGGTGGCGGGTGCCAGCCGGGCGAGCCGCTGCCCCACGACCTCGCGCACGCTCTCGGGTGTGCCGAGCGTGTCGAGGGAGCCCGCCAGCCGCCAACCGTCCCCGGCCGGTACCAGCGTCCGGGTCTCGGTGAGGTGACGCCACAGCTCACCGAGCAGGAACGGGTTGCCGCCGGTCAGCTCGCTCAACGTCAGCGCGAGCGCTGGGAGGTCGCCGCCGTCTGTGCCGGCCAGCCGCCCGACCAGCTCGACCACGTGGTCGTGGGCGAGGCCGCTCAGCCGCAGCCGCACCACCCCGGTGAAGCGGTGCAGCTCGCTCAGCGTGTCACCGAGCGGCTTGCCCATGTCGGCGGCGCTGTCGCGGAAGACCCCAACCACGAGCAGCCGCGCGTCGGTCGCGGCTCGCGCCAGATACTGCAGGAGCAGCAGCGTCGAGCGGTCCGCCCAATGGAGGTCGTCGAGAACCAGCAGCACGGCGTTGCGGCGGGAAACCTCCGTCAGCAGGGCGACGACCGCGCGGTAGAGCCGGTAGCGCTCGGTGTCGGCGTCCGGTGTGGCCGGCGTAGCTGGCGTTGTGCCCTCGACCAGCTTGGATAGGTGCGGAAAGAGCCGGACCAGCTCCCCACCGGCCAGGCCGAGGCCGAGCACGAGTTGCTCCGGGTCCGCCTGCTCGAGATGCCCGAACAGGTGCTCCAACGCCTCGATCATCGGCTGGTAGGGAATGCTGACGGTGGCGTCGGAGGCTCCATACAGGACGACCCCGTCGGCACCGGCGACCTGGTGGGCGAACTCGCGAACCAGGCGGCTCTTCCCCGCACCCGGGTCGCCGGCGACGAGCGCGATCCGCCGGCCCTCACCGACTTCCGACCAGAGCTTGTGGAGCGTTGCCAGCTCCGCCGAGCGACCCACGAACGGAAACGACGGCGCAAGCCGCAGAGGACCGGGAAGTGGGATAGCCAGTTCGCCCAACCCCTTGCCCCCCTGGCGGGGATAAGCGGGACAGTCAGATCTGATCATCGTCCGGCGGTTGTCCTGGTGCAAGCGTCCCGGAAGTTGGTCAGTTCCGGTCATGCCCGAGTCCCCTTCCCGCCGTACGGTTCGCTGCGCGCGGTCGCTGTGGCGTGACCGCGACCAGGAGAAGGGACGGAACATGGTAGTCGAAGCTGGCCGCGGCGAGATGGTCGACGTCGGGAAGGCTCCAGTGGAGGCTCTGGCCGCCGGCCTGCGTGGCGACGTGTTCGGTCCCGGCGACCGCGACTATGAGGAGGCTCGCCGGGTCTACAACGCCATGATCGACAAGCGCCCGGCATGCATCGCCCGCTGCGTCGATACCGCGGACGTCGTGGGCGCGCTCGACCTCGCACGGCGGGAGGGGCTCGAGGTCGCCGTCCGCGGGGGTGGCCACAATGGCGCCGGGCTGGGCACTGTCGACGGGGGCCTGGTGATCGACCTGTCGCGCCTGCGCGGGGTCCGCGTCGACCCCGAGGCTCGGACCGCACAAGTGGCCGGCGGGAGCGTGCTCGGCGACCTCGACCATGCGGCGGGCGGCTTCGGCCTGGCCACCCCGGCGGGGATCGTGTCGACCACCGGTGTCGGCGGGCTGACCCTCGGAGGGGGCCTGGGCCACCTCACCCGCAAGTACGGGCTCAGCATCGACAACCTGCTGGCCGTGGACCTGGTGCTGGCCGACGGCAGCTTCGTGACCGCCAGCGCCGACCGTCACGAGGACCTGTTCTGGGCGGTCCGTGGCGGCGGCGGGAACTTCGGCGTGGCCACCTCGTTCACCTTCCAGCTCCACCCGGTTGGCGATGCCGGCACGGTCGTCGCCGGCCCGATGCTATGGCCGCTGGACCAGGCGGCGGAGGTGCTGCGCTTCTACCGCGAGTTCCTGCCGGCCGCGCCGGAGGACCTGAACGGCTTCTTCGCGTTCCTCACCGTGCCGCCGGCCGCGCCGTTCCCTGAGCACCTCCACCTACACAAGGTGTGCGGGATCGTCTGGTGCTGGTCGGGAACCATCCAGGAGGCGGAGCAGGCGCTCGCCCCGGTGCGCCGGGCCATCCCGCCCGCTCTCGACGGCGTCATGGCCATGCCCTATCCGGCCCTGCAGTCCATGTTCGATGGGCTGTACCCGCCCGGGCAGCAGTGGTACTGGCGGGCGGACTTCTTCCGCCAGATCGACGACCAGGCCATCGACGCCCACCTTGAGCACGCCGCACGGCTGCCCACCATGCAGTCGACGATGCACCTGTACCCGATCGACGGGGCGGTCCACCGGGTCGGCAGCGACGAGACCGCGTGGAGCTATCGGGACGCCACCTGGGCCGAGGTGATCGTGGGCGTCGACCCCGACCCGACCAACGCGGAGCGACTGCGGGACTGGACGATCGACTACTGGGAGGCGCTGCATCCCCATTCGACGGGCGGCGCCTACGTGAACTTCCTCATGGACGAGGGCCAGGATCGGGTCCGGGCCACCTACCGCGACAACTACCAGCGGCTCGCGGCCATCAAACGGCGCTACGACCCGGGCAACGTCTTCCACGTGAACCAGAACATCCACCCCGACGGATAAGCACCTGCCTGGGCGGCCTGGCGGCTGTGGCATGAGGCCGCCGCCGTGAGCTGGCGCTACTCGACGTGAGGGTCCTCTTGCGTCCTGACGCGCCCTGAAAGGAGCCAGTCATGCCCGAGGTCATCGCCTGCCCCGATCCGACCTGCTGGGCGCCTGCCCGGATCGTCGAGCGCTGGACCTTGGCGTCCAGCGACGGCCCGGTCGAGCACGTCAAGACCAGCTGCGAGCGCGGCCACGGGTTCACCCCCCTGGTCGAGTCGCTCGACTTCCGACCCGCCATCACCGAAGCCAGCCCCATGCCAGTGTCCATGCCCTGACGAGAAGGAGGCACCATGCCCCGGACGACCGATCCGACGTTCTATCGCACCCCGGCGGACGCGATCGCCGCGCCGCCCGAACAGCTCGCCTACATCGCCGCCTACGACCCCACCGGCCAGGCCAAGGACGCCATGGCCGTGCTGGACTGCGACCCCGCCTCGGCCGACTACGGCCAGGTCGTCGGCTGGGCGGAGCTGCCCACCACCGGCAACGAGCTGCACCACTTCGGCTGGAACGCCTGCTCCAGCGCCCTCTGCCACCAGGGCCACGGCGACCACGGCGCGCCGCTGGAGCGCCGCTACCTGATCGTCCCCGGGATCCGCTCCTCGCGCACCTACGTGCTCGACACCAAGCCCGACCCCCGTGTCCCCCGTGTCATCCAAGAGATCACCGCGGAGGAACTGGCCGCCAAGGCCGGCTACTCCCGCCCCCACACGGTTCACTGCGGACCCGGCGGCATCTACCTGTTCAACCTCGGCGGCACCAACGGCAACGACGGCCCCGGCGGGGTGGCGCTGCTGGACCACGACACCTTCCAGGTCACCGGCGCCTGGGAGCTGGACCGCGGCGACCAGTACTTCAGCTACGACGGCTGGTGGCACCTGAACTACGACACCCTCATCACCTCCGAGTGGGCCAGCCCCTCCATGGTCGAGAACGGCCTCAACCCCGAGGACCTCTTGGGCCGCAAGTTCGGCCACCACCTCAACTTCTGGTCCCTGTCCGAACGCAAGCTCACCCAGCGGGTCGACCTCGGCGACCAGCACCAAATGGTGTTCGAGGTCCGCCCGGCCCACGACCCCGCCAAGGCCTGGGGCTTCGTCGGCGTGGTCATCAGCGTCGAAGACCTCTCCGCATCCGTCTGGCTCTGGCACCAGGACGAGAAGAACACCAAGAATGGGGACCGGTGGGCCGCAACCAAGGTCATCACCATCCCCGCCGAGCCCGCCGACCCCGACCTGCTCCCCCCCGCGCTCAAGCCGTTCGGCGCCGTGCCACCACTCATCAGCGACATTGACCTGTCCGTGGATGACCGCTGGCTGTACGTGTCCTGCTGGGGCACCGGCGAGCTCAAGCAGTACGACGTCACCGACCCGTTCCACCCCCGCGAGACCGGGTCGGTCAAGCTCGGCGGCATCGTGCGGCGCCAGCCCCACCCCGCCATGCCCGACCAGCCCCTGGGCGGCGCACCGCAGATGGTCGAGGTCAGCCGCGACGGCCGGCGCGTCTACATCACCAACTCCATCTACGCCACCTGGGACGACATCTTCTACCCCGAAGGCGTCGGCGCCTGGGCCGCCAAGCTCGACGCCGACCCCGACCACGGCGGACTCACCACCGACGAGCGGTTCTTCCCGCACGGCGACGACTTCCGCGGCCTGCGGGTCCACCAGACCAGGCTGCAGGGCGGCGACGCCTCCAGCGACTCCTACTGCCACACCAGATAACCGACAGGTAACCGACCATGCACCCCTTGGCACACCACCTCGGCGAGGACTCACTCCTCAACCTCCTGGTATTCAGCGGAAGCTGGCTATCACTGGCAGCAGTCCTCGGCCGGGCACGACTGGCGGCACTGCGCGACCGGCTGACCAGGCGCGTGCGCGGGTCCGAGCGGCGACCGCGCGACGGCAGGCGGGAGCGGTGATCGCCGCCCAGATGGGCGAGGTGAGCCTCGGGGAGCGGTTCCGCGGGCCGCCCGCCTCCGCCAACGGCGGCTATGCCTGCGGCGCCATCGCTGGGCTGCTCGGCGGCGGCGTGGAGGTGACTCTGCGCCGCCCGCCGCCGCTCGCCCGGCCGCTGCGGCTGCTACGGGCCGACGACCGCGACAACACCGCCGCGGTCTACGACGGCGATGAGCTCGTCGCGGAGGCCCGCCCAGCCACGGTCGCGCTCAGTGTGCCCGGGACGGCCTCGCTGGCCGAGGCGCGAGCGGCGGCCGGACACTACCCGCTATTCCAGGGCCATCCCTTCCCGACCTGCTTCACCTGCGGGCCCGACCGCGCCGCCGGCGACGGGCTGCGGATCTTCCCCGGACCGCTGCCCGGCGGCGAGCTGTGGGCCGCGCCGTGGACGCCGGACCTCTCGGTCGCCGACCGGGACGGGCTGGTCATGCCCGCGGTGGTGTGGGCGGCGCTGGACTGTCCCAGCGGGTTCGCGGCCGGGGTCGGCGACACCGTGATGGTGCTCGGTCGCATGGCCGCCCGGGTGCTGGCGCGCCCTCGCGCCGGTGCGGCGTACTGCCTGGTCGCCTGGCGCGCGGGTGCGGCTGATGGCCGCAGGCGGCCGGCCGCCTCGGCGCTGCTGGATGTCGATGGCGGGGTGTTGGCGGTCGCTCGGGCGGTCTGGGTGACCGTCCCGCATCCGCGGCCGACGCCGTAAGCGACGAGAAGCCGTTTAGGCTAGAGGTGGTGCAGGCACCCCGGTTCCGCCCGGCAGGTAGCCCGCCGTTGACGTCGGGTCGCACGCTCGCGGAGGGCGAGAATGGGATCGATGCGCGAGGGACACCACCGAGCGGCGGCTGATCCGCTCGATGTCGGCTGGGCTCAGCTCGGGGCGGGCGAGTGGGAGGCCGCGCGGACCTCGTTCGAGGGTGTGCTTGCCTCCGAGGAGACGCCGAGGGCTTTCGAGGGACTGAGCTGGGCCGCGTGGTGGCTCGACGACGCGGAGGGCGTGTTCGCGGCTCGGGAGCGGGCATTTGGTCTCTACCGGCGGAACGGAGATCCGGCGAGCGCTGCTCGCATGGCGACCTGGCTCGCCATTGATCAGCTCGATTTCAATGGTGCCCTGGCTGTCGCGAGTGGCTGGCTGAGGCGCGCGCATCGGCTTCTCGACCCGCTCGAGCGGCGACCGGAGCACGGCTGGCTCGACTTCCAGGAGGGCTATGTCGCCAGACTGCGCGGAGACACGGCCACGGCCGAGCGGCTCGGCGTGCGGGCCGCGGCCATCGGCCGGCAGTTCGAGGTTGCTGACCTCGAGATGCTGGGGCTTGCTCTCCAGGGTGTGACGCTGGTCGCCCGAGCCGAGGTCCAGGAGGGGATGCGCTGCCTCGACGAGTCGACCCTGCTGGCGCTCGCAGGCGAGGCGACGGTAGCGATCTCGGGCGCCTGGGCCTGTTGCTTCCTCGTCACAGCCTGCAGCGCGGCGCGGGATTATGAGCGCGCCTTCGAGTGGTGCGACCGGATCGCCGAGTTCGCCGAGCGCTACGGGAGCCGCTACATGCTGGCCTTCTGCCGCGCCGAGTACGGCGACGTGCACCTCTGGCGGGGCCGCTGGTCGGAGGCGGAGGGACTGCTGACCGCGGCGGTCGAGGATTTCACCCGCTCGCGCCCGGCGATGGTTGGGGCGCCACTCGCGGTACTGGCTGAGCTGAGGCGCCGGCAAGGTCGGTCGAAGGAGGCCGAGTCGCTGCTCGATCGCGCCGGGTCATCGGCGAAGGCGCAGCTGTGCCGGGCACGCCTGGCGCTCGACCGCTGCGATGCGCGGCGGGCGGTGGAACTGTGCGAGCGGCTGCTCCGCCAGCTACCCGAGCACCTCAGACTGGAGCGCGCTCCCGCCCTCGAGGTGCTCGTCCGCGCGCGGGTCGCGCGTGGCGATCTCGAGCAGGCGGCGGCGGCGCTGGAGGCGCTGGATGAGCTCGGGCGTCTGGTCGGTACCGCACCGCTGCGCGCGGAGGCTGATCTGGCCGCGGGCATCCTCGCGGCGGCGTCGGGTGACCACGAGCGGGCTCGATCGCTGCTGGAAGACGCCGTCGATTGCTTCCACAGCTGCGGTGCTCCCTACGAAGCCGCCGAAGCGAGGATCGAGCTCGCCACGAGCCTGGTGGCGCTCGGGCGCGTGGACGACGCGGCGGGCGAGGCGGCCGTGGCTGGTGAAGTGCTGGTCGAGCTGGGGGCGGAGTCGGGTGCCGAGCGCGCGCGACAGTTGCTCAGCCGCTCGATCCGCCGCGACGGCCACGGCTCACCCACGCCCGAGGTGACCCACCGCGAACGGCAGGTTCTCAGGCTCCTCTGCTCGGGGTTGACCAACCGGCAGATCGCCGAACAACTGGTGGTCAGCGAGCACACCATCCACCGCCACGTCACCAACATCCTGCGCAAGCTCGACCTGCCTTCGCGCACGGCAGCGGCGGCGTACGCGGTTCGCTCGGGGCTGCTCCACGACTCACCGGTGTAGCCAGGACCGGCTATGCCCATACCCGGCCAAGATGGCCGGTCCTGGCGAAGTCAGAGGTCACCCCGGGCCGTAGCGTGGCGGCATGGACTGGAACACCGCTCGGAATCCAGAGCTCAAGACCGCCATGCGGAACGCATGGGCGCTCGGCGACTACCACCGATTCGCCAAGGCGACGGTCTGGGAACGCGGTGCGGAGCTCGTCGAGGCCTGCGAGATCAGGGCCGGCCAGCGCGTGCTCGACGTCGCCGCGGGAACCGGCAACAGCGCGATCCGCGCGGCCGAGGCCGGGGCGCGGGTTGTCGCATCGGATCTGACCCCCGCCAACTTCGAGGCCGGGCGGCGTGAGGCACGTGCAAGAGGCGTCGATCTTGAGTGGGTCGAGGCAGACGCCGAGGCGCTCCAGTTCGCGGATGGCGAGTTCGACGTCGTCACCTCCTCGTTCGGTGCGATCTTCGCCCCTGACCACCGGGCGGTGGCCGACGAGATGCTGCGCGTGTGCCGCCCCGGAGGCACGATCGGAATGCTCAACTTCACGCCCGAGGGTCTGTTCACCGACTTCCTCGCGGTGTTCGCGCCCTACGCGCCTCCACCTCCGCCGGGTGCGCGCTCACCGGCGCTCTGGGGCAGCGAGGAACACGTGCGAGGGCTCTTCGGCAATCGGGTCGAGTTCCTGGAACTGTCCCGCCGCGAGTACGCCGAGCGGGCCGCGACCCCCCACGAGTACGTCGAGCTCTTCAAGCAGACTTTCGGCCCCATCGTCGCCACCTACCGGAGCCTTGCGGACCAGCCCGAACGCTCGGCCGCCCTGGACCGCGACTTCCTCGAGTTCGCCGAACGCGCCAACAGCGGTCCGGCCGAAGGGCCAGCGGAGTACCGCTACGAGTACCTCCTCGTGATCGCCCGGCCCGCCGCCCGCCCCCGGATGTAACCCTCGGCCGGCCTCGGCGCAAGTAGGGGCGGAACGCGGCATCTGATGGTTACGCGGCGGTGCGGTCCCCGAGCGGGCGGCGCCGCCGTGTGGCTTCGGACAAGGAAGGCTGGACTCGGCGCCATCGCGCTCGCTGACCCCACCCCGCAAATGATCGTGCGAATTCGTCGAGATATTCGCTGACGAACTCGCCGGGGCTGGCATCGCGGTCATGAATAGCGGCCGTCGCACAATGCGGCATTGCTTCCGCGAAACGATTGTGCCTGCATTGGGAGGCGAGTAGAGTTCGGCGGCGTCGCAGCGCGGTCAGACGATGAAATAAGGGGGGGCCGTGAAAGGACCGATCCGTCTGTTGTGCGCAACCGCATTGGTCGGGGCACTCAGCTTCGCGGTGCCGGGGGTGGCCGTGGCGGGCTCGTCGTCGACGACCTGCACCGGGACACTGGCTCCCGGCACGTATCACCGCGTGGTCGTCCCGGCGGGCGCCGTTTGCATGAGCACTGGCCCGGTGACGATCAGGGGTGGACTGGTCATCCAGTCCGGCGCGACATTCGTGCTCGGCAGCGAGGAGATCCCGGTCAGCACGGGGACGATCTCGGGCGGAGTCGACGCCACGAATGCGGCGTCGGTGCAGATCCATTTCGCCAGAATCAACGGAGGCATCAGCATCCAGGGCGGGTCCGGCCCATTTGGCGGACCGTTCGGCGTCACCTTCAACGCGATCGAGGACAACAGCATCAACGGTGGCACGGTGGTCGAGGGCTACAACGGCTTCTGGTTCGGATTCATCCGCAATCACGTCAACGGCTCGGTGAAGCTGAACAACAATATTCTCGTCGACCCGGACGCCAACGAGTACGTCACCAACGTGATCAATGGCAGCCTGAGCTGCCAGGGCAATTCACCGGCGGCGCAGATCGGGGACTCGGGGGGCTCGCCGAACCAGGTGACCGGCCGCAAGACCGGCCAGTGCAGCATCCTCTGATCGCGACGGACCCGCGGCCGGGCGGGGCCCGACGGCCCCGCCCGGAGCGGCGTCAATTGGCCGTCAACTCGCCATGGTGTAGAAGCCGTTCACGTCGATGAGGGCGTTGGTGGCGTCTGGACCGAGGTTGGTGAGAGAGAACGCGCCGGCCGATGAGAGCCTGACGACCACGAGGTTGGAGACGTTCTGGGTACCGGAGTAGCTGAGGTCGGCCGCTGTGGGCGGTGTCGCGCCAGCCGGGAAGGCGACCATGGAACCCGCTCGTGACGTCGTGTGCAGGGCGGTGACGTTGAGCACGATGGCCGTCGGGGCGTTCAGGGCATCCGCGGGCGGGAGCCCGCCGCTCCCCGCGGCCTGGTAGGTCCGCGTCTCCTTGACGTTCAGGGCACCGAGGCCGGACTTGCGCGTGTCGTGAAGGCGGAACGGGGTGATGCCGACGAGCTTGGCGCCGCCGACGGTCGAGTTCGGCCCGGTGTACCAGCCGTTGACGTCGACGATGACGTGAGACGACCCGGCGCTGTTGAACACGTTGACGGTGCCGTTGGTGCCGACGGGCACGATCACGCGGTTGGCGCGGGTCTCGCCGGTCCGGAAGTTGAGGTTCCAGGTCGCCGGCCTCGACTGCCCGCCCGGGTAGACGGTCAGATATCCCGCCGTGGTCGGGCGGAGCACGTGGACGTTGAGGACGACGGCTCCCGCGCCGGTCGCCGGCACCCCTGCCGACCCGCCGAGCCCCGTGACCTTGAACGAGCGCGCGGCGCCCGCTCCAATGACGCTCGTCTTGCGGGTGTCGAGGGCGCGGATTGGCATGGTCGGGTTCAGCAGACCTTCGCCGGGCTGGAGGGCCGCCCCGCCGTTGCTGCTCCAGCCGACCACGTCGGCCACGACGTGCACGTCGGCGCTCCACTGGTAGAGGTTGACCTTGCCGAGCTCGCCGACGGGAATGTGCACGAGGTTGTCAGTGGTCCGTCCGGCCGGATAGTTGAGGCTGGGGGTGTCCGGTCGGGCCCGGCCGGAGGGATAGACGGTGAGGTAGCCGCTCCGGTTCGGCTTGATGGCGGTGACGTTGAGGACGACGGTCCCGACCCCCGACGCCGGCACCCCGCCCTTTCCGGTGACCTGGAAGGTCCGGGACTGCCCAGAGCGCACCAGGCCGGCGGTCGTGCCGAGCCCGCTGCGGGTGTCGAGGATGCGAGCCGGCCGCACGCTCCGGAGCGGTCCGGGCTGTCCCATGGAGGTCGCGGCCTCGGAACGGATCTGTCCGAGCAGGGGGTACAGGTTCTTGCCAGGGCAGAGGGTCTTGACGGCGTCACGGTGGCCGGAGACGACGTTGAGCTCCACGACCGTCCCTGCCGGGTACTTGTTGTTGCCGCCCGAGGTGAAGGTCGTCCGGCCGTACGGGTCGCGCCCGTACAGGCCCAGCTTCCAGCCAATGATCCGGCCGAACGCGGGCACGACGGTGCTGGTCGGCACCGGGTCCGTTTCGTAGTCTCCCAGCACCGCCACACCGAAGCTGTCGGTGTTGAACCCCAAGGTGTGGGCGCCGATCACGGGTTTGTCCATGCCGCCCCAGCGGCCCTCGAACACACGCCCGAAGCGGTCCACCAGGAAGTTGTAGCCGATGTCCGCCCACAAATTTGTCTGCGTGTGGACGGCATAGATCCCGCGGATGATCTCCGGCACCTCGGCGCTCGTGTAGTCCGACGCACCGGCGGTGTGATGGACGAACGCCGCCTTGATCGTCTGGCCGTATTCCGGCGTGCCCTTGCGCAGCGACTCGTCGGCACCCCATTGCGCGCGGGTGATGATGGCTGGCTGGGTGACGGTCGGTGACCAGTCCCCCGCACCGGCGCTCTCGTCGGCCAGGGTGGAGGGGCTCGAGCTGGCCTGGGCGGTGATGGTCGAGTCCGCGTCCGAGGTGCCGGGGTCCACCAGGTCGACGCGCAGGTCCGTTGGCAGCGTGCCGCTCAGCAGGTCGACCCGGACCTGCACACCGCTGGACGGACCCGTGTACGTGGGCTCGGTGCTGGCCCGTCTGGCGGCGTTCTCGTCGCTCGTATCCAGCGCCCCCCGTGGGGCCGCGGACACGTCCTCGAGCTCGATCTCGCTCCAGGACGACCAGCCCTTGTCGCCGCGCGTGCGGACCTGGACCTGGATATCGGTGGCCTTTTCGGTGGGGATCCACGAGACGGCGAGCAGCTTGAAGGACTCGGTCGCGCGGGCCTGCGTGAGGACCCGCGGGTGGGCGCCAGGGTGGTTCTTGCGAAGCTCCGTGAGCGCCGCGGGGTCGACGCCGGAGAGCTGGAGCTTGTGGATCTTCGGAGGGACGGGATGGGGTTTGGGGACTGGCTTTGAACCGCCGGACGAGATGTTGATTGCGACAAGGATTCCGACGAGGAGGACCGAAAGGGACATGATCGCCGCGATGCGGCGCGTTACGGTGGGGGAAACGGGACGCAAAGGCGGCTTCCTTACTTGGACGAGTGCCCGCACCTGCGGGGGTTCCAGGTTGCGCTACGCGCTCTTCCGATGGCGCCAGGCCGGCCAGCGCCTTGCCCGACCGAGCGCAACCAGCATCAACGCCGTGGTCAACGGCGGCGGCGGGATGCTCTCAGATTCGGGCGTTCGATCAAAGAAGCGAAGGACGGCCCGTGGGCGTTACACCCTGACCGCTCACCAGGCGCCGCCGCCGCCTCCGCCGCCCGCGCCGCCGCCGCCTCCGCCGCCCGCGCCCCCAACGCCGCCGAGGAACCCACCAGCGGCGCCCGCGCCGTACCTGGCGTGGTTGTGTTGGGTGACGGGGACGTCCCCGAGCCGGTTCCAGGCGGCGTCGTTCAGCATCTGAGTGTGCCAGCCGAAGGAGAAGCCGAGGCCCTCCTCGAGGTAGCGGTATTGCCCGGCGGACCCTCTCCAGGCGGGATGAGCGGCCGCCACACGCAGGACCTCATCCGAAAGACCGAGTGCCACCGCGTAGGTCAAGAGCTGGTCCCATGCGTCAGCACCTTGGAGCGTGGTGCCACCATCCATGGTCTTCAGCCGCTCGATGTGATGCTGGTACGCCCGCCAGCGTCTCGCCGCGGCCGCGGCGGGTGGAGTTCTCCGGGTGGTGAGGCCGCGACGGGCGCCCACCACCTCGAGCACGAGCCAGCACGCCAGGGCGCCGAGCAGCCCGTCGACCGCGCCACGAGGGCCGACCCTCCAATAACCGACCGCCGGTGCCGCCGGAATCAGCACGAGCGACAGCGACCGGAGTTTGCCGAGCACGCGCCTACCTCGCCGGTCGTACCAGTTCCCTTGCTCAACTGCCCTGTGCACCTGGAGGAGGAAGGCGTCCCGCGCCGCGCGGCCGCGCGGACGGTTCCTGGCCAGCAAGGAGGGCAGCTGGGACAGCTTGAAGGGACCGCCGTCCTTGAGCGGCCCCTGGAGCAGCCGGACGGCGGCCGCCTCGAAACCGGCAAGTTGCGAGGCGTCGCGGATCCCCACGACCCGCAGGTCGGCCGTGCCGACGCGATCGCCGGCGGCCTCGTTCCCGGATGCCCGTGGAGCGGCGACCTTCTCGACCATGACCACGCCGCGGCGGATGAGGTCGAGGATCGTCGCGGTCAGCTCGCGGTTTCCGATCCGGTGGTCCTCTCGAAGCAGCGAGGGAACCAACGCTGGAGGCAGTTCGTCCGGAGGCGTCGAGACCACGCCGGACGCCGGTCCGCGGCGTCCTGATCCGCCGCGATCCTTGCCGAACGCCAGGTAGAAGCCGAGCAGCACGACCAGGCCAGCGGCGGCTCCCACCCCGACCGAGAGCAGCGCGGGGACCAGGGACAATGGTGCGACCTCGTCGCCCCGGGTCAGCTCGCGCTCGGTCTCCAGCACAGCGTCCATGCCGGGACCCGGGTGGATGCGGGCGCCGGCGGTCGAGGTGAGCAGGCTGCGCGGGAAGGTGGCATGCAGCTCGACCGCCCGGCCGCTCGGAACGTTGCTGGCGTTCAGCACGATGCGATCGGTGCCGAGGTCGACGGTGCCGTCCACCGAGCCGGGATGCCCCCAGCCGCGAAGCATCGGCCCACTGGCCTGGCCGGGAAGGACGAGGATTGCCTCGAGGCGACCGAGTTTCGACGGCCACTCGCTGCCCCACACCTGCTCGTTCACCTCGACGACCTTGTCGTAGGCAAGCAAGGCGCCCCCAACCTGGTAGCCGATCCTGAAGGTGCGCGTCTGGTCGGTCGCGGCGTAGTGCCAGACCACGTGCTCCCGGTTCCCCTCGCGCGCGGCGCCGAAGGTCCCCGGATCCCCCGAGGAGCCGGTCGCCGTGCTCGCTCCGGGCCTGTAGGCCTGACCGTTCTCGGACACGGTCACCGACTCGAGCCGTTCGAAGGATCGCACCGGGATGATGCGCTCCGCGCCGCTGAAGCTGCCCGAGAACTTGAAGGTGATGTCCTCGGTGACCACCAGCGACCCGTCCGGCCGCACCGTCATCACGACCTTGGCAATGGGAAGGTCGTAACTCTTCGCGTTCGCCGGCGGCGTGCCCAGCAGCAGCACCAGCCCGCCCACCGCCGCGGCAATCCAACCAGCCAGAGGCCTGCGCATCCTGACCTTCCAGCACATCCGACAAGCCAGGGATATCGGCATGCGTATTGAAGCACGCGAACGCCGTGGTCAACCCATCGAGTTCAGCTTTGTCAGAAGGTTGACAAATGCCGGTGGGCGCTGAACATCCGGTGTGCCTCCGAGCCCGGCGCGAGTGGCGACGGGGTGGCGCGGGGGCTATAGCTCGGCGCGCAGCAGGCGCTGGATCGCCTGGGCCGCCCCGACGGTCGCCTCGACCAGCGGGAGCATGGCATCGCCGTCCTGCATGCGACTGGATGGCATCACCACCGCGATCGCGGCGAGCGGGGCGCTGGTCAGGTCGCGGACCGCCACCGCGATCGCGCTCACGCCGTTCTCGCCCTCCTGGCTGTTGCGCGCGTAGCCATCGCGCCGGATCGCCAGCAGCTCGGCGTCGAGCGCGTCCCAGGTGGCGATCGACGACACCGTGCGGGTGGTCAGCTCGCGGTCGTGGTAGCGCCGGGCCAGCTCGGTCGGCGGCAGCGCGGCCAGGATGGCCTTGCCGGCCGCGGTGCAGTGCGCTGGCAGCACCACCCCGGTCCGGTCGCCGACGCGGACCGCCCGACTGCCTTCGACGCAGTCGACGAAGCGCAGGTTGCGACCCTCCAACAGTGAGAGGCTGACCGTCTCGCAGGTCTGGTCGCGCAGCTCCTCCAGGACCGGCCGGGCGATCCGGCGGATGTCGATGCGGCCGATCGCCGCCAGCCCGATCTCGTTCAGCACCGAACCGGGCCGGTAGGCGCCGTTGGGACGGTCCTGGAGCACGAACCCCCGGCGCCCCAATGCGTTCAGCAGCCGGTGGGCGGTCGAGCGGGCGACGCCGAGCAGTTCGGCGGCCTCGGAGACGCGCAGGACCTGGCGCTCCCCCACCAGCTCGAGCAGCCGGAGCGCTTTGTCGACCGAGCTCGAGGTTTCGGCGGCGGGCGAGCGCGGTTGATTCAGCATCCGGAGTGTTATCTCACGATTGTCCTCGTATCGGGAAGACTGGCCGGGTGCTTTACGCCGGGTCCTGAGCTTGGCAGGCTGTGCCGGGATGAACGATTTCCAGGCCATTGGCCAGCTGGTCTCGCGAATGGAGCTGCTCGAGAAGCCGCTCGAGGAGCACGGTGACGCCCGCCGTCACTTCCACGGCACCTATCTGCGGACCACCAGGGCGGTCGGCGACGAGCTGGCGGCGGGCGGCTTCGTCGACCCGGAGTGGGTCGAGCGCTGGGACGTCGCCTTCGCCGACCTCTACCTGGAGGCGCTGGTCGCCGACCAGCAGGGCGAGCCTCCCTCGGGGCCGTGGCGGGTCGCGTTCGCTGCCGCCGACCTCCAGGCCGACTCCCTGCCGCCGTTGCGGCACGTGCTGCTGGGGATGAACGCGCACATCAACTACGACCTGCCCCAGGCGCTGCTGGCGGTGATCAGCGACGCCGAGTTCGACGACCCCGAGCTGCTGGAGCGGCGCGAGGCCGACCACCGCC
This sequence comes from Actinomycetota bacterium, assembly GCA_040414855.1. GTDB lineage: Bacteria > Actinomycetota > CALGFH01 > CALGFH01 > CALGFH01 > DASVXQ01. Next base: position 37,126 of record JBEDUQ010000109.1, read on the forward strand.
ACATCGACGTGGTGCTGGCCGCGCGGGTCGGCGCCGAGGACACCCAGCTCGACTCGGTGAGCGCGCGCCGCAGCCTGATGGACCGCGCGCTCACGCCGCTCAACCAGCTCGGCACCAAGCGGTTCCTGCGCGAGTCGCGCGAGAAGGTCTGGGGCAACGCCCGCCGTCTCGCCATGGCGCGCCGTCAGGGCGAGGCCGCCTATGCCGTTGAGCTCGCCGAGCTGGAACGGCTGACGGCCGAGCGGGTCTCCGACCTCACCGAGCCGGGGCGGGTGATCCTCAAGCTCGCCGCCAAGGGCTTCGGCGTCCTGCTGCCCGGCGCGGAACCCCGCTGAGCCCGCGCGAAACCCGCCGACCCGCGCGACCTTAGCGCGGCGCGGTGGCGACGAAGACCTTCCACCCGGGCAGCGGCGACCCCTCGGGGGGCGACGCCGGATAGTCGTCGAGCACCTCGACGCCGAACCCGGCGCGCTCCAACACCGCGACCACCTCCTGTGGCTCGTAGAGCCGCAGGACGTGGCGCTCGTCGGTGCGCCGGTAGTCGGGCCCGTCGGTCCTGGAGAAGATCGTGATCGAGCGCTCCAGGGTCGCCCGCTCGCGGTCCTCCTCGGCGCGCATGTAGAGGGTCCAGTCGGGGTGGTCGTGGAACTGCTGCCTGACCCCGTCGGGCCCCGCCCGCCCAGGCGTGGCCACGTCGAACAGGAACACCCCGCCCGGCTCCAGGGCCTCCATGACCCGCCTGGCGAGCCGGTCGACCTGGTCCAGCCCGGCCCGTGGGTCGGTGGCGTAGTTCAGCACCTCGCCGGTGGCGGCGACCGCGACGGCGCGGGGCAGGTCCACGTCGAGCAGCGGCGCGCACCGGAAGCTCGCGGCCGGCGCGTGCTCGGCGGCGAGCGCGAGCATGCCCGGTGAGATGTCGACGCCGAGGACCGTGTAGCCGGCGTCGGTGAGCTGGCGGGCGAGGATGCCGCTCCCGCAGCCGAGGTCGACGACCGTCCCGTCGCGGTGGCCAGCCGCCAGCAGCCGGGCGCGGAGCAGGCCGCCGGCGCGCCGGGCGAGCTGGCCGAAGCCGCGGTGGTGGATGCTCGCCTGCTCGGCGCCGTAGAAACTTTGGTCCCCCATGTCAAGAATCCTCCCATGGCGGCGCGGTGCCCCGCTGGTTCACGCTTGCATCGATGCGAACCAGGGCCAGAGGGGGTGGCCGGCCGTGACGACGGCCAGGCCGCGGCTGTTCGAGCCGCCGTCGACGTCCGTGCTGCGGCGCGCGGACGGTTGCATGCTGCTGGCCTCTCGCGTCCCGCTCGGCCCCTACGCGACCAGCGTGACGACGATGTTCCGGGCCTCGGCGGCCGCCCATCCCGACCGCGTGCTCGTGGCCGAGCGCCGGCGCGACCCGGACGATGGCTGGCGCGCGGTGACCTACGCGCGAGCGAGGTCCGCCGCCGACTCGATCGCGCAGGCGCTGCTCGACCGCCAGGGGCGTCACGGCGGCGAGCGGCCGGTGATGATCCTGTCCGGGAACTCCGTCGACCACCTGCTGGTCACGCTCGGCGCGTCGACCGCGGGGATCACGGTGGTGCCGGTCAGCGTGGCCTACTCGCTCCAGAGCCTCGACCACGCCAAGCTGCGCTCGATCCTGGCCGGCACCGACCCGTTCCTGGTGTTCGCCGACGACCCGGCCGCCTTCGCCCCCGCCCTCGAGGTCGCCGGCACCCGCGCCGAGGTGGTGACCTCGCTCGGGGACCTCACCGGCACGGCGCCCACCGCCGAGGTCGAGCGGCGCGTGCGGGCCCAGACGCCGGACACGGTCGCCAAGATCATGTTCACCTCCGGGTCGACCGGCGTCCCCAAGGGCGTGCCGACCACCAACCGCATGCTCTGCGGCAACCAGCGGATGATGCGGCAGGTCTGGCCGTTCCTCGCCGAGGAGCCGCCGGTGCTGCTCGACTGGCTGCCCTGGAGCCACACTTTCGGCGGCAGTCACAACGTCAACCTGGTGCTCGCCAACGCCGGCACCCTCTGGATCGACGACGGCCGCCCCGCGCCCGGCCTGCTCGACCGGACGCTCCGGAATCTTCAGGAGGTCAGCCCGACCATCCAGTTCAACGTCCCGGCCGGCTACGCCGCCCTGGTGCCGGCACTGGAGCGCGACCCGGCCATCGCCGAGCGCTTCTTCGCGCGGCTGCGGCTGGTGTTCTTCGCGGCCGCCGCCCTTCCCCAGGAGCTGTGGGACCGGATCGAGGCGCTCGCCAAGCGGCACGGGAGCGACGCCAGGATGACCACCGCCTGGGGCACCTCGGAGACCGCGCCGGCCGCGACCGCCGCGCACTTCGAGTCCGGCCGGGCCGAGTGCATCGGCGTGCCGCTGCCCGGGGTGGAGGTCAAGCTCGCGCCGCTGGCCGGCAAGCTGGAGATCCGGGTGCGCGGTCCCAACGTCATGCGCGGCTACCACCGCCGCCCGGACCTGGACGCGACCACCTTCGACGACGAGGGCTACTACCGCACCGGCGACGCCGCCCGGATGATCGACGAGGCGCGACCCGAGCTCGGGCTGCGCTTCGACGGCCGCATCGCCGAGGACTTCAAGCTGGCGACCGGCACCTGGGTGAGCGTCGGCACGCTTCGCCCCGCGCTGCTGTCCGAGGCGCGAGGGCTGCTCCGCGACGCGGTCCTGACCGGCCATGACGCCGGCTACGTGGGCGCCCTCGCCTGGCTCGACCCGGCCGAGGCCGCCCGCGCCGGCGAGCCGGCCCTCCGCGAGGCGCTGCTGGACGCGCTCGACCGGCTCAACCGCGGAGCCGGCTCCTCGGCGCGGGTGCGGCGGCTGCTGCCGATGGAGGAGCCGCCGTCGCTGGACGCCGGGGAGATCACCGACAAGGGCTACGTGAACCAGCGCGCCGTGCTGGAGCGGCGCGCGGACCTGGTCGCGCGGCTCCACCAGGACCCGCCACCGCCCGGGACGATCTGCTCGGAGTGAGCCGCCACCGCCGCTACAGCCGCTACAGGCTGGTGGCGAGGTCGGCGACCAGCTGCCTGGCCTCCTCGTCGAGCCACGGACCGTCGCCGGCGGCGGCGTGCTCGCGGAGCCGCTCGACCCTGGAGGTCGCCGGGATCACCACGTGGCAGCGCCGGTCGCTGAGGATCCAGGCGATCAGGGCCTGGGGCCAGCTGCGCACGCCGTAGCGACGCAACGGCGCCATCCTGGCCGGGTCCGGCTGGCGACGGACCAGCCGCCCCTCCGCGAACGGGCGCATCACCACCACCCCGAGGCCCAGCTCGGCCGCGAGTGGCAGGATCTCGCGCTCGACCTCGCGCTCCACCGGGTTGTACGGAACCTGGATCGCCTGCACCCTGCCGTCGTGCATGGCCACGGCAAGCTCGCCGAACGCGCTGGGGCTGTAGTGGGTCACGCCGATGGCGCCGACCCTGCCGGCCGCCTGAAGCTCCTCGAGCAGGTCGAGGTGCCGCCGCCAGGCGACCAGGTTGTGCACCTGGTAGAGGTCGACGCGGCCGCCGAGCCAGCTCAGCGCCCGCTCGGCCTGACGCCTGCCCTCCTCGGCCGAGGGCGTCCAGATCTTGGTTGCGACCAGCGCACGGTCCCCGCGGCCCTCCAGCGCCTCGCCGAGCAGCCGCTCGGCCCGGCCGTACATCGGCGAGGAGTCGAACAGGCCGGCGCCCAGCTCGATCGCCGTGCCGACCAGCTCGGGGACGACCTCCCCGCCCCGAGCCGCCGCCCGCTCGAACGTCTGCCAGGTGCCGACCCCGATCACCGGCACCTCGATGCCCGCCTTGCTGCCCAGTCCGCGTCGCTCCATGGCCCCGCCCGCTCCCGTCGCCCGTCGTCGTGGCGCGATCCTACCGGCGGGCCGGCCCGCGGACGCGGCCAACAGACGGCGGCGCCGCGGCCGAGGATCCCGGCCGCGGCGCCCGGCTCTTGGATGCCGCTAACGAAGCGGGTGCCGCTGGTTGGTGGTCAGTGTCCGCGCGCCAGCTCAGGAACGAGCTTGGCGGCGTCGACTGTCCCCCACCCGGAAGCGAGGTCGTAGCCCTTGACAGCGTCGAAGCCCTGGACGGTGAAGGTCTGGCCCCCCTGGGTGAAGGTGACCGTGTTGTCGCCGTGGGTCACGTCGACGATGCCCGGCGCGTTGCCGGCGCCGAGCCGGTACAGGGTCTGGTTGATGAGGCCGAGCCGCTTGTGCGCGAGCTGGTTGGCGATCGCGATCACCCCGGCGAACTCCGGCGAGGACTCGCTGGTCCCACCGAAGATGAAGTAGCCGGGGGTGATGCCGTCGCCACCGCTGAAGCCGATCCGCACCAGCACGCCACCGTCGACGGCGGCGCTCATGCTGATGTCGGGGGTGCCGCGGTGGGCGCCGACGATCGAGCGCACGCCGTGCTGGAACCCGGGCCTGCCGAAGATCGCTGAGACCCCGCCACCCGCGGCCGCCGCGGTGTTGAACAGCGCCTGGTCGTTCCAGACGTTGTCGGGGGCGATGCGGTTGCCGTCGGCGTCGAGGTGGAGCTGGGTGCCGCCGATCGAGGTGACCAGCGGGTCGCTGGACGGCCAGGAGTTCACGCGGTGGGTGAACAGGTCCTGGAGGTTGAGCTGGAAGTCGGTCGCGCCGGCGTCGCCGGAGGAGCCGAGCACGGTGACGTGGTGCGCCGCCGCGTTCTTGAAGGCGCTCCGGAGCCCCAGCAGCGTCCGCGCGTCCGGGAAGGTCTCCTCGGTCGCGCCGAAGCTCTGGCTGATCACGTCACCGAGGTGGTGGTCGATCACGAAGTTCTCGGCCTGGACGATCTCGGGGAAGCCCTGAACACCCTCGGTCTCGGAGACCGGCGTCTCGACCAGCAGCAGGTTCGCGCCCGGGGCGATCGCGTGCGACCACTGGACGTCGAGGCTGGTCTCCTCGGCCCAACCGGCCATGTCGGGGTCGGTCGGGTCGAAGGGTGGGACCGTGCCCGCCGGCTGGATGATGTTGAAGCTCGGCGGGTCGGGCAGGCCGAAGTCCTTGTCGAACTGTTGGAGGTCCTGCTTGGCGGTCGGCGAGCCGAAGGCGTCGACGATCACGATGGTGTGGCCGCGACCGGTCAGCCCCCGGTCGTAGAGGGGTTTGAGGTTGTAGGCGCGCTGGAGCTGGAATGGCGCGTAGCACGAGATGCCCAGCTGAGTCAGGCAGTCGGCGGTCGTGGGCGGTGCCGTCCAGCGCCGGTCGAGGTGGCGGGCGAGCGGCACGACCTTGCCGCTGGTCGCCGCGGCCGCCGCGACGGTGGGTGCAGCCGAGAAGGCGTTGGCTGCCAGGAGACCAAGGCCGGCGACGATGCCGGCCAAGCGAAGCCGCATGAACTCCCTCCTCTGGTCGAAGGTATCCAAACTCATCGATGACGGATGAGAACGGCATGAGAGACCTGTCCTTTGAGGGTCTTGACACGGCGTTTGCACCAGTACACACTGGGCGCAATTGGGCGAACCGGGCTATTAATGTAATGAGCGAATATCGTTCGCGTTACGTGGGATCTGGCTGACACGACCGACCGCCACGACCCCGCCGCCCCGCCCCAACTCCGCCCGTCGCGCCCCGCGCCTTGCGCCGCTGCCAGCCCTTCTGAGGAACCGGAGGGATCGCATGCCCGTCTTTCGCGCCCACGTCGCTCGCGCGCTGCCCGGCTGTGGCCGCGCGGGCGCCGCGCCAGGATCGTCGCGGCGACCACTGTCGCCGCCTGCTGCGTCGCCGCCGGCCTCGGCGTGCCGGCGATCGCCGCCCAGACCTCGAAGACGCCCACCTACCTCGACGCCCGCGCGCCGATCCGGAGCAGGGTCAACGACCTGCTGGGACGCATGACCCTGGCCGAGAAGATCGGTCAGATGGACCAGATCGTGATCGGCAAGCTCAAGGCGCCGACCGCGCCGTCCAACGGCGACTGCAATGGCGGCAACAACGACCCACTCCAGACCGCCTGCCTCCAGAAGGTGCTGGTCGATAATCTGACCGGCTCGATCCTGGCCGGCGGCACCGACAACCCGAAGGACAACACCGGGAGGGGCTGGGCCGAGCAGTACAACACCGTGCAGCGCTTCGCGATCGAGCACTCGCGGCTGCACATCCCGATCATCTTCGGCGTCGACGCGGTCCACGGCTTCGGCCATCCGTTCGACGCCACCCTGTTCCCGCAGTCGATCGGCATCGGCGCGACCTGGGACCCGGCCATGGCCGAGGCGGCCGGCGGAGCCACGCGCGAGCAGCTGCTCGCGACCGGCGGCAACTGGGACTTCGCACCGGTCCAGGACCTCGCCAGGGACAACCGCTGGGGGCGCTACTACGAGACCTGGTCCGAGGCGCCCGAGCTGGCCGCCGAGCTGGGCGCGGCCAACATCCGCGGCCTTCAGGGCGGCGGCTTCGACGCGCCGCGGGTGGCGGCGACCGTCAAGCACTTCGCCGGCTACTCGCAGTCGATCAACGGGCACGACCGCGTCGAGGCGCAGCTGCCGATCCGCTACCTCCAGGACGTCTTCCTGCCCTCCTACGCCGGCGGCATCGACGCCGGCGCCTCCACCGTCATGGTCGACTCCGGGTCGATCAACGGCATTCCCGCGACCGCGTCGCACTTCCTGCTGACCGACCTGCTCCGCAACCGCATGGGGTTCAAGGGCGTGGTGATCAGCGACTTCGGCGACGTCGGCGCGCTCGCCTCCAGCTACCATGTCGCCGCCGACATGGCCGGCGCCGTCGCCAAGGCGGTCAATGCCGGTGTCGACATGTCGATGACTCCATTCGACTCCGCCGGCTGGAACGCGGCGCTGCTCCAGGACGTCCGCACCGGGGCGGTCTCGACCAAGCGGATCGACGAGGCGGTCCGGCGCATCCTCACCCTCAAGTTCCAGCTCAAGCTCTTCGACCAGCCCTTCGTCGATCCCGACAAAGCCAACGCCGCCGTCACCGCGAACCGCGACCTCGCCCGCCGCGCCGCCGGCGAGTCGATCACCCTGCTGCGCAACCAGAACGACACCGCCGGCCACCCGACCCTGCCGCTGGCGACCAACCTCCACAAGATCGTCGTCGCCGGCCCCAGCGCCGGCTGCGACAGGCCCGGCCCCGACTGCGCCGCGCCGATCGCCAACCAGCTCGGCGGCTGGAGCGTGAGCTGGCAGGGCCCATTCCAGCCGCTCGACCCCGCCGACCACCGCAACTGCTGCATCGGCCCACCGGACCAGATCCCGCCGGGCACCACCGTGCTCGACGGCATCAAGGCGGCCGCGCCCTCCACCGACGTGGTGCTCGCCAAGGACCAGAAGACCGCGGTCGACGAGGCCGCCGGAGCCGACGCCGTGGTGGTCGTGGTCGGCGAGAAGCCCTACGCCGAGGGTCTCGGCGACAACCCCGCGCCCGCGCTCGCGGTCGACCAGCAGGCGCTGATCGCCGCGCTGCAGGCGACGGGCAAGCCGGTGATCGTGGTGGTGATGGCCGGGCGGCCGCTCGCGCTCGGTCCCGGAGCGCACACCGCCGGCCTGCTGATGGCCTACCTGCCGGGGACCGAGGGCGGCGCCGCCGTCGCCGACGTGCTCTTCGGCAAGGTCAACCCGAGCGGCAGGCTGCCGGTCAGCTGGCCGTCCGAGGACGGCAAGAGCCCGCCGCTCTCGCAGTTCAACCCCGGCGCGCCCTCCGTGCCCGGCGACCAGCCCAAATTCTTCGACCAGCTGCCCGGGACCAACTCCGGCCAGGGCTCCGGCTACGACCCGCTGTTCGCGTTCGGGACCGGGCTCTCGTACACCAGCTTCAAGACCAGCGGGCTTTCGACCTCGGGAAGCTCGACGCGCGGGACCGTAACCGTCAGCTTCACGGTCGCCAACACCGGGTCAAGGGCTGGCGCCGACGTCGTTCCCGTATACGTGCACCAGCCCACGAGCGACGTGGTCGCGCCCGACCGCCGGCTGGTCGGGTTCACCAGGGTCGAGCTGTCACCCGGGGAGTCCAGGACGGTGACCGTCTCCTTCCCCGCCTCGCGCCTCGCGGTGACCCCCGCCGACATCAACGCCGACGGCCGCCCGGCGGTCGAGCCCGGCGCCTACCAGGTCATGGTGGACGACCTCACCGCCCCCTTCACCCTCCGCTGACGCGATCAACTACCAACGCGGGGCGCTCCGGAAAAGGAGCGCCCCGCGCGGTGTCAACCCCAGTAGAGGTTGAACGCGCCGAAAAGCCGGGAGGGGCACCACGGGAGCGGAGGTCCGAGCCGCATCCGGCTCGCGCGATTGACCTCCTCGAACCCGAGCGCCGACAGCGCTTCGACGGCCGCCGAGCTCGCACGCGGGATGGTCACGTAGCGCATGGTGCCGTTGAGCTGGACGGCCCGACGCAGGAGTGCGAGACCGGCGTGCGGGTCGACGGCCACCGTCGTTCCGCCGACCTCCCAGGTCGAGCGGAGATGGAAACCCAGTAGCTCGCCTTCCAGCTCGAAGACGAACCCCCTCCATGGACGCGCCCACAGCAGCAGGCTCGAACGGTCCTCACCGGTCGCGGCACGGTCGAGCGCGAGGATCGTTTCCGTGTCGGCTTCCGTCGCCGCCCTGATCATCGGATGGTCGATCGGCTCCAGCGACAGTGGCGCCCGCAGCACTACGTACTCGCCCTCGTCGATGAACCCGAGACGCCGGTACAGCGGCACCGCCTTCGGGGTCGAAAGGAGCTGGACGGTTCGCATGCCGCTGAGCCATCGCAGCGCGCTCCGTGTCAGCTCCGAGCCGATACCCTGCCCGCGCGCCTCGGGCACGACCGCGACACCGCCGATCCAGCCGCTGTCTCCGAAGGCCACGCAGGACGCCACCCCGACCAGGTCGCCGTGGAGGTCCGCGACGAATAGCTCCCCTTTGATGGCAAGAGCGGTCTCGGCCTCCGCCAGAACGTCCCGACCGAACCCCACTCGCAAATAGAGCGCCGATACCCGTGCGCTATCGGCCGCGCTAAAGGTGCGGACCATTGTGGGCGGCGATTGGCGACAATGTGTCGCCAAGATCGAGAGTTGTGAGACCACTCGGCGTCGTCTCTCGGAAGGTCGGAAGCTCATCGCGCACTCGATCCGCGTGGCTGCGGCGCGGCCGGCTCCTCGGCGCATGCTACGAACCAATCCGGGGGGATGGAGACGACCCGCCGTTCCAGGCGAGAGGCCCTGAACCTGGAGCGGCGGGCCTACTGCGCATTCAGGGACGGAATCCTTCGGTGGCTACTTTCCGTCGAGGTGTGGGTCACCGTCCCCACCGTTGCCGCCACCAGGTCCCAACATCGCACCTCCTCCACGAGCTCATCACCGCTACCGCTACCGCAACCGCTCATGAGCACTGCGAGAAGCGCGTCGAGATCGGCGCGCGACGGACGAATTTAAGCACGTCGAGATCGCGGTTGAGGTCGAGGTAGGAAAACCTGCGCAGAAGCGCAACGCTCAGGACTCGTCGTAGCCTGCGAGCAGATTCTTGAACACCTGTCCGTGCTCCTGCGAGAGCTGCCAGGTGAAGACCACACCGCCCCTCGGGAACGCCCAGTCGCGGAGGTGAACCTCGACGCCATTCAGACGGGTGCTGTTGCTCGTCGGGAGATGCCGGATGTCCGGCCGCCGCCCCGAAACGAAGATATCGATGACCTCGACGCGGTGGATCTCGGTGTCCCCGTAGTGCATGGCGATCACGACGTCTCGCGTCGGAACCGGGACACTGAGGTTGATCGAGTGCCCGCGCTTCGGGACCTTGACCTTGAAGGTCGCCTCCACGATCAGCGACTGGCCGAGGAGCGCCTTCAGGCCCTCGTCGTGGTAGGTCACCAGCATGCGGCCGTGGTCCACCAGCTTGGAGGTGCAGATCGCGACCGGGTTGCCGTTCACGGTGACCTCGTCGACCTCGAACGACTCCTCGCTCACGTTCGGGAAGGGTCGCGAGGGAGGCTGAAGCCACGCGTAGAAGCAGTCCTCGGAACCCCAGACGATCCGGTCGAATGCCTCCTTGGAGCTCACGCACCAGATGGGAAAGGCGGTCCTGCTCAGCTTGGTCTGGAACCGGAGGCTCACGTACGCATCGAAGAAGCGCTCTCGGACCTCCGGCGACGGGTGATCCTCGATGCGTGTGAAGGTCACCGAGAGGTTGGCGTCGGTCCAGCGCTCCTTGTACCTGGCGATGGCCTGGAGGAGCCCGCTCTCCACCTCGGCGGCGAGGTTCTCGTCCTTCAGCTTGATCGCGAGCGCGGCGGCGATGACGCCGTCGAGCGCCTGGTCGTCGAGCGCCGCCAGGAGCTGCTTCGGCTCGGAGAAGAAGCTCCGCGCCAACGGTCCGAGCTCGTCGTGGACCGTGTCGCGGACGATTCGCGAGAGCCGCCGATCGCTCTCGGTCCGCAGGTACAGCTCGAAGACGATCGCGACGATGCCGGTCGTGAGCAGCGCGTCGGCGACCGAGTGGTACGGGAACAGGTGCCGCGCGGTGAGCTTGTCCTCGTACGCGTAGAGGAGCAGCGCGAGCGCGAGGAGGATGAGCCAGACGTACTGGAGCTTCAGTCGATAGATGGATCCTTCGGGGTCCGAGAAACGCCTTAGCCCATGGCGCATCGCATCGCACCTGTCCGGGTCCGTGCCCCCATCAGCACGACTTCTCTGATGGTAGAGATCGCTATTTCCCTGTACAAGTCACTGTTCCGCCCAATGGGACAGAAATTTGAAGATCGACGAAGTCCCCACGCTGCCCTCCGGGAGATCCCGAGCGGGCGGGTCAGTCCTGGAGGGCGTTCCAGACCTGCTGGTCGCGGTCGGCGGTCCAGATGCGGGGCCAGTCGATGCCGTCGAGCTCGTCCCAGACGCGCTGGACGTTGAAGGGGAGGCAGTGCTCGAAGATGGGCCAGCGGCCATAGGTCGGCGCGAGCGCGGAGTGGGTGTCGTCGAACGCCCGCTTGAGGGTGCCGCCCTCGGCGTGGACGCGGCCGACGCGGTCGAGCATCACCCTGAGGAAGTCGCGGGACTGCTCGACCGCGGCCCGGACCGCCTCGCGACCGAAGGCGATGCCGCCGCGGCCGCCGACCAGGGCCTCGGCGCCGAACGATTTGACCGCGTCCAGGGTGCCGGTCGCCCAGTCGGTGTGGAACGCATCGCCGGTGTAGAGGGCGGCCTGCGCCTCAACCAGGTCGCCGGCGAACAGCACCCGCCGGCGGGGCAGCCAGGCGACGATGTCGCCGGCGGTGTGGCCGCGCCCGCACCAGCGCAGCACCAGCTCCCCGCGGTCGCCGCCGAGGTCGATGGTGAGCCGGTCCGAGAACGTCAGCGTCGGCCAGGTGAGCCCGGGGATCGAGTCGGGCTCCCGGAACAGCCTCGGCATCCGCGCCAGCTCGCTCCGCCAGTCCTCCATGCCGCGCTCGGCGACCAGCTTCCGGGTCATCTCGTGGGCCACGATCGCATCGGCGTCGAACGCGCTCGCGCCGAGCACCCGCACCGCGTGGTAGTGCGACAGCACCAGGTACCTGACCGGCTTGTCGGTGTGCTCGCGCAGCTTGGCGAGCCAGTCGGCGGCGGCGACCGGCGTCGCCCTCGCCTCGAAGCAGACGAGGAAGTCCTCGCCCTCGATCGCGCCGACGTTGGGGTCGCCCTCGGCGGTCAGCGCGTAGATGCCGTCGCCGAGCAGCTCCAGGGTTTCGGTCTTGTCGGCGAGGTCCGCCGCGGACGCGAATGGTCTGGCCGGCATGGGCCGAGCCTAGCCCCGGTCGTTGTCCTCGTCCAGGCCGAGCCGGTGCGCGGTCGCGGCCGCCTCGACCCTGGTGTGCACGCCGAGCTTGGCCAGGATGTTGCTGACGTGGACGCTGGCGGTCTTGGCGCTGATGAACAGGTTGTCGGCGATCTGCCGGTTGGAGCGGCCGGCGGCGACCAGCCGCAGCACCTCGCGCTCGCGGGGCGTGAGCCCGGTGGCGCCGTCGCCGCGCTCGGTGGCCAGGCCGATGTCGAGCCGGCCGCGGCGGGCGAGCGCCTCCACCTCGGCACGGAGCGGCTCGGCGCCGAGTCGCACCGCGCTCTCGTGCGCGCCGGCGGCGGCCCGCTCGGCCTCGTCCCTGCGGCCGGTGCCGAGCAGCGCCTCGGCCAGCCGCCAGCGCGACCGCGCCTGCTCGTAGACGTGCCCGTAGCCGAAGGCGTCGACCGACGCCTCCCAGAGGGCCACGTCGGAATGCCCTTCGAGCCGTGACGTCTCGGCCTCGGCCCTGGCGAGCCACGCCAGCGCTTCGGGCCCGACCTGCCGCCCGTGCGAGCGGACGGCCTTGCGCACCCCGTCGATCCGCTCGAGCATCGGCCTTCCGGCCTGGACCGCCTCGGCCGCGAACTCGTCGTCGCCGGCGGCGCGGGCCCGCTCGGCGCGGTCGGCCTCGGCCGCCAGCCCGAGCGTCGCCGGCCAGATCGCGCTCAGCTCCCAGCGCTCGTCCGCCTTGTCCAGCTCGGCGAGGACCCGGCGCAGGAAGGTCCTGGCGCGGTCGAGCTCGCCCCGCCAGCAGGCGAGGTCGATGCCGCAGCCGATCGACATGTAGGTCGCCCAGCTGTCCCCGTGGCTGGCGCGCTCCAGCCGCTCCAGCAGCATCGGCGCGCGCTCGCCGCCCCTGGCGACGGCGACGTACATGGTCACCGCCGAAAGGCTCGGCACCGCCAGCCAGCGGTCGTCCAGCTTGGCGGCGAGGCGCTCGGCCTCGTCCCAGGCGCCGGTCACGTACTGGACGTAGCAGCGCTGGATGCGCGCCATGACGCCGTACTCGCTCCAGCTCATCCCGGTCCGCCCGGCCAGGGCAACGGCGCCTTCGAGCACCCGGCTGGCCGCTTCGAGGTTGCCGACGTCGAGCTCGAGCGTCCCGAGGATGCAGCGGGCGCGGACCTCGAGCCAGGCGTCGCCGGTGGCGGCGGCCCGCTCGCGGGCGTCGTGGAGCAGGCCGCGCGCGACCGGCGCGTCGTCCTGGCGCAGCTCCAGGACCGCCAGCGTGATCAGCGCGTGCGCCTCCTCGTTGGTGCTGCCGGCGGCGCGCGCGACCGCGAGCGCCTCGTCGCACCAGCGCCGCGCCTCCTGGTACTGGCGGTCGGCCTGGAGCGCGCGGGCGAGCCCGGCGGCGACCCTGGCGCGCAGGGCGGTCGGCGGCGCCGGCGGCACCAGCTCGACCGCACGCCTGGCGGCGCCGAGCCATTCGTCGCTCGGCGTCTCGGCCTGGAGCAGGTAGGTGGCGAGCCGGTCGTATGCGCGGGCGGCGACCAGCCCCTCGGCGCCGGCCACCGCGTCGCGGGTGAGGCTGACGGCGCGGCGGAACTCTCCGGAGTCGCTGGCCGCTCCGGCGGCCCGCAGCTCCAGCTCGACCAGGTTGATGCCGGCGACCTCGGCGGGGTCTGGGACCCGGTCCCACAGCTCGATCGCCTCGGTCAGATGGGCGAGCGCCTCCGCCGGGGCGAACACCGCGCGTGCCTCGGAGGCGGCCCGCACCAGCGCGGCGAGCGCGCCGGGCAGGTCGTGGCCGGCGAGGCAGTGGTGCGCCAGCTCGGCGGCCGGGCCGTTGTCGGCGAGCAGCCGTGCGTAGCTGGCGTGCAGCCGGCTCCGCTCCCCCGGCAGCAGGTCGGCATAGACGACCTCCTGGAGCAGGGCGTGCCGGAACCGGTAGCTGTCGGAGCCGGGGTCCATGACCAGGATCTGCGCGCCGATCGCCTCGCGGAGCCCCTCCTCCAGCTCGGCCTCCGGGCGGCCGGCGGCGGCGACCAGGAGCTGGTGGGCGACGCCGCGCCCGGCGGCGGAGGCGACCTTGAGGACCTCCCTGGCCAGCTCGGGGAGTGCCTCGATGCGCCCGAGCAGCACGTCGGCGAGCGCCTCGGGCAGGAGCACCTCGGAGCGCACGGCGCCGGCGGCGACCAGCTCCTCGGCGAAGAAGGCGTTGCCCTCCGAGCGCGCCAGAATGCGGTCGACCGCCTCGGCAGGCACCTCGCCGCCCACCAGCGCCTCGATGTACTGGGCCAGCTCGGCGCGGCTGAACGGCGGCAGGTCGATGCGGGCCAGGTCGGGGATCCGCACCAGCTCGGCGAGCAGGGGCCGCAGCGGGTGGCGGCGGTGCAGCTCGTCGGTGCGGTAGCTGGCGACCAGCACGATCCGGCTGCCGCGCAGGGTCCGGGCGAGGAAGGCGAGGAGGTCGCGGCTGGAGCGGTCGGCCCAGTGGATGTCCTCGATCACCAGCAGCAGCGGCGTCGCCTCGGCGAGCCGCGCCAGCAGCGACTGGACCCCGCCGAGCAGCTGGACCTGCTCGAAGCCGTCGCCGGGCTGGGGTGCCTCGACCACGTCGGCGCGGGCCTCGGGCAGCAGCCGGCCGAGGCCGGGGATCGCGGCGACCAGCGGGGCGGCCAGCTCGGCGTCGCCCTCGCCGGAGCCGATGTCGCGGAAGGCGTCCACGAACGGCACGTACGGCAGGCCGACGTCGCCGACCTCCATGCAGCCGCCGACCAGGACCCTGAAGCCGTTGTCCTGGGCGCGGGCGGCGAGCTCCGCGAGCAGCCGGGTCTTGCCGACGCCGGCGCCTCCGCCGACCAGCGCGACGGCAGGACTGCCCGCCTCGGCCCGCTCGAGCAACCCGAGCAGGCGGCCGAGCTCTCCGGTGCGCCCGATGAACTGCGGGCTGGTCGCGGTCGCCATCCAGGCAAGTATCGCGCCCGCCCGTGACGTTCCGAAAGAAAGTGGGCCGGACCTGGGGTCCGGCCCACTGCCGCGGTCCTTCGAGGTTGCCGCGATGGTCTGGGCGCTCACGGTGTTCCGCCGGTGTCAGCGGGCCGTGGCCGGCCGAGCGGAGCGGTAGGTCCTGCCGCCGCCCGCCGCTGACTGCTGGCGGCGCCGGCGGGCCCGCCGGACGAGCCGCGCCTGGTCGGCGTCGCGCCGGAGGTCGTTGATGTGCTCCTGGGCGAGGCCGCTGTAGAGGTAGAGGCTGTACATGTCGTCCTCCGTCGTGGTGTTCACCTTCGTTGTTGACACCACTGACGATAGGTCTAAGACCCCCCTGCCCACCTCGGTCCAGAGCCTTAGATTCGACCGGTCTCAAGACTCATTTGCCGAGGTCACCGGCCTAAGCGCCACCTGAGCCCAGCCGCGGGGCCATCGGCAGCCCGGAGGTCAGGCGCCGGCCTTGAGCCAGTCGGCCAGCCAGTCGGCCATCAGCGTGCGCGACTCGTAGGCGTGGTTGGTGAGGCCGTGGTTGCCGTCCTCGAACATCACCAGCTCCGCGCCCGGCGCCTCGGCGGCGAGCCGCTCGGCGTGGCGGTGGGAGATCAGCCGGTCGCGCTTGCCGAACACCACCAGCAGCGGCTGGGTGATGTGGGTCGACGCGCCGGCGAGCGTCAGCGCGGCCGCCCGCTCCCGCGCCTGCTTGGCGTCAGCCGCGCCCGAGCGCCGCTGGAAGGCCGCCTGGGTGAGCACCGGCAGCTCATCGAAGCGGTCGTCGAAGTTGTAAGGACCGGCGAGGGCGACGGTCGCGCGCGCCCTGGGCTCGAAGGCGGCCGCCCTGGAGGCGTAGTAGCCGCCGAGGCTCACGCCGAAGACGCCGAGCCGGTCGCCGTCGACGTCCGGCCGGCCCTGGAGCCAGTCGAAGCAGGCGGTGACCACGCGCTCGTAGGCCGGCTCGATCGGCAGGTCGAACTCGGCCTCGCCCTGGCCAGGACCGTCGACGGCCAGGGTCGCGAGGCCACGTTCCAACAGGAAATCGGCGGTCGCCTGGAGCTCCTCTTTCACCGAGTCGAGGCCGGGGATCATCAGCACCGCCGGCACCGGCCCGGGCTCGGCCGGGACCCGGAGGTAGCCGGCGAGCCGCCTGCCCTGGTACGGGATCTCGACCCGCTCGGCGGGCGGGTCGAGCGCCCAGGCGCCCTTGGCATAGCAGGCGACCGCGGCGTCGTGCGCGGCGCGCTGCTCCTCGGGATGCTCGGTGAACACGAACTTGCCCCAGTGCCAGCACAGCCCCGCGCGGCGCCAGGCGCCCGCCGCGGTCAGCCGCTTGCCGCGCTCGTCGGCACGCTCGGCCATCCGCTGGTAGCCGGCGGCGGTGACGCCCCACTCGCGGCACCACTCGTCCCAGCTCTTGATCCGCTCCAGGGTCGAGAGGAAGTCCACGTATTCGGTCCCGTTGGCGATGAACCTCGGCGCCCAATGCGCCGTCGCCGCCAGCACCCGCTCGTCCGCCACCCTGTCCCCGCCGCTCGTGGAGCTCACAGCCACCTCCGGACTCTCGCCGGACTCAGCAGGCAAGTCGCATGCGGCAAGATCGCCCTGCGCCGACCCGCTGTCAAGGCGAAGCCCCCCGGATCGATTCCGAGGGGCTCTGGGACCGGCGGATGGAGGGCGGGCGGACCGCACCGGAGGGGTCAGCTTGCGGTCCGGCGGGCGGACTGGACCGGGCGGGGTCAGCTCGCTGTCCGGCCGGCGACCCGGGGGCTGCCGTCCAGCAGCCGCCAGCCGAGCACGACCAGCCGGTAGCCGATCGCCTCGCGGGCGGTGCGGGCGGTGCGGGCGGAGCCGCCGGCGCCCTGCCGGGTGCGGCGGGCGACCCGGTCGCCGCGCAGACGCCGGCGCGCCGCGGCTTCGTCGTGCAGGTCCTGGATGTGTTGCCGTGCGATCGACTCGGTGGCGTTGACGTTCATGCTCCACACTCCCCGCTGCTCGATCCCGCATCTCGTTGTCTGCAAGTATAGAAACATAGGGTTTAATTTCTGGCAAGTCCAAGTTTCTACTCTGTGATATCGAATCTTCCGGACAGCACCGCGGGAGCATGGACGCGCACCGCCGGGAGGCCGAGAATCCACTGGTGAACGGGCGCGTGCGGAGTCAGCTCCGCGTCGAGGGGATCGTGCAGGGGGTTGGCTTCCGGCCCTTCGTGCACGGCCTGGCCACCCGGCTGGGCCTGGCCGGGCTGGTCGGCAACGACACCCACGGGGTGTTCGTCGAGGTCGAGGGCACCGAGGGTGCGGTGGCGGCGTTCCTGGACGGGCTCGAGCGCGAGGCGCCGCCGCTAGCGGTGATCGAGCGGGTGACCGCGACCCCGCTGGCGCCCACCGGCCACGCCGGCTTCACGATCGTGGCGAGCGAGGCCGGCGGGGAGCGCGCGACGCTGATCTCCCCGGACACCGCCACCTGCGACGACTGCCTCGCCGACCTCGCCAACCCGGCGGACCGGCGCCACGGCTACGCCTTCGTCAACTGCACCAACTGCGGGCCGCGCTTCACGATCATCCGCGACGTTCCCTACGACCGGCCCAACACCACCATGGCCGGCTTCGCCATGTGCGAGCGCTGCGCCCGCGAGTACCACGACCCCGCCGACCGCCGCTTCCATGCCCAGCCGACCTGCTGCCCTGCCTGCGGTCCGACCCCGCGGCTGATCGGCGCGCGCGGCGCCGGGGCCGCCGGGGCCGCCGGGGCCGACTCCCCCGACCCGATCGTCGCCGCGGCGGGGCTGCTGCGCGAGGGGGCGGTGGTGGCGGTGAAGGGCCTGGGCGGCTACCACCTCGCGGCCGACGCCGCCGGCGAGGCCGCGGTCGGGCTGCTGCGGTCGCGCAAGCACCGTGAGGACAAGCCGTTCGCGGTCATGGTCGCCGACCTGGCGATGGCCAGGACCCTCTGCGAGGTCGACGCGGTCGAGGCCGGCATGCTCTCCAGCCCGCGCCGCCCGATCGTGCTGCTGCGCCGGCTGCCGGACGCGCCGCTGGCGAGCCAGGTGGCGCCGGGCAACCGCTCGGTCGGGCTGCTGCTGCCGTACACGCCCATGCACCACCTGCTGCTCGCCGCGGTCGGGCGGCCGATCGTGCTGACCAGCGGCAACCTCTCGGACGAGCCGATCGCCTACCTCGACGAGGAGGCGGCCGAGCGGCTCGACGGCGTCGCCGACCGCTTCCTGGTCCACGACCGCCCGGTCCACATGCGC
Organism: Actinomycetota bacterium; assembly: GCA_040414855.1. Classification (GTDB taxonomy): domain Bacteria; phylum Actinomycetota; class CALGFH01; order CALGFH01; family CALGFH01; genus DASVXQ01. The sequence goes on from JBEDUQ010000109.1 coordinate 55,053, forward strand.
ACCGACGACTCGGTCGCGCGGGTGTTCGCCGGCCGCGAGTTCCTGCTGCGGCGCTCGCGCGGCTACGCGCCGCAGCCGCTCACGCTGCCATGGAGATTCCCGCGGCCGGTGCTGGCCTGCGGCGCCGAGCTGAAGAGCACCTTCTGCCTCGCCAAGGGCAGGCACACGTTCGTCTCCCACCACATCGGCGACCTCGAGAACTATGAGACCCTGCGGTCGTTCACCCAGGGCGTCGAGCACTTCCGGCGGCTGTTCGAGGTGACCCCGGAGCTGGTCGTCCATGACCTGCACCCCGAGTACCTGTCCACCAAGTACGCGCTCGACCTGGAGGCGAGCGACGGCGCCGGGCTGCTCGCCGTGCAGCACCACCACGCCCACGTCGCCTCGTGCCTGGCCGACAACGGCGAGGCCGGGCCGGTGATCGGGGTGGCCTTCGACGGCACCGGCTACGGCACCGACGGGACCGTCTGGGGCGGCGAGCTGCTGGCCGCCGACCTGACCGGCTTCGAGCGGATCGGTCATCTGGACCGGGTGCCGCTGCCCGGCGGCGCCACCGCGATCCGGGAGCCCTGGCGGATGGCCGCGACCTACCTGGACGCCACCTTCGGCGACGCGCTTCCTGACGGTCTCGGGGTCGCCGCCAGGAACCGGGAGCGCTGGGGGCAGGTGGTGGCGCTGGGACGGTCCGGGGTCGCGTCGCCGGCGACCTCCAGCGCCGGCCGGCTGTTCGACGCGGTCGCCGCGATCCTCGACCTGCGCGACGCGATCAACTACGAGGGCCAAGCCGCGATCGAGCTGGAGCAGCTCGCCGACCCTTCGGAGCGCGGCGCCTACCCGGCGCGGATCGAGCCGGGGCGGCCGTTCCGGATCGTCGCGGCCGACCTGGTCCGGGCCGCGGTCGAGGACCTCGGCCGCGGCGTCGCGCGCGAGCTGGTCGCCGCCAGCTTCCACAACGGCGTCGCCGCCGCGATCGTGGCCGGCTGCGAGCTGGGGCGCGAGGCGACCGGGCTGGAGACGGTGGCGCTCTCCGGCGGCGTCTTCCAGAACCTGCTGCTGCTGGAGCGGACCGTCGCGGGCCTGGAGGCGGGCGGCTTCCGGGTGCTGACCCACGGACGCGTGCCGCCCAACGACGGCGGCATCAGCCTCGGCCAGGCCGCGATCGCGGGCGCCCTCGACCGCGCGGGACCCAACGGCCACGCCGGCCGGAGCGGGTCAGCAGATCCGCGGTAGCGGGTCCCCGACCAGCACGTCGACGATCCGGGTGCCGCCAAAGGCGGTCTTGAGCAGCACCAGCCCCGGCGGGTCGTCCTTGACCCGGCCGATGATCGCCGCGTCCTCGCCGAGCGGGTGCGACCGCAGCGCCTCGAGCGCGTCGTCGGCCACCTCGCCGGCGACGATCGCGACCAGCCGCCCCTCGCAGGCGACGTAGAGCGGGTCGATGCCGAGCAGCTCGCAGGCGCCGCGCACGTCGGGCCGGACCGGGACCGCCTCCTCGTCGACCACCACCGCGACACCCGACGCGGTGGCGACCTCGTTGAGGATGGTTGCGACGCCGCCGCGGGTCGCGTCGCGGAGCCCCCTGACCTCGCCGGTCTCGTCGAGCAGCCGCTCGACCAGGCCGTTCAGCGGCGCGGTGTCCGAGCTGAGGTCGGACTCGATGTCGAGCTCGCCGCGGGCGAGCATGATGGTCGCCCCGTGGTCGCCGACCGGGCCGGAGACCAGCACGGCGTCGCCCGGCCGCGCCAGGCCGATGCCGAGCCTCCCCGGCCGTTCCAGCACGCCCACGCCGGTGGTGGTGATGTAGCAGCCGTCGCCCTTGCCGCGCTGCACGACCTTGGTGTCGCCGGTGACCACCTGGACGCCGGCCACCGCGGCCGCAGCGGCCATCGACGCGACGATCCGCTCCAGGTCCGCGACCGGGAAGCCCTCCTCGAGGATGAAGCTCGCGGACAGCCACAGCGGCCTGGCGCCGCTGACCGCCAGGTCGTTGACGGTGCCGTTGACCGCCAGGTCGCCGATGTCGCCGCCGTTGAAGAACAGCGGCGAGACCACGAAGGAGTCGGTGGTCATGGCGATGCGCTCCCTGCCGACCCCGAGCACCGCGCCGTCCTCCAGCGGCTCCAGCAGCGGGTTGCGGAACGCCTCGAGGAAGATCGCCTCGATCAGCGTGTGGGTGGCCTTGCCGCCGGCGCCGTGCGCCAGGGTGACGCGCTCCTCCTTGACCCGGGCCTTGCGGCGCCTGGCGCGCTCGATGCGCTGGAGGACCTGCTGCTCGCGAGTGAGGTGGTCGTGGCCGGGCGCCCCGGGCGCCCCGGTCGTGCCGGCGAGCTCGGCCTCGTCCCGCTCCCGCTCGGCCAGCTCGTCGTGCTCGCGGACCGCCGCCTCGGCCCAGGCCGCGGTGCGCTCCTCGGTCAGGTCCCGCTCGCCGCTCACGTCCTGGTCGCCTCCTTCACCCGCTCGCGCGAGAAGCGCCCGAAGTTGTAGTACGCGGCGCAGGCGCCCTCCGAGGAGACCATGCAGGTCCCGATCGGGGTCTCCGGGGTGCAGGCGGTCCCGAACACCTTGCACTCCCAAGGCTTCAGCACGCCCTTGAGGACCTCGCCGCACTGGCACGCCTTGGGGTCGGCGACGCGCACGCCGGGGACGTCGAACAGCCGCTCGGCGTCGAACGCGGCGAAGCGGTCGCGGACCTTCAGGGCCGAGTGCGAGATGAAGCCGAGCCCGCGCCACTCGAAGTACGGCCGCAGCTCCATGACCTCGCCGATCACCTTGAGCGCCTTGAGGTTGCCCTCCCACGGCACCACCCGCTTGTACTGGTTCTCGACCTCGCAGCGGCCCTCGGCGAGCTGCCTGAGCAGCATGTAGACCGACTGGAGGATGTCCAGCGGCTCGAAGCCGGCGCAGACCAGCGGCTTGCCGTGGTCGCGGGCGATGAACTCATAGGGGCGGCAGCCGATCACGGTCGACACGTGCCCCGGCCCGATGAAGCCGTCCAGCCGCAGGTCCGGCGAGTCGAGGATCGCCTTGATCGCCGGGATGATGGTCACGTGGTTGCAGAAGATCGAGAAGTTGTCGAGCCCGTCGGCGGCCGCGCGCAGCACGGTCATGGCGCTGGACGGCGCGGTGGTCTCGAAGCCGATCGCCATGAACACCACCCGCTTGTCCGGGTTCTGCCTGGCGATCTTCAGCGAGTCGAGCGGCGAGTAGACCATCCGGATGTCGGTTCCGCGGGCCTTGGCGTCGAAGAACGAGCCGTTGCTCCCGGGCACCCGCATCATGTCGCCGAACGAGGTCATGATCACGTCGGGCTCGGCGGCGAGCGCCATCGCGTCGTCGACGCGCCCCATCGGGATCACGCAGACCGGGCAGCCGGGGCCGTGCACGAGCGTGATCTGCTCGGGCAGGTAGTCCTCGAGCCCGTGTTTGTAGATGGTGTGCGTATGGCCGCCGCATACCTCCATGAGCTTGTACTCGCGGCCAGGCTCGCACAGCTC
>JBEDUQ010000110.1:0-4540 GCA_040414855.1 Actinomycetota bacterium
TGGGAGGGCACCACCAACGTGCTCAGCCTCGACCTCGCCCGCGCCGAGCGCACCGACGGCGCCGTCAGCGCCCTGCTCGGCGACCTCGACGGCCTGCTGTCCAAGCGGCGCGACCGGATCGCCGCGGGGCGGGCGAGCGGGCTCGACCGGGCGATGGAGCTGGTGGACCGCTCGCGCGACGCGCTGGCCAAGGACCTGAGCGGCTGGGGCGAGCTGGACGCGGCGGTGCTCCAGTCGCACCTGCGCGCGTTCGCCATGCGACTCGGCCGCACCTACGCCGGCGGGCTGCTGGTCGTCCACGCCACCGACCGGCTCAAACGCCGTCGGGCCGGCGGCGGGCGCGCGGCGGTGGCCGCCGTCCGCTACGCCGTCCGCTGGCTCAGCTCGCCGCCGCCATCGCCGCCGACGGCCGACGAGCTCGCCTTGTCGAACGAACTGCTTGCAACCGTTATCCAGCCGTAACCGCGACTCGAGCCAGCCTTGCTAAGAAAGAAGCAGGGGTGTGCGGGGTGCCCGCACAGGTTCGAACGCTCGAGAGGAACGGTGAGCTCGCAATGGGTGGGCGGCAGGGCGGTTGGAGGCGTGCTGGTCTGATTGGTGTGGCTGTGGCCGGGGCGCTGGCGCTCGGCGCCTGCAGCATCGCCGAGGGTCAGACCACCAAGGACGCCAGCGCGGTCTCGACCACGATCTCCGACAACGCCAGCACTGGCGGCATCGGCGCGACCACCACCGCTCCGCCGACCACCGCCGCGCCGACCACCTCCACCCCGCCGACGACCTCCACCCCGCCCACCACCAAGCCGGCGGCGCCGGCCAAGCTCGGCCCCGGCGACACCGGCCCGGCGGTGGTGGCGCTCCAGAAGCGCCTGATGGCACTGGGCTACCAGGTCCCGAGCGCCGACGGCGCCATCGGCTCGGAGACCGACCACGCCATCGTCGCGTTCCAAAAGGTCAACCGGCTGGGCCGCGACGGCATCGCCGGACCGCAGACGATGAAGGCGCTCGAGAACCCGCGGGTCCCGCAGCCGCGCATGGGCGGCGCGGGCCTGCACATCGAGGCCGACCTGACCCTCCAGGTCGTCTACGTGGTCGTCGACGGCAAGATCCAGCGGATCCTCGACGCGTCGTCCGCCTCGGGCCAGACCTACGTGGTCAACGGTGACACGCGGATCGCGCACACGCCCGAGGGCAGCTTCAGGATCCAGCGCAAGATCAACTCCTGGCACCGCAGCGACCTCGGCCTGCTCTACCGTCCGGCGTACTTCACCGGCGGCTATGCGCTGCACGGCGCGCCGAGCGTGCCGCCGTTCCCGGCCAGCCACGGCTGCATCCGGATCACCACCACCTCGATGGACGCGCTCTACGACCGGCTCCCGGTCGGCACGCCGATGCTCGTCTACCGCACCTGAGCTCGCCGCGAGGCTCGCGGGGCCGGCGGGCCTGGCTCCGCCGGATGCGGCCCGAGCCGGGTGCGGCCCCAGCCGGATGCGGCCCGAGCGGATGTGCAACTACAGTTTGTGGCCGCAAGCCGCATCGTTCATCGATCCAGCGAGGAGCCCATGCCTCAGCTCGAAGCCGGCGCGTCCGCGCCGTCGTTCAGCCTTCCGGACCAGGACGGCAAGACCGTCTCGCTCGATGACTTCAAGGGCAACAAGGTGATCGTCTACTTCTACCCGAAGGACGACACCCCCGGCTGCACCAAGGAAGCCTGCCAGTTCAATGACAACATGCACGCCTTCCAGCGCGCCGGCGTGCCCGTGGTCGGCGTCTCCGCCGACGACGCCGCCAGCCACCGCGCCTTCCGTGAAAAGTACGGCCTCCGCTTCCCGCTGCTGTCGGACCTGGACCACTCGGTGATGGAGGCCTACGGCGCCTGGGGCGAGAAGACCATGTACGGCAAGACCAGCATGGGCGTGCTGCGTTCGACCTTCCTCATCGACGAGCGGGGCAACCTCGAGCGCGCCTGGTACAACGTCAAGGCCGACGGCCACGCCGAAAAGGTGCTCGCCGAAGTCAGCGCCTGACCGCCTGGCGGTCCTCGCGGCCCGTGCGTTCCTGGTGCTCGGCGCGTTCCCGCCGGAGCAGCTCGGCCGCGAGCACCGCCATCCCCGCCAGCGGCACCGAGACGGCGACCCGCTGGACGATGCCGTTCCACGGTTCCACCGCGCGCGACCAGAACAGCAGCAGCAGCGCCGTGCTGGCGGCCGAGGTCGAGATCGCGGCGGGGCGCAGGCCGGCCAGCCGCGGATGGTCGCGCAGGCGGCCGGCCAGCACCAGCGGCGCGGCGATTAGGGTGGCGTAGATCGCCAGGCTGGCGAGGTCGTGGCCGTGGTTGTGCCATGACTGCCCGGCGGTCGCGCCGGGCGGGTGCAGCAGCATCCGGTCGCGGCGCAGCAGTCCGGCCGCGACCGTCGCGGTCCCCGCGATCCTGACCAGCAGCGGCCCGGCGCCCGCGCGACCGCGGCCGCCGAGCGCGTCCTCCAGCGCCGAGGCGAAGGCGACTGTGCAGGCGCCGAGCGCGACGAACCCGGCGATCATGATCTCGGGGTCGCGGGCGTCCGGGGCGGCCAGCCCGCTGAGGTGCTCCTCGGCGATCGAATAGCCAACCTGCCGGACCGTGCTGGCTGTCCACGCCGCCGTGAACGCCACCGGTCCGGCCAGCCCGCACGCGGCGCGCAGCCGCCACCATCCTCGCGACATCCACCGGATTGTCCTCGCCATCCGTCGTCGGGCCAACCTTGACACTTGATTGTCAAGGTTGCTAGCGTGCCGGCCATGGCGACCGATCTCGAGCGACTGGCCCTGCGCCACGGCATGCGACCCGGCACCACCGAGGTGGTCGGGGCCGCCGCGGGCAGGCTCGGCCAGACCGCCAGGATGCTGCGCTACCGCGAGTCGCTGGGGCTGCTCGCCCCGGCTCGCACGGCCGGCGGCTACCGCACCTACGGCGAGCGCGACCTGCTCGCCGCCGCCTACGCGGCCGAGCTGGAGGAGCGCTACGGCGTCACCCCGGCGGCGATCGCGCTGGCGCTCCGCGCCATCGAGGAGCCCGGGGTCCGCCGCGAGATCACAGAGCTCAGCCGGCTGATCCGGCGCCGACCCGAGCCGCCGCGCGCCGCGGCGCTCGACTTCGAGACCCGCAAGGCGCGCGCCCTGCTGCGCCTGGCGAGCTGACCCGAGGGGACGTGACCACCATCGAGTCCATGCTGAAGGACCCCGCCCTGGCCGCCGACGGCCGCCGCAAGGTCGATTTCGCCGCCAGGCGCATGCCGGTGCTGCGGGCGATCACCGAGGAATTCGAGCGCGGCAGGCCGCTCGAGGGCGTGCGGATCGGCGCCTGCCTGCACGTCACCACCGAGACCGCGAACCTGTGCAGGGCGCTGGTCGCGGGCGGGGCCGAGCTGTCGCTGTGCGGCTCCAACCCGCTCTCCACCAAGGACGACGTCGCCGCCGCGATCCGCGACGAGCTGGGCGCGCGGGTGTTCGCGATCCGCGGCTGCGACCGCGAGACCTACTACCGCCAGGTCGAGGGCGTGCTCGAGGCCAAGCCGATGCTGCTGCTCGACGACGGCGCCGACGTCACCGCCACGGTCCACGGCGACCGCACCGAGCTGCTGGACGGCATCGTCGGCGGCACCGAGGTCACCAGCTCGGGGATCATGCGAATCCGCAACATGGCCGCGGACGGGGAGCTGCGCTACCCGATGCTCGCGCTGAACGACGCCGACACCAAGCACCTGTTCGACAACCGCTACGGCACCGGACAGAACACCATCGACGGGATCCTGCGCGCCACCAACCTGCTGCTCGCCGGCTCGGTGCTGGTGGTGGTCGGCTACGGCTGGTGCGGCCGCGGCGTCGCCAGCCGCGCCAGCGGCATGGGCGCGAGGGTGGTGGTGGTCGAGGTCGAGCCCATCAAGGCGCTGGAGGCCGTGATGGACGGCTACCAGGTCATGCCGATGCGCGAGGCGGCCGAGGTCGGCGACGTGTTCGTCACCGTGACCGGCAACCGGGACGCGATCTCGCTGGCGCACATGGAGGTGATGAAGCCGGGCGCGGTCGTCTGCAACTCCGGCCATTTCGACGTCGAGATCGACGTGGCCGGCCTCCGCGCCCGCGCGGTCGAGGCGCGCGTGGTGCGGCCCGACGTGGTCGAGTACCTGCTGCCGGGCGGCGGCTCGATCATCGTGCTCGCCGAGGGCCGGCTGGTCGGGCAGGCCTGCGCCGAGGCGCACCCGGCGGAGGTGATGGACCTGACCTTCTCGACCCAGGCGCTGGCGGTCGAGCACCTGGTGCGGCAGGCCGGGGCTCTGGCCAACGACGTCCACGGTGTGCCCGCCGCAATCTGCGATCGTGTGGCGCGCCACAAGCTCCGCTCCATGGGCGTGCGCTGGGAGGAGCTGACCGACCAGCAGGTCGAGTACCTGTCGAGCTGGCGCACCGGGACCTGAAGCGAGGCGGGCGCGCGGGCGGGGGGCGCGGCGCCGCCTCGCGCGCCGGCGGCCCGCGCCGGGGGCGGCGCTCCGGTCCCGGCCTAGCG
>JBEDUQ010000111.1:0-12758 GCA_040414855.1 Actinomycetota bacterium
GTCCCGCTGCTCTGGTCCGTCGCGGCGGGACTGCGCAGGCGCGCGCTCGGCGTCGACCTGATCGCCCTGCTGGCGATGGCGGGTGCGTTGCTGCTGGACGAGTACCTGGCCGGCGCGGTGATCGCGCTCATGCTGGCGAGCGGGCGGACGCTGGAGGCGCGGGCCAGCGGCAAGGCGACCCGGGAGTTGCGAGCCCTGCTGGAGCGGGCCCCGCGGAACGCCCACCGGCACCAGGATGGCGAGCTGGTCCTGATCGAGGTCGGCGAGGTGGCCCAAGGCGACCGGCTGCTGGTCATGCAGGGCGAGGTCATCCCGGTCGACGGCAGGCTGGAGGCGGCCCACGCGGTCCTCGACGAGTCGGCGCTCACGGGCGAGTCGTTGCCGGTCGAGCGGGGACGCGGCGACCCGGTGCGCAGCGGCGCGGTCAACGCCGGCCCCGCGGTCGACATCCGGGCCACGGCGTCGGCCGCCGACAGCACCTACGCCGGCATCATCCGCCTGGTCGAGGAGGCGCAGTCCGGCAAGGCGCCGTTCGTCCGCCTTGCCAACCGCTACGCAATGGCGTTCGTGCCGCTCACCTTGCTGATCGCGGGCGCCGCCGGGCTGCTCGCGCGAGATCCGGTGCGCGCCCTGGCCGTGCTGGTCGTGGCGACGCCCTGCCCGCTGATCCTGGCCGCGCCGGTCGCGATCGTGTCCGGTATGTCCAGAGCGGCCAGGCGGGGCGTGATCATCAAGAACGGCGGCGCCCTGGAGACGCTGGCCACCGGCCAGTTCCTGCTGCTCGACAAGACCGGGACCCTGACCGCCGGCTCGCCGCGCCTCCGTGAGGTCAAGAGCTTCGACTCGCACGGGGACGCGGAGCTGCTGCGCCTGGCCGCCTCGCTGGACCAGACGTCCCCCCATCCGTTGGCGGCAGCGATCACGGCGGCGGCACGGCAGCGGGGCCTGGCGCTGTCGCTTCCCACCGAGGTGCTGGAGCGGCATGGCGCCGGGATCCGCGGCATGGTCGATGGCCACGCCGTGGCGCTGGGCGAGGCCGAGTGGGCGGCGGGCCAGGAGTTGCCGGCCGCCGCCAAGGCACTGCGCCGCCGCGGAGCGCTGGATGGGGCCTCGTGTGTGTTCGCGGGGGTCGACGGGACGCTCGCGGGGGCGCTGGTCCTGGAGGACCCGCTGCGTCCCGACGCCGCCCGCGTGGTTCGGGAGCTGCGCCGAGCCGGCATCGGCCGGATCGTGATGGTCAGCGGCGACCACGCCGAGGTCGCCGAATCGATCGGCGTGGCCGTCGGGGTCGACCAGGTGCTCTCCGAGCGGGACCCGGCGGACAAGGTCGACGCGGTCGAGGCCGCCCGCGGGGAGGGCGTGACCATCATGGTCGGTGACGGGGTCAACGACGCTCCCGCGCTGGCCGCGGCTGACGTCGGGGTGGCCATGGGCGCCAGGGGCGCCACCGCCTCATCGGAGTCGGCCGACGTGGTCCTGACCGTCGACCGGCTCGACCGGCTCGCCGAGGCGATGCGCATCGCCCGACGCTCGCGGGCGATCGCGCTCCAGAGCGTGCTGGTCGGCATGGGGCTCTCGCTGGCGGCGATGCTGGTGGCCGCCGGTGGCTGGCTGGTTCCGGTGGTGGGCGCGGTCATCCAGGAGGCGATCGACGTGGCCGTGATCCTCAACGCCCTGCGGGCCCTCGGCGACGGGCGACGGGCACGCCGCGGGCCACGCCCGCTGGCCGAGCGCGTCGACCAGCTCATCCGCGAACACGACGAGCTGGCTCCCTGGCTCGACCGGGTCCGTGAGGTCGCCGACCACCTGGAGCCTGGCCCGGGCCAGGTCGGCGACCTGCGGGAGCTGGGCGGGTTCCTGGAGCGTCAGCTGCTCCCGCACGAGCGGCGCGACGACGAGCTCGCCGCCGCCGGGCTCGCGGAGGTCCTCGGCGGCGAGGACCCACTCGGCGCCGTGCGCTCGACCCACCTGGAGATCGCGCACCTCGTCCGCCGCTACCGGCGTCTGCTGGACGGCCTGCCTCCCGGCGGCCCGAACGTCGAGGACGTGCTGGACCTGCGCCGTACCCTGTACGGGCTGGACGCCATCCTCCGGCTCCACAACGCGCAGGAAGAGGAGCTGTACGAGTGGATCGGCCAGCCCGCGCCCGACTCGACCGCGGTCAGCTCCTGAGCCGCCCCGAATCGGGCGGTTGCCCGTAGCCTGATGGTGCGCGCCGGCGGGCCGGCGGGCGGCGCATCCGTTCAGGGAGGCAGATGGACCTGGAAGCGGTGGTCCAGGCGCGGCGGGAGGCGGGCAGGCTCCCGCGGGTCCTGCTGGCCGAGGACGAGCGGGAGCTGGCCGAGATGCTGGCGCGGCTGCTCCAGACCGAAGGGTTCGCCGTCGACCTGGCCGAGGACGGCCAGACCGCCCTGCACCTCGCCCTGACGCGCCCCTACCAGCTGCTGCTGATCGACCTGGGCCTGCCGGCGATCGAGGGCCTGGACCTGCTCGGCCGGCTGCGCTCCCGAGGGGTAACCGCCCGGACGCTGGTGCTCACCGCCCGGGGTTCGGTCGGCGACCGGGTCGCCGGGCTCGACGCGGGCGCGGACGACTACCTGACCAAGCCGTTCGCCGTGGAGGAGCTGCTGGCCCGCCTGCGGGCGCTGCTGCGGCGGCACGAGGACGGCGCCGGCGGCCTCAAGCTCGGCGATCGCTCCCTTGACCTCGACAGTCGCACGGTGGAGGGCGGGGCGGACGGGCCCATCGAGCTGACCGAGCGCGAGGCGGCCCTGCTGGCCACCCTCGCGCGCCGTCCCGACCGGACCTTCACCCGCGAGCAGCTCCTCGACCTGGTCTTCGATGGCGCCGACCACCCGGCGGTGGTGGACACCTACGTCCACTACCTGCGGCGCAAGCTGGGGCACGGGGTGGTTCGCACCGTCCGCGGCAGCGGCTACCGGATGGGCTCGGCGTGACCGTCCCCGAGGCGGCGGCGGTGCGGCGCGCATGGATCACGCTCGCGGCCCAGTCCACCCTGGCGCTCGCCACGGTGCTAGTGATCGTCGGCGCGGTCGCCTGGCTGCTGCTGCTGCACAACGAGCGGGTCGCCGAGGACGGGCTGCTGCGCGACGCCGTCCGTCCCGCGGCCCGCGACGACGTGACCGATCCGCCTCCGGGGATCGCCCTGTTCGCGGTCGGCCGCGACCGCCGGATCACCGGCGGGACCCCCGGCACCCCCGCCGGCGTATTCGACCCGAGCGGGCTCCGGGCGAGTCCTTCCACCCCGGTCTGGGGCGGCCACACCGTCGCCGGCGCCCGCTACCGCAGCTTCACGGTCGATGACGGCGCCGGCTGGATCCAGGCCGCCCTCGACCTCCGGGCCCGTGACAGCGAACGCCGCCGGGTCCTTGGGGTCGGGCTGGGTGCCGGCCTGGTCGGCGTGCTGGCGGCCGGCGCGATGGGGCTGCTGCTGGCGCGGCGGGCGATCGCGCCCCTGGGTGAGGCGATCGCGCGACAGAGCCGGTTCGTGGCCGATGCCTCGCATGAGCTGCGCACCCCGCTGACGCTGCTGCATACCCGGGCCCAGATGGCCCGCCGCGACCTTCAGGCCGGCGACCTCGAGCACGTCGGCGCGGAGGTGGCGGCGCTCGAGCGCGACGCCGGCCGCATGGGCGAGGTGATCGAGGACCTCCTGCTCAGCGCGGAGCTCGGCCGGGACGGCGCCGAGCGCACGCCCGTGGACCTCGGCGCGCTGGCGGGGGATGCGGCGCACGCGGTCGAGGGCTATGCCGCCGTGTCGGGCGTGCGGCTCATCACCCGGTTGGAGCCGGCGTGGGTTCAGGGAGCGCCCACGGCGCTGCGGCGGGTCGCGCTCAGCCTGCTCGACAACGCGGTGGCGCACGCCGCCCGCCCCGATGGTGAGGTGGTCCTCACCGTGTCCACCGTGTCCACCGAGCCCGGCGTGGCGCTGCTCGAGGTCCACGACAACGGCGCCGGGTTCGACGACGACGTGGCCAAACGGTTATTCGACCGGTTCGCACGCGGCTCCGACGCCGGCGGCCGCCGGCGGTTCGGGCTGGGGCTTGCGCTGGTCCGGGAGGTCGTCGCGGCCCACGGCGGCAGCGTGGAGGCCACCAGCCAGACGGGGAACGGCGCGACCTTCCGCGTGCGGCTACCGTCGTTTCCAAGGGGTTCCAGGGAGGTTCCAAGGAGGCGCTAAGAATCGGCGGGTAGCGTTCCCGCCATGACCCGGACCGGTTCCCCCTCCCGCTCGGCCTCGACTTCCGCTTCCACCACCCTCGGCAGGCCTGCCGCCCCGGCGCTCGCCATCCTGCCGCTGCGGTTGTTCCTGGGCCTGACCTTTGTCGACGCGGGCCTCGGGAAGCTGCTGTCGGCGGCGTATCTCGGCCCCGGCCCGCGGGGTTTCGCCGTGCAGGCCCGCGGGTTCGCGCAGGGAAGCCCGATCGGCGGCCTGGTGCGGGCGGTGGCCGTCGCCCACCCGACGCCCACCGGGCTGCTGCTGGCCATTGGAGAGCTGGCCATCGGGGTGCTCACCCTGCTGGGCCTGGCTTCGCGGGCGGCGGCCGCGGGCGGCCTGGCGTTCTCGCTCATGTTCTACTTGACGGCCAGCTGGCACACCCGGCCGTTCTTCTACGGCCCCGACCTGCCGTTCGCCGTCGGATGGCTGGTGCTGGTCCTCGCCGGCGACGCCGGGCTGCCGAGCCTGGACCGGCGCCTCGCCCGCCGCCAGCGGGCCATGGCGGGCCTGGGCGACGACCGGCCGGTCGCCCTCCCGCTGGACCGTGTCCAGCAGTTGTGCGCCGACGCCGACGACCGCGGTCGCTGCGCCGGCGCCAGCGGCCGGACCTGCGGCGGCCAGAAGTGCCCGCTCCTGACCAGCGCCACAGGCCCGATCGCCGTCGACGTCGGCCGCCGCGCCCTGTTGGCTCAGGGCGCGCTCGCCGGTTTCGCGCTGCTCGGCACCGGGGTGCTCGGCTCGGTCGTCGCTGCCGGCGAGCGGCTCTTCGGCTCCGATGCGACCGGCGGCGGCCAGGTCCGGACCCTCCCGCGGCCGTCCGCCGCCCCGCCTTCCACCCGCCAGGGCAACGGCACCCGCCAGGGCAACGCCACGCGCGAACAGGCACGGCCCGCCGGCACGCGCATCGGGAGCCTGAGCGACGTCCCCGTCGGCCAGGCGGCGGCCTTCACCACCCACAGCGGCCGGCCGGCCGTGGTGGTCCGGCTCGACCAGCGCCGAGTGGTCGCCTACAGCGCGGTCTGCACCCATGCCGGCTGCACGGTGGCCTATGACGCCGGCTCCCGCCTGCTGGCCTGCCCCTGCCACGGCGCCGAGTTCGACCCCACGCGCGGCGCCACACCGGTCGCCGGACCGGCGGACCGGCCGCTGGCGTCCATCACCCTCCACGTGGGCCCCGACGGCGGCCTCTACCTGCCGTCCTCGAGCTGAGACGCGGGTTGGCCGAACACGTCGCCTGACGGATGCCGGGCCGCGTCGCCACCGGCCACCAGGACCGGGACCCGTCCCCGGGCGGCGAGCGTCGTGGCGGTGCTGCCCAGCAGCGCGGTCGACAGCCCGGCGCCCCGGGCTCCGACCACCAGCAGGTCATAGCCTTCGTCGATGGCGAAGCGCTCCAGCTCATCCGGGGGATACCCCGACAGCAGCATGATGCTGGGGGCGCCTCCGACCCCGCGCTGCACCAGGGTCGCCGCCACCTCCTCCAGACGCTCTCGTGCGGCCGAGCTGTCCAGCCGGCGCTGGGTCGACTCGTCGAACGGGAGGACGGTCGCCAGCGCCACCCGCCCCACCCGGTCCTCGAGCAGGTCCAGCGCCGCATGCAGGGCGGCCACCGAGTGGGTCGAACCGTCCAGCCCGCCGAGCAGGTCCACGCGCCCTCCCACGCGGCTTCCGGCCGGATGGAGCGGTGCCCTTCGCCGGCGTCCGCGGGTCGAGACCAGCGCAAGCACGACCGCCAGGGGCCCAAGCAGCGTGCCGAGCAGCCACCACACGAACGGGTCGTACCCGCGACGGCCCATGACCAGGGCGAGGACCACTCCGGTCGTCAGCCACGCGGCTCCGATCAGCAGCAGCGCCGCGGTGATCGACATCGCTCACCTCCACGTTCCGGTCCGCCCGCGGCTCGATCCGCAAGCCTGGGTACGGACGGCGTTCGGCCTGGTCGGCTCATCGGCGGCGGGCACTCACCGGGGGTGGTTGGGGTGGCATTTCCACCCGGATCCGGCTGTCCACGATGACCGCGCCGCCGGGACCGGCGACGACCGGGTTGCAGTCGAGCTCGGCGATCGCGGGGTGGTTGTCGGCCAGCAGGCCGATGCGCAGCAGCAGGTCCTCGAGCGCGGCCAGGTCCGCGGCTGGGGTGCCACGCCAGCCGTGCAGCAGCGGGAAGGTCTTGAGCTCGCGCAGGGCCTCGGTCGCGTCCCGGTCGGTCAGCGGTGCCAGCCGGACGGTGACGTCGCGGAGCAGCTCGGCGCTGGTGCCGCCGGCGCCAACCGCGACGACCGGCCCGAAGGTCGGGTCGTTGACCACGCCCACCAGCAGCTCGGCGACGCCCGTGGCCATGCGCTGGACCAGGAACCGGTCGGGCCGCTGGCCGGCGGCCTCGAACTGCCGCGCCAGTTCGGTCGCGGCCCGGGTCACCGCCACGTCTCCTTCCAGGTCCAGCCGCACCGCGCCGGCTTCGGTCTTGTGCAGCAGTCCCGGGACGATCGCCTTCAGCGCGACCTCGCCGCCAAGCTGCGTGGCGGCCTCGCCCGCCTGCCGCGCGTTCGCGGCCAGCCGCCACGGCGCCACCGGCAGGCCGTAGCATTCGAGCAGCCTGGCGGACTCCTCGACGGTGAGCCATCTGGGCCCGCCGGCGAGGACCTCGGCCAGCATCGCCGCGGCCTCCTCCTGGCGGATGCCCTCCAGGGCCGGCACACGGCCCTCCGGTCGCCGCAGCCACTGGCCACGGTCGGCCGAGCGTGCCAGCGCCTTGGCCGCCTCCTCCGGGAACCGGTAGCACGGGATGCGGCGTGGCCCGCTCGCCAGCTCGGAAGGCGGATCGCCCGTGAACATGAACGCGGCGAGCACGGTCATCGCCGCCGGAGCCCGCCCCGCCGCCTGGCTGACCGCGGCGGCGACCGCGGCGGCGCCCTGCTCGCCGGCCAAGGGCGGGATGTGGATGACGATCAGCGCGTCCGCTTCGCCGGAGGCCGCCACCAGGTCGATCGCCTGCTGGTAGCGCTCCGCCGGGGCGGCGGCCAGCAGGTCGACGGGGTTGCCGCTGGCCGCCTCGGCCGGGAGCGCCGCCGCCAGCCGCGAGCGCAGGTCCTCGGAGAACGCCGGGACCTGGAGGCCGTCGGCCTCGCAGGCATCGGCGCAGAGGATGCCCGGCCCGCCGGCGTTGGTGACGATCGCCACCCGACGCCCGGCGGGGGCAGGCTGATCGGATAGCAGCTTGGCGACGTCGAACAGCTCGCTCAGGGTGTCGGTGCGGATCACGCCGGCCTGGCGGAACAGCGCGTCGACCGACACGTCGGACGCGGCCAGCAGCGCGCCGGTGTGGGAGCTCGCCGCCCGCGTGCCGGCCACCGACCTGCCCGCCTTGACGGCCACGATCGGCTTGGTCCGGGCCAGCCGGCTCGCGAAGCGGGCGAACTTGCGCGGGTTGCCGAACGACTCCAGGTACAAGAGCACCATGTCGGTGTCGGGGTCGTCCTGCCAGTAGCCGAGCAGGTCGTTGCCGGACAGGTCCGCCTTGTTCCCGAGTGACACGAAGCTGGACAGGCCGAGGCCGAGCTCGTTGGCGTAGTCGACGATCGCCAGGCCCAGCGCGCCGCTCTGCGACCCGAACCCGACCCGGCCAGCCACCGGCAAGGTCGGACCGAAGGTCGCGTCCAGGCGAACCTTCGGGTCGGTGTTGATCACGCCCAGGCAGTTCGGGCCGACCAGCCGCATCCCGGACCGCCGGCAGATCTCCAGCAGCTCCCGCTGCCGCTCGGCGCCCTCCGGGCCGCTCTCGGCGAAGCCGGCCGAGAGCACCACCAGCGCGCCCACCCCGCGGGCCGCACAGGCCCGCGCGACCGGCGCGACCTGCGCGGCCGGGACCGCCAGGACGGCGAGATCGACCGGGCCCGGCAGGTTGTCGACCGAGGGGTATGCGGCCACGGACTGGACCGCCGTCGCGTTCGGATTCACCGGGTAGACCGGGCCGGTGAACCCGCAGGCGAGCAGGTTGTGGAACAGCTCCCCGCCGACGGTTCCCCGCCGGCGGGAGGCGCCGACCACGGCGACCGACCGAGGTGCCAGGAACCGCCGCATCGCCGCACTGGCCGCCTGCTCTTCGCGCTCCTCGAAACGCCTCAAGGCGTCCGGGGTGAGCGTGGTGGGAAACTCGACCAGGATGACCCCGGGTCTCGACCGGATCCGCGCGTCGAAGCCGCTGTCCCGGAACACCTGGATCATCCGGTAGTTGCTCGGCAGGACCTCAGCGGTGAAGATCTCGAGGCCCCGGGCCCGTGCGCCCTCGGCGAGCTGACCGAGCAGGATGGTGCCGAGCCCTCTCCCCTGGAACTCGTCGTCGAGGACCAGCGCGACCTCGGCCCGTTCCGGGCGCTCGGGATCCCGCCCCCAGCCCGCATGGCCGATGATCCGCTCGGGCGTCCCGGTGACCGCGACCAGGCCGTCCTTTTGGACACGGTCGACGTCGGCCGCCCAGTGCACCATCAGCGCGGTGTCGACCGCTCCCGAGAAGAACCGCAGGTAACGGGAATCCGGCGACAGCCGGTCGAACAGTCGCCGGATGCCGGCGGCGTCGTCCGGGGAGGCAGGGCGAACCCGCACGGTGGTGCCGTCGCGCAGCACCACGTCCGCTTCCCGCAGCTGGTCCGCCCGTGGTCCGGGGGTGGTCATCAGGTACTCCCATTCGCGTCTGTCGCGTTCGGTTCCACGCTGGACCCGCGTGCGCGACCGACATAGGACGGAAGGGCCCGCGGGCGGCGGGACGGTCGACCCGCCGATACAGGGACCTGCCAGCCCTATCGACGCCGCCGCGCGGGCGGGATACTGGGAGTGACCCGGAGGACCCGACTGAGGACCCGACGAATGGGAAGCTTCTTTGCACTTGTGGCCGCCGGCCCGGCCTTCTTTCTGAGTGCCTGGCTGCTGATGATCTTCGCCGGAATCGTCAGCACCGACACCGGCATCCAGCCGTTCGGCTATGGCACCTCGATGGTGGCGACCATCGGGCTCTGGCTGGTCCTGGCTCCGGCGATCGGCGCCATCGCCCGAGCCACCCACAAGCGCTGAGCGGGGAGTCCCGGCCGCGGCCGCGTCAGATCTTGACGAAGATCCGGCGCCGGTACATCCATTCCGCCAGGGCCCAGACGACCACGACGGAGGCCGCCGCGTAGGCGACCGCGGCGGACGGCGCGCCGACGAGCCGGTCGAGCGGCCGGACCAGGTCGGCCTGCCACGGCTTGAGCAGGAACGCGAACAGCAGCACCGATGCCGTGTAGCCGGCCAGGGCGTTGCTGCCGAGCACCACCAGCGGCCGCGTCCAGCGCCGGCCGGGACCGGCGTCCACGAGCCGGTAGGCCGCCGCGGTGACCAGGTACGCGATGCCGGCGGTGATCAGGACGTACGACGGCGACCAGAGCGGCTTGGACACCGGCACCGCGGCGGCGAGGGCGAGGCCCGCGACCAGCGTGCCCAGCCCGAGAGTCAACAGCCGGCCGGTCACGCCCTGTCCGTCCCGTCGCTCGCGCAGCAGCCTGCCGGCAGCCACCCCGGTCAATACGGTCACGCTGCTGGCGAGCATGACCAGTACACCGTGCTCGGAGAACTGGCCGATCACATGGCGGTCGACCGCGTCCGCCAGGTTGGTTCCCGGCTCCCACGAGCCCCGGGTCCCGCCGGCGGGCACGAACGTGTAGGCGGCCCACAGTCCCGCCAGCACCGCAAGGCCCGCCGGAAGCTGGACCCGGCGGGGCAGCTTGAGCGCCAGCCACGCGAGCAGGTAGGCGCCGGCGATCTGCTGGAGCACGCCGGTCGAGGGAGCGAGGTGGTGTTGCTTGAGCGAGACGAGGAGACTCCCGAGCACGACCAGGAAGCCGACCCGGCGGAGCACGGCCGGCGGCTGCTGGGCCCGCTCCGAGAACGGCATCGACGCCCCGACGGTGAACAGGAACAGCGGGAACACGAGGTCGGCGATGGTGAGTCCATGCCAGGGGGCGTGCCGGAGCTGGTTCGGCATGGCTCCAGGGATGCCGGCGTCATTGACCAGCAGCATGCCGACGATCGCCAGCCCTCGAATCACGTCGATGGCGACGATCCGTGGCCGCTGTGCTACTTCCATGGCAACGTGTTGCCCTTTCTGCCCAGGGGAGACGGGGGAGACGAGTCCCCCAGGATTCCTGACAGTCCGCGAAGATGTCGAGGTGCCGTCGCCGCGGAGTACGGTGGCAGCGTTGTGGTGAAGGTCGTGGAAGCGCGCGTCCAGATCACCTCGCACGACCTCCGCGGCCTCGCCGCGACCGCGGGTCAGCGCAGCTGACCACGCCGGTTCATCCGCATATCACGCCCGACGTGGTTGGCTTGCCACCGGTTCCGAGATGCGGGAGACCACGCGTGCGGATGAATCGCCGTGCCATCCTGAAGGCCGCCGCATTGGGTGGGGTGGGCCTGCTTGGCGGAGGCGCCACCTTTGGCCTGGACTGGCGCAACGAGGTGCAGTCCAAGGAGCTGGACGGGGCGGCTGCTCCGGTCGGCCAGCGGCAGCGGCTGGGACAGCGTTCGCTGATCTGGTCGGTGCCGACCACGATCCCGATGGCGGCGCTGACCTTCGACGACGGCCCCGATCCGGAGCTCACTCCCCGGATCCTCGAGGTCCTGGCCGAGCACCACGCCACGGCGACCTTCAACATGATGGGCTGGAACGCCCGCAACCATCCGGACCTGGTCCGGGCCGTGGTCGCGGCCGGGCACGAGCTCGGCAACCACACCTGGACGCACATGGACCTGACCAGGCAGTCCGCGTCCCAGACCCGCCGGCAGGTCGATACGGGCCGGCGGGCGATCGAGGCGGCCGGAGGTGCCCAGGTCCGCTGGTTCCGTCCGCCCAAGGGGGAGCTGACCGGCGCGGCCACCTGCGCCGCGGCGGCGCTTGGCCAGGACCTGCTGCTGTGGTCCGTCGACCGTGGCCCAGGTGGGGTCGGCACCCCGAAGGCGGTCGCCGATCATCTCGTCAGCACGGTCCGCCCCGGCGACGTGGTCGGCCTGCACGACGGGATCGGCCGCGGGACCTTCGATCGTGACGGCTCGCTGGCCAGGAGCCTTCGGGCCCGCCGCCTGGTGGAGCTGGCCGCGCTGCCCGCCGCCCTGCAGCGGCTCCAGGCCCGAGGGATCCGCCTGGTCTCCGCCTCCGAGCTGGTGGAGGCGGCCGCCTCGGCCTCCGCGAGCCCGGCCTCCGCGAGCCCGGCCTCGGCGAGCCCGGCCTCGGCGAGCCTGGCCTCCGCCCGGATTCGTCGATGACCGTGACCCGGTTGGGTCACCGGTTGGGTCGCCCCTCTCATCGAAGTCGGTGGTTCCGACGCTATGCTGATGCGGCGGCTCGCGGGTCTGCCGGGGTCGTGACGATACCGGCCGTCTTTTGCATTGTGTTGCGATGCCCTTGCACCCAGATCATGAGCCGACAACCAGAAGCTCGATGACCTCCAGGGTTGGCGTGCGCGCCATGGCGCGCCGGCGCCGGCGACTGGTAATCGGGCTCGTGGGGCTGCTCCTGCTGGTGGCCGGATGCTCCAGCAAGGGCGGCATGCAGGGTTCCGCTCCCGCCTCGCCGACCACCACGACCGCGCCCGCGACCTTCCCGCTCACCGGGCTGGACAGCGGCGGCGCGGCCACGGCGGGTCGCCCAGCCTTGTCGGTGAAGATCGACAACGTCGACCTCGCCCGCCCGCAGGCCGGCCTCAACACGGCCGACGTCGTCGTCGAGGAGCCGGTCGAGGGCGGCCTGACGCGGTTGTTCGCGACCTGGCAGTCCAAGGACGCCGCACAGCTCGGCCCGGTCCGCTCGGCACGGCCGGCGGACGCGCTGCTCCTGCGACAGCTCGGGCCGAGCCTGTTCGCGTTCGAGGGGGCCTCGGCCGGCGTGCTCCAGACGATCCAGCGAGACTCCGGCGCCACCCTGATCGTTCCCTCCAGCGCCCCAGGCGCGTTCCAGCGCGTCAGCGGCCGCAGCGCGCCGCACAACGCCATGTCGTCGACCGCGGCGCTCTACGCCGCGGGGCAGCGGGCGAACGCCAAGCTGGGCCCGCCGCGGGCCTTCCTGACCTTTGCGGCGCAGCCATCCGCGGCGGCCAAGCCCACCCGGATCGTGCGCATGACCTTCTCGCCCTCGACGAAGGCGTCGTGGCAGTGGAACGGCAGCGCGTTCGATCGCTTCCAGAACGGCACGCTCGACAAGCTCACCGACGGCAGCGCCATCTCCAGCGCGAACGTCGTGGTGATGAGCGTCGCCGTGAAAGCCGGCACCAACGTGGACGTGCTCGGCAACGCCACCCCCGATCCGGTCCTGACCGGCTCAGGTCACGTCTGGGTCCTGCGCGACGGCAAGGTCGTGGAGGGCACCTGGCGCCGCACGGGCGCCGACTCGCCCGTGCAACTGCTCGGCGCGGACGGCCAGCGGCTCGCCCTCCACCCCGGCCGGACCTGGATCGAGCTCCTGCCCACCCCCCGGCAGCCGACCTTCTCGGGCTGA
>JBEDUQ010000112.1:0-4904 GCA_040414855.1 Actinomycetota bacterium
AAGAGCTGGGCGCCGGCCTGCTGGGACTCCGGGAGGCCGTGGCGGCCCAGTACCAGGCGGGCGTCGATCTCGAGCCGTTCCCGCCCGACCGGGGGCCACCGCCCTGGGAGCCGCCGCCGTCGGCAACGCTTCGTCGCGTGATCCCGCTGGAGCGGGAGTACCGGCTACCGTCAGGGGATCAGTTGGTGCTGATCTCTCTGGAGATCTGGTCGGACTGGCTGGACCTGCGCTATGCGATTGTCTACGCCACGCCGGAGCCGGAGGGTGAGCTGCCACGTCCGTCGGTCGTCGGCACCTGTGAGCTATCGGACGGGTCCGGTACGGAGTACCGCAGCCGGATCAGCTCTCACCCCAGCTTCGGCATGGTGCGCATCCGCCAGAGCACCTTCATCCCCTCGCCGGCGGGCACCGCGCTGCTGGAGCTGCGGTTCGCCCAGCCCGGCACCGCTCCGGGAGAGGCGCCACCGCTGATCGACACCACCGTCGACCTGCGATAGGCGCACCCAAGCAACCACCTCGGTGCCGCCTAATCAGGGCAGCCGTCATGGTCCGAATGTCCTCTCGGTCGTCAGCCGCCATCGGCCGACGAGTATCGAGGTGCAGGGTCCTGACGGTCGCCTCAGTAACCCCAGAGCCGCTTAACGCGTCGTTTGAGCATTCATGTCCGGAATTGAACTGGTATGCTCCGGCGTCATTGACGCAACCGACAAGGAGTGAACTGTGAGTGAGATGGACAGAAGTGCATTAGCCTGGCATAAGAGTTCCTTTTGTAACAGTACAACCTGCGTCGAAGTGGCGCGAGACGGCGACCGGATCCTCGTTCAGGGCTCTGCTGGGGTCGACACCATGCTCGAGTTCAGTCTTGATGAGTGGAGGGCATTCCTTGCCGGGGCGCGTGCTGGAGAGTTCGACTTCTAACGATGATCGGCGGCGTGTCGAAGCTCTACCAAGGCTGCCAGCGACTGGGCGGGAGTCCGCGCCATGCTCTGGAGATCTGAGAACTTTGTCTTGTATTCAGCGACCTGCGGTGGCTGGTCGACATAGTTACCGGTCGAGTGCTCCAGATACACGATGTCGCGGTCTGCGGCCTCCGCGAACTCCAGGATAGTGAACGGACCGGCGATGCCCGGGTGTGGGCCTGCGCTGAATGGGACGATCTGGAAGCTGACCTTTCCCAGGCCGGCGGCCTCGATCAACCGGTCGAGCTGCGGTCGCAGGATCTCGGGGTCGTCTGGGATCCGGTGTAGCGCCGCCTCGTCGACGACCAGCCACAAAGTCGCTGGAACGTCAGACCGGAGCAACGTCTGGCGCCGCATGCGAAGCTCCACCAGACGTTCGACCTTGTCGTCACGCATCGAGGGGAAAACCGCTCTGAGAATTCGCTTGGCATATGGGGCGACCTGAACGATTCCAGGAACCGCCATGGACTCGTAGGAATAGATCGAGACCGCGACCGCTTCCAGCGACACGTATTTCCTGACATCGGGAACGTCGTCGTACGTCTCCCACCAGGACTCCTTTGCCCGGGCCTCCCGTGCCAACCGAAGCAGATCATCCTGGAACTGACCGTGCACCCGGTACAGCTCGAGCAGGTCCCTGACATCACGCTGGTTCGGAGTGAATTTGCCGGTCTCGATCCGGGAGACCTTGGAGATGTGGCAGAACAGATGTTCGGAGACCTGCTTTCGCGTGAGTCCGTTCGTCTCGCGAAGTCGCCGGAGCTCGCTGGCGAGCCGACGCTGGCACAGCGGGATCGCGGTCGGTTGGTGATCCTCATCCAGCACGGGCATCAGCATCCCCCGAGCAGTCGCCAGATGATCATGAGGGTCAGGACCAGGGTGATCCGGTCGAGAGGATCCCGGGGGGGCGAGTCTGTTGGCCACGGTGCCAGCGACCGAATGAAGCGAGCCATGGCGACTCTCCTTGCCAACTGCTGAAACGCCTGTCTCACAATCACCACGATGATAGAAGCCGCTCTCATCTGTGTCCAGATGGCCCCTTAAATCAGGAAGGAGCGTTTTGCATGTGTGTGCAGCACTTGCGGATAGCACGTGCATTCATAGTTGCGGGTGGTTGAACAACCCAGCGTGCTCCGTGGATTCTGAGTGACCTCGAGGATCAGCCGGGTCGCCTGGGGCGACTTGTCGCGGAGCCCTGATTCGGTCAGGACACCGCCCGCGGGTGGCGGGCGGGGCGGACGCGGTCGCTGGAGTCGCGGGCGACCAGCCGGGGCTCGAAGACGAGCTGGCGGTGGCTGTGCGCCCGACCCTCGGCGGTCTCCTGGATGAGCAGCTGCGCGGCCGACTTGCCGAGCTCGTTGCGCGGCTGCCGCACCGAAGAGAGCGGGACCGCGGCCGCGGCGGCGAAGTCGATGTCGTCGTAGCCGACGATCGCGAGGTCGCCGGGCACACGGAGCTTGCGCCTGGTCATCTCCTGGAGCACACCCAGGGCGACCAGGTCGTTGGCGCAGAAGGCCGCGGTCGGGCGGCTGCCTGCCGGCATCGAGGCGATCTGGGCGCCGGCGGCGAGGCCGGACGGGAAGTTGAGCGCTGGCGTCTCCACTACGGTCAGCGCCGGCTCGGGAAGACCGGCTTCGAGCAGCGCCCGCCGGGCGCCGTCGAGGCGGTCCTGGACCTGCTTGATCCCGAGCGGGCCGCCGACGAAGGCGATCCGCCGGTGGCCGCGTTCGGCCAGGTGTCCGGCGGCCAGCTCGCCGCCGTAGACGTCGTCGACCGACACTGAGCAGTGATCGCGGGTGGACGCCCAGCGGTCCAGGAAGACCACCGGGGTCCCACGGCGCTGGAGCTCCTGGAGCCGGTCGGTCGGGCCCCGCACCGGGGTGATCAGGATGCCCTGGACCCGGTGCTCCTCGAGCAGGTCGAGGTAGCGGCGCTCGCGATCGGACTTGTCGTCGCTGTTGCAGAGGATCACCGCCAACCCGGCTGCGGTGGCCGCGTCCTCGACGCCCCTGGCCACGTCGGTGAAGAACGGGTTCGACACGTCGAGCACGACCAGGCCGAGGGTGCGGCTGCGGCCGGCGCGGAGCTGCCGCGCCGACTCGTTGCGGACGAAGCCGAGCACCGCGATCGCCTGCTCGACCCGCAGCCTGGTCTCGGCGGCCACGAGTTCGGGGCGGTTGAGGACGTTGGACACCGTGCCCACCGACACGCCCGCGTGCGCGGCCACGTCGCGGATGCTCTTGGTGCCGTCCGGCCCCGCCACGCGTTCGATCCTCCTCTCGGCCGAGCCGTCCTGAATCGTCTCGGCGAACCAATCGGAATATACGGCGAGCCAAGCGGTGCTGCCGCGTCTTGACACCAAGTGGGGCCAACGTTAGCATTCCGGCAAGTCGACTGAAACGATTCAGTATCGCATCGTCCAGGACCTACGCCTGCTCGACTGCAACCAGCGGGAGGCGCATGGTGGCGCAGGCTGGCAACTACGGCAGCGCGTCCCCTCGGGGCGCCGGGGCGGGAGCCCGCCCGCTGCTGGCCGTCGAGCACGCGGCCAAGTCCTTCGGGTCGGTGGAGGCGCTCGGGGACGCCTCGATCGAGCTGTACGCCGGCGAGGCGCACGGTCTGGTGGGGGAGAACGGCGCGGGCAAGTCGACCCTGGTGAAGGTCCTCGCCGGCGTGCACCGCCCCGACTCGGGTCGGCTGAAGCTCGACGGCGAGGAGCTGCGCCTCGGTGGGCCGGCGGACGCCCGCGAGGCCGGCATCGCGGTGATCTACCAGGAGCCGACGCTGTTCCCGGACCTGTCGGTCGCGGAGAACATCTTCATGGGCCGCCAGCCGCGCTCCCGATGGCGGCGGATCGACGGCCGCGAGCTGCGCCGCCGGGTCGAGGCGCTGATGGAACGGCTCGGTGTCCCGCTCGACCCGTCTGGCCCGGCCAGGGGCCTGTCCATCGCCGACCAGCAGATCGTCGAGATCGCCAAGGCCCTCTCGTTCGAGGCCAGGGTGATCGTCATGGACGAGCCCACCGCGGCGCTGTCCGGCGCCGAGGTCGAGCGGCTCTTCTCGGTGGCGCGGGCGCTGCGCGAGCAGGGCGCGGCGGTGCTGTTCATCTCCCACCGGCTGGACGAGGTCTTGGCGCTCTGCCAGCGGGTGACGGTCATGCGCGACGGCCGCCGGGTGTTCAGCGGCCAGCTCGCGGGGCTCACCAGGGACGACCTCGTCCGCCGCATGGTCGGGCGAGAGCTGTCGGCGATGTTTCCCAAGCAGGCCGCCGAGCGCGGCGAGGTCGCGCTGTCGGTGCGCCGGCTGACCCGCGAGGGCG
This sequence comes from Actinomycetota bacterium, assembly GCA_040414855.1. Lineage (GTDB taxonomy): Bacteria > Actinomycetota > CALGFH01 > CALGFH01 > CALGFH01 > DASVXQ01. The sequence goes on from JBEDUQ010000112.1 coordinate 4,279, forward strand.
TGTTCACCGACGTCAGCTTCGAGGTCCGACGGGGCGAGATCGTCGGCCTCGCCGGCCTGGTCGGCGCCGGGCGCAGCGAGGTGGCCCGGGCGGTGTTCGGCATCGATCGTCGCGACGCCGGCGAAGTCGTGGTCGAGGGCCACCGGCTCCCGCCGGCCTCGCCGACCGCGGCGATGGCGGCCGGGGTCGGCTACGTTCCCGAGGACCGGCGGGCCCAGGGCCTGGTCATGGAGTTGTCGGTCGCCCGCAACGCCAGCCTGGCCTCGCTCGTACGGCTGCGGCGCGGCCCGTTCATCCGCGGCGCCGACGAGCGTCGCCTGGCCGAGGACTGGGCCGCGCGGCTGCGCCTCAAGCTGTCGCGCTTCGGCGACCCGGCATCGGCACTGTCCGGGGGCAACCAGCAGAAGCTGGTGCTCGCCAAGTGGCTCGCGCGCCGGCCGAGCGTGCTGATCGTCGACGAGCCGACCCGCGGCATCGACGTCGCGACCAAGGCCGAGGTCCACCGCCTGCTCTCCGACCTGGCCGGCCAGGGTGTCGCGATCCTGATGATCTCCTCCGAGCTGCCCGAGGTGCTGGGCATGGCCGACCGCGTGCTGGTGATGCACGAGGGCCGGCTCAGCGCCGAG
>JBEDUQ010000113.1:0-3779 GCA_040414855.1 Actinomycetota bacterium
CCCGCCCACTTGATGACCTCGAACGACAGCCCGGCGATCAGTGGTACGCCGACGATCCGGGTGAGGACGAGCACCCACCAGGCCGGGAGGCCTACGGGAGCGAACACGAAGATGGCCATGATCATCACGATGAGCAGGAAGCTCGTGCCGCAGCGTGGGTGCAGCCGCGAGTAGAGCTTGGCTCGCTCCGGAGTGAGCTCATCGTTGGCCTCGAAGCACGAGATGACCTTGTGCTCGGCCCCGTGGTATTCGAACACGCGCTTGAGGTCCTTTAGGCGCGAGAGCAGATACAGGTAGCCGAGGAAGATCGCCGTCCGCACGACACCCTCGACGGCCCAGAACACGATCGGCGAGCCGAGTTGGTGCTTGATGAGGCTCGTCAGCCCGACCGGGACGACGAAGAACAGCCCGATGGCGAAGACCAGAGCGACGACGACGGTGCCCGCCCAGACGCCGCCGGAGATGTCCTGCTCCTCCTCGGGCAGCTGGGCGTTGGCCGAGATGCCGAGCGCCTTCAGCCCGATGCCGAGTGACTCGGCGAGCGCGACGACGCCCCGGATCACCGGCCAGCGGTAGATCCGCCGGCGCTTCGTCCACGAGATGAGCGGGAAAGCGGTGACGTCGATCGGCCCGAGCCCGGTGCCGGCGCCCGGCTTGCGGACGGCGACGGCCCACGTCGAGACGCCGCGCATCATCACGCCCTCGAGGACGGCCTGGCCGCCGAGCGGGGCGTCCCGCTTGGCGGTCAGCCGACCCTCGGGTGCGGCCAGGTCTGCTTTCCCGGCCCCCACCGCGAGCGGCCTCGTTAGGCGCCGCTGCCCGTGCGGGCGGCGCGGCGGCCCTTGGCCACCCGGCGCTGGAAGCGCTCGACACGACCGCCGGTATCGACGAGCTTCTGCCGTCCCGTGTAGAACGGATGGCAGGCTGAGCAGATTTCTACGTGGATCTCGGGCTTCGTCGAGCGAGTGGTGAACTCGTTGCCGCACGTGCACGTGACGTGAGCCTCGACGTACTCCGGGTGAATGTCGGTTTTCATCGTGCTTAGGAGTTTAGACGGTGCGTCAGGGGGCCGGACAGACCGCGGTCAGGGTGTTGTTGTCGCGGTTGTAGTCGTCGATCACCTGGTTCGGATCGACGGTCACGGTCGGTGGGCTGGCCGCGTTGCACAGCGGTCCGCGGAAGCCGATCCTGACGATCGCGTGCGCGCCGAGCCCAGGCAGCGTGCGCACCACCGGGGTCGCCGTTCCCCCGGGTGCGAACTCAACCTGGAAGGCGCCGACGCCGGTCGCACCGCGGTTGTGGACCGTGACGGCGTAGCGGTCGCGCTTGGGGTTGGTCGGATCCGGGCTGACGACGATGCTGTCGACCGACAGATCGGGGCGCAGCTCAGGCTGCCAGCAGCGTCCGGACTGCCGCATGACGGTGCTGAGGATGCGCTTGTGCGCCCCTGTCCAGCGGAAGGACACCTGGAAGCGATAGTGAGCCGGCGCGGCCACATCCCATACCTGCTTGGGAACGATCCACGTGTCGCCCGGCCGCTGCCCGAGCGTCGGGTCCAGCGGCGAGATCCACCGGCCGAGATCGCCGCCCTTGATCGTCGTGTAGCTGCCACCGGGCTTCTGCGCCTGGAGCTGGAAGCGGATGGCCATCTTCCGCGTTCCGTGGAGCGGCCGCATGACCGCGGTGATGCCGACCTCCCGGCCGCCCGGGTCGAGCGCGTGGCGGCACACGAGGCTGCGCAGGCTCGCGCGGGGGGCCGATGCTCCGACCGCGGGGACGGCGCCGGCGGCGATGCCCGCGAGGGCGAGCAGGACGATGAGGACGCGCTTGGTCACGTGTTGTCTATAACAACACGGCGGCGCGGAAGTTTCCACGGACAACCGTCGCAGCGCGCCCTCAGCCCGGCCTCTCCGGGCGGGAGGTCAGTCAGCTGACCGTCCGGCAGGATCGGGTCGCCGGCACCCCTGCGCGCCGGAACGCGCCCGCGGGTCAGGTCAGCTGATACAGGGGCCCGTCGCCGCCCTCGGGCGGGGTCAGGCGGCCGCCCTTGGCGGTGATCGCGCCGCACTGCACGCAGTTGGTGTAGTTGACGATCACGTCGACCGGACCTTCGGCGGGGGCATCCTCGGGGATCTCGTAGACACCGGCCGGGCACATCCAGACCCACGCCTCCGCGACCTCGCGCGGCACCTGGCGGTGCAGACGGATGTGGTTGGGGGCGTCATCCCGGGTCGAGTTGCCCGAGATGTACACCGAGGAGAGCTTGTCGAAGATGTACTTCCCATCCGGGCGCGGATAGCTGTCGCGGGTGTCACCGACGAAGACCGGCTGCTCGTCGTTGCGTTCCCACTCGAGCCGGCCGCCGGGGAGCTTGCCCTTGGTGGCAATCGCCAGGTTGACGAGCGGCGCACCCTTGATGAAGCCCTTGGAGAAGGGCTGGCGCGTGTTGCGGACCTGGTAGAGCTCCTTGCCGATCGACGACTGCTCGACCGCCTCCTCGTAGGAGGCGAGCGACTCGCCGCCCTTGAGCGAGCGGTAGATCGCCTCGGCGGCGAGGATGCCCGACTTGATGCAGTGGTGGACGCCCTTCAGCGAGACGGTGTCGACCATGCCGCCGGCGTCGCCGACCAGCAGTGCGCCCGGCATCGTCAGCTTCGGCATCGACCAGTAGCCGCCGCCCGGGAGGGCCTTCGCGCCCCAGCCGACCCGCTCGCCGCCGTCGAGGATCTCCTTGACGAGCGGATGGGTCTTGAAGAGCTGGAGCAGGTCGTGGGCGGACGTGGTGGCGTCGCGGTACTCGAGGTCGACGACGAACCCGATCGAGACGAGGTCGTCGCCGGTCTTCTCGTCCTTCATCGGGTAGATCCACGTGCCGCCGATCTGGCCGTACTTGGCCGACAGCTTCAGCGGCCAGGGGCCGATCGTGTGGATGATCCGGTCGAGCGGCTTCTTGACCTTCCAGACCTCCTTGACGCCGAGCTCCCAGACCTGAGGCTCACGGCCGTTGCCGAGGTCGAACTCCTTGATCGCGGCGCCGGTGAGGTGTCCCCAGCATCCCTCGGCAAGGACCGTGACCCGAGCCTTGATGTCGGTGCCGGGCTCGAAGTTGCCCAGCGGCTCGCCGTCCTTGCCGCGGCCCTTGTCGCCCGAGCGGACGCCGACGACCTTGCCGTCCTCGACGATCAGCTGGGTGGCCGAGGTCTCGGTGAGGATGTACGCCCCGCCCTCCTCGGCCTGGCGCTGCTGGTAGCGGGCCATGGCCGAGACCGAGACGACCTCGTTGCCATGGTTCTTGAACGGCGGCGGCGGTGGGATCCGCAGCTTCGTCTTGGCGCTCGGAAGCATGTAGACGGCTTCCTTCTTGACCTCGCCGAAGGCGAAGCGCTCCTTGCGCCAGTCCTCGCGGGACATGTCGGGGAACAGCTCCTGGAGGGGACCCGGCCGCATCACGGCACCGGACAGGTTGTGTCCGCCGCACGTCTTCGCCTTCTCGATGACGGCGACCGGGACCTCCCCCAGCTTCTCCATCGTGTCGGGGTCGTCGCCGAGCAACTGGAGCAGCCGGTTGGCGCAGGCCAGGCCGGCGGTGCCACCGCCGACGATTGCCACACCAACCTCGATCAGCTCATCCTCGGAGTCGAGGCCGCGCTTGACGAACTCCTTGACGGAGTCGACCGGGGGCGGGAACTCGCTCGGGGCGTACGGACTCTTTCCGTTGCTCGACGACATGTCGCTATGACCCCTTCTTCGCCTTGATCGCGTCGGTCAGCTTGGGCAGG
>JBEDUQ010000114.1:0-4443 GCA_040414855.1 Actinomycetota bacterium
GGCCGCAAGCCCTGAGCCGAGGCCGCTCCAGGGTGCGGACGGTCAGGGGTCGCGGCAGACCAGGGCCCACGGGCGGTCGAGCACGCGGGTGAGGACGACCGTCATCTGACGGTCGCCGTCGAGCTGGAGCCGGCGGCGGAGTTCGTCGACGTCGACCGCCGAGCCGCGCTTGCGGATCTCGACCGCGCCGGCGCCGCGGGCGCGGAGCAGCGCCCGCAGCCGCTTGAGGTTCCACGGCAGCGAGTCCTCGACCACCAGCAGCCGCCCGAACGGCGTCGGCAGCGGGGAATCCGCCGACAGAAAGCCCACTCGCGCGTCGATCTTCCAGGCGCCCAGCGCGCGCCCGAGCTCCTCGACCAGCCCTGCCCGGGTCACCGCGGGGTTCGGGTCGAGCAGGTAGGCACCCGGCTCCAGGCACGGCAGCGGCCCCCCAGGCGCGGTGACCAGGCTGTCGCCCGCCGGCAGCACGGTCGCCCGCCGCGGGGCGGTCGCCAGCGCGGGCGACCACAGCACCGCCTCCTTGAGGTCGCGCCGGTCCGCGATCAGCTCGACCTCCCATCCCGCCGGGACCAGGTCGAGCGGCAGCCCGGGCGCCGCCTTGATCCCGACCGCGGGCACGTGGCCGGCCAGCGCCAGGCACCACCCGAGCGGCGGCTCGCTCACGCCCGCCGGCAGCCGCCGGTCGCCGGCGCGGCGCGCCGGGTCGACGAACACGGGCGGCAGCGCGGCCAGCCGCAGGTCGCGCACATCCCCACGCACGGCCTCCAGGTCCGCGGCGCCATAGACCCGGGCGTTCTCCAGGGCCATGCGGAGGTGGACCCCGTCGAGGTCGATCGCGAGCGCGGATCGCCCGGGCGCCAGCGCCAGCAGGTCGCCGCCGATGCCGGTGCAGAGGTCGGCCACGCGGTCGAAGCCCTGGTACCGCCGGGCGCGGCGCCTCGCGACCTGCTCCGCCGAGGCCTGCTCGAGGCCATCGCGGGTGAACAGCATCCGGTCGGCACGCGCGAACTTCGCCCGCGCCCGCACCCGAAGGTCGTGCTGCGCGAGCGCGGCGATGACCAGGTCGGGCGGGTGGCGGCTCCGAAGCCGCGCGCCGAGGCCGATTTCGTCCGCCGCGCCGATCCGGTCCAGGTCCGACAGCTCGTCGAGCAGCTCACGACCCTCGGCGGAGCGGAGCAGGTCGAGCTGCCGTGCCGGGTCGGAAGACGAAGCCACCTCGGGAGCCTACCGCCACCGCTCGCGGTCGGGGGGTCGGGGTCGGGGGGTCGGGGTCGGGGGGTCGGGGTCGGGGGGTCGCGGGCGGGCGGTCGCGGGCGGGCGGCCGCGGGCGGTTCACATGGCCGGCCTCCCGGCCTCGTCGAGTTGGACGGGCCGCGGACGGCCGTCGACCAGATGGACCACGCGGTCGCAGAGCTGGACCACGTCGGGATCGTGGGTCGCCACCACGATCGCGGCGCCACGGTCGGCGGCGTCGCGCAGCAGGCCGGTTACCCGGACCCGGTTGCCCTCGTCCAGCTCGGCGGTGGGCTCGTCGACCAGCAGCACCGCGGCGTCCACCGCGAGCGCGCGCGCCAGCGCGACGCGCTGCTGCTCGCCCCCGGAGAGCTGGTCGACCCGCTGGTCGGCGCGGTCGGCGAGCCCGAGCATGCCGAGCCAGCGCCGCGATGCCGTCGCCGCGACCTCGTGCCCGCGCCTCGCAACCCGGAACGGCAGCTCGACGTTCTCGGCCGCCGTGAGCAGGGAGAGCAGTCCATAGCCCTGGAAGACAACCGCGACGCGCTCGCGGCGCAGCCGTTGCAGCGCCCGCCCGCCGAGCGTGGACAGGTCGGTCCCGTCCAGCCGGACCCGCCCCTCGTCCGGCGGCTCAAGGCCGGCCAGCAGCAGCAGCGTGGTCGACTTGCCCGAGCCGGAAGGTCCGACCAGGCCCACCACCTCCCCAGCCGCGACCGCGAGCGACACACCGTCCACCACGGCCCGACCAGCCCGCCGCGCCACCAGCCCCTCGGCCACCAGCATCGCCTGGGTCATGGCTCCACCTCACCTTCGCCGGCGGCCTGCACCGGGGATCCCGAGGTTTCCCGAAGCAGATCCGCGGGGCGGAGGACGACCTCGTTCCGGCCGACCTCGACCTGGACTCGGGAGCCGGGTGGAAGCACGGCGAGGGCGTCGTCAGGGAGGTGCACGGAGCCGGTCGGTCCGACGACCGCGTACTCGGCTCCGCCGCGACCCTCGCCGCTGACGCGACCGTCGCGGATCGTGACCGTCCGGTCCAGCTCGCCGGCGACGGCGCTGTCGTGGGTAACCAGGACGATCGTGGTCCCGAGGTCCTCGCGCGCCTCCTTGAGCAGCTCGACCACGCGCTCGACGTTGGCGCGGTCGAGCTGACTGGTCGGCTCGTCGGCGAGCAGCAGGGGTGGGTTGTTGGCCAGCGCGACCGCCACCGCCAGCCGCTGCTGCTCCCCGCCCGAGAGGGCGCGGACCGGCAGACTGGCCGAGCGCTCCAGCCCGACCGCTTCGAGCAGGACCCGCCCGCGACGGCGGCGCCTGCCGCTCGGCAACCCCGCGAGCAGCATGGGCAGCTCGAGGTTGTCCCACGCCGACGCGTACGGCAGCAGGTTGCGGGCGGGGATCTGCCAGACGAACCCGAGCTGCCGCCTTCGCAGCAGGGTGAGCTGGGCTTCGGCGAGCTTGGTGAGGTCGATCCCGCGGAACTGCACGCGGCCGGCGGAGGGCCGCTCGAGGCCGCCCAGGATCGCCAGCAGGGTGGACTTCCCTGAGCCGGACGGCCCCAGCAGGGCGACCATCTCGCCCGTCTGGACGCTGAAGTCGACCCCCTGGAGCGCGACCACCTCGCGGCCCTCGAGCAGGTAGAGGTGGAACAGACCCTCGGCGCCGAGCAGCCGCTGCCCGGCGCGGGCGCGCCGCTCGGCAAGCACCGCCGCGGCGCCGTTGCCCGGACTGGCCGGCGCCGCCGCGCGGCGCTCGACGCGGGAGGCGGCGTTCACAGCTCGTTCACAGCTGGTTCACAGCTCCTCCTCGCGCAACAGCGCCGGCCTGGCCCGGCGGACCAGCGCGGCGACGACCACCGCGAGCCCTCCCATGACCAGCAGGAGCGCGAGCCCGAGCGCCGCTGCGAGCGACGGCCAGTCGGGGGTGTAGATGGGCGGCGGCACCTCGGGGTTGTCGACGAACTGCGGCACCGCCGGCAGCGCCACCAGCGCGACCAGCAGGCCAATCGCCCCGCCGCAGAGCACCCCGTACCCGACCAGCGCGCCCTGCTCCACCAGCACCGGTCCCCAGAGGCTGCGATGGTCGGCGCCGAACGCCTCCAGCACGGCCAGCTCGAAGGCACGCCGCCTGCCGGTCAGGTAGAGATGGAGCATCACGCCGACGGTGGCGAGCACCGCCCCGGCCGCCGCGCCGACCAGCAGCAACAGCAGCGCGAGCGATGGCGCCTGATGGCCGAGCACCGCCGCGCGCTCGGCGGCGCTGACCGGCGAGGCCACCCCGACGTGCCGCTGGCTCAGGCGCCGTAGCGCCGCGGCGCCCGCGGCATCCCCCGTGGTCCAGACCTGGTTGGCCGCGACCTGGTTGGTGGTGTCGCGGCTGGCGATGAACAGCAGCTCGTCGAGGTCGACCATGGCGGCGGGCGACCCGCCGCGGGTGCCGGGGAGCACGCGGGTGACCGCGACCGGCAGGATGTCGATCAGCCCTCCGATCGATCCCCGCATCGGGATCACCTGCCCGAGCCGCGCCGACGTCTGCCTGAGGAGCTCCGGGGTCACCACCGCGGGCAGGAACCTCGGCATCGAAGCGTGCGCGAGGCCAAGCGCGTAGGCGGTCCCCGGCGCGGAGATGTCGACCTGGAGCGCCTTGCCGTCGTCGCCGGCCACCACCGTGAGCGAGTCTTCGGGCGTGTAATCGCCGAAGTTGCTGGAGTACCAGCGTTTGGGATCGTCGAAGCCGTCGACCTTGGTCCACCCGCCGGGACGGTGGGCGCGAACGGTGTCGAGCACGAGCCTGGTGGTCACCGGCGAGATCAGCCCGAGTCCGCGGACGACCGACAGCCGCTGCAACCGGTACGGTCCCGGGCCGATGCGGGCTGGGTCGAGCCCCGCCCGCAGCGGCCGGATCTCCGCGCTCCGGGTCAGCCGTCCGAGCCGGACCTGGGAGACCTTGTCGGTGGGCCCGCGGACCTCCGCGAACAGGAAGACGGGACCGTCGACCCGGAGGTCCTCGACGCCGAGGTCGACCTCGAGCTGGTCGGCGTTGCCGAGGTCGAGCGGCGGCGCCTCGGGTGTTCGCAGCGGCGCCAACAGACGCTGGATCGGCTGGTCGGCGAAGTCGCCTCGCCAGAACCCGACCGCCGGGTAGCGGTCGGCCTGGACGCCGAGCAGGTTGACGTCCACCGTCGGCTGGTCCCTTGGCCCGTAGGTGGCGGCG
>JBEDUQ010000115.1:0-2546 GCA_040414855.1 Actinomycetota bacterium
TCACGACCGCGATCCGGGACCCAGCCGTCGCGATCGGCGCGGTCCTCGGCCTGCTCTTCCTGCTCCCGATCGCCTCAGCGGTGATCCCGGACCACGTCCTGGCCCGCCACCTGGAGCAGATCGCCCCGATGACGGCCGGCCTCTACATCCAGGCCACGACCGATGTGCGGTCGCTGCCGCTAACCCCCTGGCAGGGGCTGGGCGTGCTAGGGCTATGGTCCCTCGGGGCAATGCTCCTCGGCGCGCTGGTTCTCCGCTTCCGCGACGCCTAGGGCCGGGTAGCTAGCCGCGCAGCCGGGATGCGAACGCGGCCGCCGCCGCGCCCGGGTCGGCAGCCTCGGTGATCGCGCGCACCACCACGACGCGCGTCGCTCCCGCCGCCAGCACGTCATCAAGCCGGTCAAGGCTGATCCCGCCGATCGCGAACCAGGGACGCGCCGGCCGCAGCGCCGCCACGTGCGACAAGAGCTCAAGCCCGGCCGCGGGCCGGCCTGGCTTGGTGGGCGTCGTCCACACCGGCCCCGCGCAGAAGTAGTCCACGCCCTCCTCGGCGGCCGCCAGCGACGACTGCGCGGGACTGTGGCTGCTGCGCCCGATCAGCGGTCCCGGCCCGAGGATCTGCCGCGCCACCGGTACCGGCAGGTCGTCCTGACCCAGGTGCAGCACGTCCGCTCCCGCCGCCAGCGCGACATCCGCCCGGTCGTTGACCGCCAGCAAGCGGCCGTGCCTCCGGCACGCGCCGGCGAACACCTCGAGCAACGCGAGCTCCTCGCCCGCCTCGAGCCCCTTCTCCCGCAGCTGGACGATGTCCACCCCGGCCGCGAGCACCGCGTCGAGAAAGTCAGCCAGGTCGCCCTGGCGGCGCCGCCCGTCGGTGCACAGGTACAGCCGGGCGGCCGCCAGCCGCTCACGCACGTCGGTCATGAGGCCATGGAACCACGAGTTAAACTGACGTGAACAACCACGGGAGCCCTCGCTGGGCTGAGAGGGAGGCACCCGAGCCTCCGACCGTCGAACCTGATCCGGGTAATGCCGGCGAAGGGAGAGAGCGTGGACGCTGATGTCGTGATAGCCGGCGGCGGCGTGATCGGAACGGCAATCGCCTGGCGCGCCGCCCGCAGCGGGCTCAGCGTGATACTCGTCGATCCGGGCAGCGACGCGGACAAGGCAAGCCTGGTCGCGGCGGGCATGCTCGGCCCGGTGTCGGAAAGCGTGTTCGGCGAGCGGGACCTGCTCAACCTGAACCTGCTCGCCATCGACCGCTTCCCGGGCTTCAACGCCGAACTCGAGGCGGCCACCGGGCTGACGACCGGACTGCGAACCGAGGGGACCCTCGCGGTCGCCTACGACAACGACGACCTCGCCGCCCTTGCCCGCCTCACCGCATTCCGGCACTCCATCGGCCTGAAAGCCGAGGCGCTCGACGCCAGGCAGTGCCGCAAGCTCGAGCCGTTCCTCGCACCGGGCACGCGGGGCGGCGTGCTCGCCGCCGGCGACCTGTCCGTCGACAACCGCCGCTACCTGGCCGCCCTCCGCGCGGCGGCCGCCAACGAGGGCGTCAGGCAGCTCACCGGCACGGTCACCGAGGTGACCGAGGGCGAGGCCATCCTGGACGACAGCCGCAGGCTCAGGGCCGCCAGCGTCGTCGTCGCCGGAGGCTGGGCGACCAGCAAGATCGAGGGCGTCCCCGACGAGATCCGCAAGGCGCTCCGCCCGGTCAAGGGCCAGATCCTTCGCCTCCGCCACCCGGCGACCATGCCGCACATCGTCACCCGCACCATCCGCGCCATCGTCGGGGGCCGCGACATCTACCTCGTTCCCCGCGTCGACGGCGAGCTGGTGGCCGGCGCCACGCAGGAGGAACGCGACGACACGGACCCGATCGCCGGCGCCGTCCACGACCTGCTCCGCGACGCCAGCACCGCGCTCCCCGCGATCAGCGAGCTCATCCTCGCCGAGATCAACGTCGGCCTCCGCCCCGGCACCCAGGACAACGGCCCCATCGTCGGCCGGACCCGCGAACAGCGTCTCATCGTCGCGACCGGTCACTTCCGCAACGGCATCCTGCTCTCCGCCGCGACAGCCGACGCCGTGGCGGCGCTCCTGTCCGGCGGCGAGCCGCACCAGGCATGGGCGCCCTTCGGCCCCGGCAGGTTCGGATGAACGTCACGGTCAACGGCGAGAGGCGGGACATCCCGGCAGGCACCACCGTCGAGCAGCTGGTCGGGCAGCTCACCGGCGCCCGGTCCGGCGTCGCCGCGGCCGTCAACGGCGAGGTGCTGCCCCGCCGCGCCTGGGCGGCCACGCCGCTGGCGGACCTTGACCAGGTCGAGGTCGTGACCGCGGTACAGGGAGGTTGAAGACATGGTGATTTCGAACGGCCGCGTGGCGCCTGAGGGCCCGACCTGGTCGATTGCCGACCGGAAGCTGACCTCGAGGCTGATCGTCGGCACCGGGGGAGTGCAGAGCCTGGACGTGCTCGGCAAGGTACTCGCTGCCTCCGGCACCGAGCTCACCACGGTGGCGATGCGCCGTCTCCCGTCGGC
>JBEDUQ010000116.1:0-9926 GCA_040414855.1 Actinomycetota bacterium
CCGACCACCGTGCGGAAGAACCCGAGCAGCCCGACCGCTTCCAGCAGGATCAGCGCCCCCGGCCGGCTCGCGCCGGTGAACACCCCGAGCCCGACCCGGTCGCGGAGCCGCTCCAGGGTGGTCGCGATGCCCGGATAGGGGCGCGCCATGGAGACCGTCGTCCGCAGGTAGGCGAGGTACTCGTCGACGTCCGCGGCGGTCGCGGGCCGGCCGAGCAGGTGGCCGAGCATGATCTCCGGAGGGCCGAGGCTGTAGGCGGCGATGATCGCCTCACGGGTGAGGGCCGGCCCGCCCAGCCGTCCGATCGCGCCGATGTACGCTTCGGGCACGGCGGTGGCCGAGTCGACCAAGGTGCCGTCCATGTCCCAGACGACCGCACGCAGCCTGGCCGCCCCATCCACTCCCGCTCGCTCCACACCGTCTCCCGCTCGTCACGGCGCCGACCAGCCCAGATTGCAGCAGGGACGGGCGTCCGCGCACGGTTCGCCCCTCGCGCCGCACGAGATCCGGTTACGCCGGGAGGTCCGGCGACGCCGGGAGATCCACCGGCCGATGCACCACGGAACGACCTTGACCTTGGGGGGCGTGGGGGGAGCGAGCTCCCCCCACATCGGATCAGGCCCCTTGGGGGGCGTGGGGGGAGCGAGCTCTCCCCACATGCATCAGCCTCCTTGACGCTGGAAGCGCGGCGGCCGTAGGTTCCATGCGCGGTGCCCGCGGGGACAGAGGGTCCCCGGAGCCAGGGGCCGCGGCGACGTACGACAGGAAGCCGGTGGGAGTCCGGCGCGGTCGCGCCACTGTGACCGGGGAGCGAGCCTCGCTCGAGCCACTGCCCGTATGGGGTGGGAAGGCGGAGGGGAGTGTCGATCCGGGAGCCAGGATACTGCGCGTCGCCTCGTCCGACCCGGGGCGCAGGACCCCGAGGAGGTTGCGCTTGGTGGCCGCTGCACGCCTGGTCGTGGGGGAGGTCCACGGCCGCCGTCCCCCACCCTGCTTCCCCACGCACTGAAGACCTGTGGCTGATCGGCTGCTCCTGGTCCGGAGCGCTGCGACCGTGGCGACTCGCCGCGCGGCTTTCGCCTGCGACGAGCCGCTCGACGCAGGCGGCAAGCGCGCCGCCCGCGGTCTTGCCGCCGCGCTCCGCCACGCCGGCACCGCGTATTCCGGTCCGGAGCTGCGCTCGATGCAGACCGCCATCGCCGCCGGGCTGGATGCGACTCCCGATCCCGACCTGAGCGACCTTGGCGCCGGGGCGTGGACCGGAATGGACCTCGAGGAGGTCGGCGAGCGCGATCCCGCCGGCCTGCGCGCCTGGCTCCAGGACCCGGACGCCGCCCCGCCGGACGGCGAGAGCCGTACCGAGCTTCGCGCCCGGGTCGCCCGCTTCCTCAAGCGTGCGAACGACGAGCGTGGCGGCGTGGTCGCGATCACCCACGCCAGCGTGGTCCGCACCGCCGTCGTGCTTGCGCTGGACGCCCCTCCGCAGGCGTTCTGGCGCGTGGATGTCGCCCCAGCCTCGGTCACCGAGCTCCGCAGGCGCGACACCGGCTGGCTCGTCGCCCGAACCAACTGGACCCCGCAATGAGCGCAATTTCTGACGGGATTGGTGGCGGTCCTGGCGCTGGGCGCTCCGCCGGGGCGGGCGGCTGGCCACTGGCCCGCGGCTGGCCGCTGGCCCGCGGCTGGCCACTGGCCCTTGGGCTCGTCGGCGGGGCGCTCGCCGACGTCGCGCTCGGAGACCCGCGGCGCTGGCATCCCGTCGCCGGGTTCGGCCGGATCGCGTCCGGGTTGGAGCTGCGGGTCTGGCGGCCGTCGCGGCTGACCGGGACCGGCTACGCGCTCACCCTCGTCGGCGCCACCGCCGCGGCCGCGTGGGCGGTCGACGGGCGGTTGCGCAATCGACCGTTCGGTCGCGCACTGCTCACCGGAGCGCTCACCTGGACCGCGCTCGGCGGCCGCTCGCTCGGCGGCGTCGCGCTCGACCTCGCCGCCCGCGTCCGTGAGGGCGACCTGGAGGCGGCCCGCGCCGTCCTGCCCTCGCTCGCCGGCCGGGACCCCGATGGCCTCGACGGGCCCGAGCTGTGCCGGGCAGCGGTCGAGTCGGTCGCCGAGAACACCGCCGACGCGATCATCGGCCCGGTCCTGTGGGGTGCGATCGCCGGTCCGGCCGGGATCGCCGGCTATCGCGCCGCCAACACCCTGGACGCCATGGTCGGCCACCGCAGCAGCCGCTACCTGCGCTTCGGCTGGGCGTCGGCCCGGCTCGACGACCTGCTCGGATGGGCGCCCGCCCGTCTTGGTGGCGCGCTGGCGTGCGCTCTCGCCCCGGCCGTCGGGGGCGACCGGACCCGCGCGTTCGCGACCATGCGCAGGGACGGCGCCGCCCACCCAAGCCCAAACGCGGGAAGGCTCGAAGCCGCCTTCGCCGGCGCCCTCGGGATCCGCCTCGGCGGCCGCAACCGCTATGGCGAGCGAGTCGAGCGGCGCCCCGAGCTCGGCGACGGCCGGCCCCCGGGTCCCGCCGACGTCGAGCGCGCCGCCCGCCTCTCCGCCCTCACCGGCGCAGCCGCCACCCTCATCGCCGCCGCGACCGCGGTCGCCCGGGCCAAGCTGAGGTCCCGGCGATGAGGGCGCTCAGGGGCCGGTCGCCAGCCAGACGGTCCGGCGAGGTCCACGGCGAGCCGAGGTGGCCCGCGCACGGCTCGCGACTCGGGAGGTCAGGGCCGTGAGCGCCGGCAAGGGGCTGCTGATCGCCGGGACCGCGTCCGATGCCGGCAAGAGCGTGGTGGTGACCGGCCTCTGCCGCTACCTCGCGCGGCAGGGCGTCAGGGTCGCGCCCTTCAAGGCGCAGAACATGGCGCTCAACTCGGCGGTCACGCCCGACGGCGCCGAGATCGGCAGGGCCCAGGTCGCCCAGGCGGCGGCGGCCGGCGTGCCGCCCGAGGTCGCCATGAACCCGATCCTGCTCAAGCCGACCGGCGAGCGGCGCAGCCAGGTCGTCGTCCTCGGCCGCCCGCTCACCGAGGTCGACGCCCAGTCCTACCAGCAGCTCAAGCCCCAGCTCCGCGACCTGGTCCTCGATACTCTCGCCGACCTGCGCAGCCGGTTCGACGTGGTCGTCTGCGAGGGCGCCGGCAGCCCGGCCGAGATCAACCTGCGCACCGACGACCTCGTCAACATGGGCCTCGCCCGGACCGCCAGGCTGCCGGTCGTGCTGGTCGGCGACATCGACCGCGGCGGGGTCTTCGCCAGCCTGTTCGGCAGCCTGGCGCTGCTCGAAGCCGCCGACCAGGCGCTGCTCGCCGGCTTCATCGTCAACAAATTCCGCGGCGACCGCGCCATCCTCGCCCCCGGGCTCGACCAGCTTCAGCGCCTCACCGGCCGGCCGGTGCTCGGGGTGCTGCCCTGGCAGCGCGGCCTCTGGCTCGACGTCGAGGACTCGCTCGGACTGGAGGGCCCGAGGGACCAGGAACCGCCACCGGTCGGCCGCGACCCGCTCACCGTCGCCGTGGTGCGGTTGCGTTGGATCTCCAACTTCACCGACTTCGACGCGTTGGCGACGGAGCCGGGCGTGTCGGTCCGATTCACCGAGTCGCCCGCGGACGTGCTCACCGCCGATCTCGCCGTGCTGCCCGGCACCAAGGCGACCGTCGCCGACCTCGCCTGGCTGCGGAGTCGGGGACTCGACCGGGCGCTGGCGACCAGGGCCGCCGGCGGCGCGCCCACGCTCGGGATCTGCGGCGGCTACCAGATGCTCGGGAAGACCATCGTCGACCCGATCGAGAGCGGCATCGGAGCGGTCGAGGGGCTGGACCTGCTCCCGATCGAGACCGCCTTCGAGCGCGACAAGGTGCTCGCCAACCCAACCGGCCGCGCGACCGCCTTCGGCGACGTGCCAGCCCGCGGCTACGAGATCCACCATGGCCGCTCGCGGCGTTTCGGCGGCGAGCCCTTGCTCGCGAGCTCCGAGGGCGAGGAGGGCTGCCGTCGCGGGGCGATCGCCGGCCTGTCGTGGCACGGCGTCTTCGAGGGCGACGACTTCAGGCGGGCGTTCCTCACCTGGGTCGCCACGGAGCGCGGTCGTCAATGGCTCCCTGGCAACCGTTCGTTCGAAGAGGTCAGGCAGGAGCGCCTCAACCGCCTCGGCGACCTCATCGCCGACCACGCCGATACCCAGGCGATCCGAAGCCTGATCGACTCCGGGCCGCCCGACGACCTGCCGTTCATTCCCCCCGGTGCCCCGCGGTGACCCAAGGCGGTCGTGGCATCACCGGCGGTCAGGTCGTTTGGGGGTCGCGAGGCTTGGCAATGGCCTTGCGGGGGGGTGTGGACAACGCTGCGCGAACATTTGTTCGAGCGGCTACGCTCCAACCATGTCGAGTTGGAAGGCGCCCTTGAGCGGGCGGCAATGGGCAGCACCTGAGGGAGTCTTGCGTGATGGATCGAGGTAGCGGGCAGGTTTTGAGCGTCGGTGCCGGGCCGGGCGGATGGGCGGCGGCCACGGTGGGCGGGTCCGGGCCGCCCCGCGCAGCCGATACGGGGGTGGCGTGGTGACCGGCGCCCCCTACCCGTTCTCCGCGCTGGTGGGCCAGGGCGACCTCGCGCTGGCGCTGCTCCTCAACGCGGTCTCGCCGGCGGTCGGTGGGGTGCTGGTCCGCGGCGAAAAGGGCACCGCCAAGTCGACCGCGGTCCGTGGGCTCGCCCGCCTGCTCCCTCCGGTCGAGGTGGTTGAGGGCTGCCCCTTCAACTGCGATCCAGCCGCGCCGGACCACGACTGCCCCGCCGGTCCGCACGCCTCCGGAGCACCGGGCGTCCGCAGGCCGGCGCCCCTGGTCGAGCTCCCCGTCGGCGCAAGCACCGATCGGGTCGCCGGCTCGCTCGACCTCGAGCGCGCCTTGGCCGAGGGCCGCCGCGCGTTCGAGCCGGGCCTGCTCGCGGCCGCCCACCGCGGCATCCTCTACGTCGACGAGGTCAACCTCCTCGGCGACCATCTCGTCGACCTGCTGCTCGACGCGGCGGCGCTGGGCGTGAACTACGTCGAGCGAGAGGGCGTGAGCGTCAGGCACGCCGCCCGCTTCCTGCTCGTCGGCACCATGAACCCTGAGGAGGGCGAGCTGCGCCCGCAGCTCCTGGACCGCTTCGGCGTCACCGTCGAAGTCCGCGGGAACCCGGACCCGACCGAGCGGGTCGAGGTCGTCCGCCGCCGGCTCGCCTACGAAGCCGATCCCGACGAGTTCGCCGCCGCCTGGGCCCCGTCGGACGCCGCGCTCACCGAACGAATCGCAGCCGCGCGCCGGCTGCTGCCCGACGTCAAGCTCGGCGACGACCTCATCGAGCGGATCGCCGCCGTCTGCGCGGGCTTCGCGGTCGACGGCCTCCGAGGCGACATCGTGATGGCCAAGGCCGCGCTGGCCCTGGCCGCCTGGGAGGGTCGCGACGCGGTCGAGCTCGCCGACGTCCGCCGCGCCGCCCTGCTCGCCCTCCCACACCGCCGCCGCCGAGGCCCGATGGACGAGCTCGGCCTCGACGAGGACCTGCTCGACCAGATCCTCGGCAGCGACCCCGAACCGCCCGAGCCCGACGGGGCGCCGCCGAGTCCCGACGGTGGGGGAAGCCCTGAGGACCCGGACCGCCCGACCGCGGACAGTGGCCAGCCTCCCCCGCGATCGGCCCCTGACGAGGGGGCAGGCGGTGGCGGTGAAGGGTCGTCCGCCCAGGATCCACCCAGGGAAGGTCCACCGCCCGGACCGTCCGACGGCGACGGTCGAGCGGACGGCGACGAACGTGGCAACGGCGCCGGCGACGCCGTTCAGGTGGCCGCCCCTGGCGCGACCTTCACACCCATCTGGCTCCAGCTCGCCGGCACCGGCGCCGGAGCCTGGGGTCGCCGCAGCCGCGCCGAGACCGACCAGGGTCACCCCACCAGCGACCGCGCCGACCGCCGCGACGATGCCACCATCGCCTTCGCCGCCACCATCCGCGCCGCGGCCGCGTCCGCCGCCTCCGCCGCCTCCGCCTCCACCGCCTCGCCGGCTGGTCGGTCGGGTCGCAGCCGGTCCGCTCCGCTGCTGGTCATCCGGTCGACGGATCTCCGCTGGCAGGTCCGCGAGGGGCGCGAAGGGAACCTGGTGCTCTTCGTCGTCGACGCGAGCGGTTCGATGGCGGCCCGCCGCCGCATGACCGCCACCAAAGGGGCGGTGCTCTCGTTGCTCCTCGACGCCTACCAGCGACGCGACAAGGTCGGCCTGGTGAGCTTCCGAGGCCGCGGCGCCGAGGTGCTCCTGCCGCCCACCTCCAGCATCGAGCTGGCCGCGCGTCGTCTGGCCTCGCTGCCCACCGGAGGACGCACGCCGGTCGATGCCGGTCTGGCCAGGGCGAGGGCGTTGCTCGCGGCCGAGGCGGTCCGCGACCCGCGGCGGCGACCACTGGTCGTGCTCATCACCGACGGCAGGGCGAACTCGACCAGCGAGCTGAGCGGGTCGCAATCAGCCGCGCACGACCCGATCACCTCGGCGACGGCCGAGGCCCGGGCCCTGGCTGGCACGGGTGTCGGCGCGATCGTGATCGACACCGAAGACGCCGCGGTGCGCCTCGGGCTCGCCGCCGAGCTGGCCAGGGCGCTCGGAGGTCCGTGCATCGCGCTCGAAGCGCTCGCGGCGCAGCCGCTCGCCGGGCTGGTCAGGGCGGTGACGGGCACAACAGCCGGCGGGACCGGGACGGTTGCCAGCAGGCGAAGGAGGCGGATCGCGTGACCACCGAGGAGACCGTGACGCCCACCACGCGCGAGCGCGTTCGGCACGCGCGGCGCGACCACCCGCTGCTGATCGTCAACACCGGCCACGGCAAGGGGAAGTCGACCGCCTCGTTCGGTGTCATGCTCCGCGGTTGGGCGCGCGGCTACCGGGTCGGCGTCTACCAGTTCGTGAAGTCGGGCAAGTGGCGGATCGGCGAGCGCAAGGCGGCCGAGCGGCTCGGCGGCATCGCCTGGGAGAGCATGGGCGACGGTTGGACCTGGATCTCGCGCGACCTCGACCAGTCCGCCGAGCTGGCGCGCGAGGGCTGGGAGGAGGTCAAGCGGCGCATCGCCGATGAGTCCTATGACCTGCTGATCCTCGACGAGTTCACCTATCCCATGAAGTTCGGCTGGATCGACACCGCCGAGGTGGTCGAGGTGCTGCGCAACCGTCCCGGCTTCCAGCACATCGTGATCACCGGCCGCGACGCCCCGCGGGAACTGCTCGACGTCGCCGACCTCGTCACCGAGATGAGCAAGATCAAGCACCCCTACGACCAGGGCATCCGCGGCCAGCACGGGATCGAGTGGTGAACATGGAACCGGAGCCCGATCCATGACCGCGCGGCTGGTCGTCGCGGGGACCCACTCGGGCGTGGGCAAGACCACCGTCGCCACGGGGCTGATGGCGGCGTTCGCCCGCCGAGGCCGCAAGGTCGCCGGCTTCAAGGTCGGTCCCGACTTCATCGACCCCTCCTACCACGCGCTCGCCACCGGCCGTCCCGGACGGAACCTGGACGCGTTCCTGTCCGGGACCGACCTGATCGGGCCGCTGTTCGCGCACGGCGCCTACGGCGCGGACCTGGCGATCGTCGAAGGCGTCATGGGCATGTTCGACGGCGCGACGGGGGGCGGCGAGCTCGCGTCGACCGCGCAGGTCGCAAAGCTGCTGCGTGCTCCGGTGGTCCTGGTCGTCGACTGCTCGGCGATGGCGCGGTCGGTCGCCGCTGTGGTCCACGGCTTCGTCGGCTTCGACCCCGACGTCACGGTCGCCGGCGTGATCCTCAACCGGGTCGGCTCCGACCGCCATGAAGCCCTGTTGCGGGAGGCGTTGCGGCAGGCTGGACCTCCGGTCCTCGGGGTCCTGCACCGGCGGACCGCGTTGGCGACGCCCGAACGCCACCTCGGCCTGGTGCCCACAGCCGAACGCGGAATGGACGCCGCCCGCACGGTCGCTGAGCTTGCCGCGGCCATCGCGGACGATTGCGACCTCGATGCCATCGAGGCGACCGCGTCGTCGGCCGTGCCCTTTGCCGCCAGACCATGGGACCCTGGTGCTGGCGCCGGCTGCGACGTCACCCGCGACCAGCGTCAGGCGGTGCGGCTCGGGGTCGCCTCCGGGCCAGCCTTCAGTTTCCTCTACCAGGAGAACCTCGAGCTTTTGGAGGCCGCGGGCGCCGAGGTGGTCCCCTTCGACCCGACCTCGGATCCGCGCCTTCCCGACGGGATCTCGGCTCTGTACCTCGGCGGCGGCTTCCCCGAGACCCATGCGGAAGCGCTGTCGGCCAACGCGCCGCTGCGCGCCGCGGTGCGCGAATTCGCGGCCAGCGGCGCCCCGGTGGTCGCCGAGTGCGGCGGGCTGCTCTATCTGGTCCGGAGCCTCGACGGGCATCCGATGTGCGGGGTGCTCCAAGCGGACGGGCGCATGACCAACCGGCTCACCCTCGGCTACCGTCGGGCGGCCGCGACCGCGGCGTCCCCGCTGGCCGACATCGGCACGCTCGCGCGCGGGCACGAGTTCCACTACTCCCAGATCGAGCCAGACGCCGGCGGCGCGGCCCACGGTGGGGGCGCCGCCTGGCTGCTCGACGGCGAGCGTCGAGAGGGGTTCGTCACCGGTCGGGTCCACGCCAGCTATCTCCACACCCACTGGGCCGCCTTCCCGGAGATGGCGCTGCACCTGGTGGACGCGGCCCGGGAGCATGCGACCGGGGCCGGCGGTGTCCGATCGAGGGCGCAAGGAGCGGGCTGATGGCGCTGGTGCTGGTTCTCGGTGGCGTCCGTTCCGGCAAGAGTGAGATCGCCGAACGGATCGCCGCGGCCGCCGGCGAGCCCGTCTGCTACCTGGCCACGGGAGCGGCCTCCGACCCGGAGATGGCGGAGCGCATCGAGCGCCACCAGGCCAGGCGCCCCGCCGACTGGAGCACGGTCTGTAGCCCTGATCCGGCGACGGCCGAGGTCGCGGCGTCCGAGACCTTGCTGGTGGACGGCGTCGCGCCTTGGCTCGCCCTGCGGATGGGCGAGGAGGGCCTCTGGACCGACGAAGCGGTCGCGCCGCTCGGCGAGCAGGGGAGCGCCGCCTCCGAGCGGGTCCTCGCCAGCGTGTCCGCCTTCGTCGTCGACGCCGCCAAACGCCCGGGCCTGACCGTGGTCGTCGCCGAGGAGAGTGGCCTCGGCGTCGTTCCCGTCGGCGCCGGCATGCGGCGCTACCTCGACCTCGCCGGCGAAACCACCCAGCTCCTCGCAGAGCACGCCGAGCGCGTGGTCCTCGTCGTCGCCGGCCGCGCCATCGATCTCGGGCGCGACGACCACGACCCCTCGCGCGCCCGAACTGCCGACCGCCCCATCTCCCCGTGGCCCCGGACCGACCGCACCGTTCTGGAGCGAGACCCGGACACCGTGGGACCAGGCCCGATCACCAACGGCTCCGACCGGACCAGCCTCGGTCCCGACCGGACCAGCTTCGGGGGCCAGCGGACCGGCCTCAGGCCGGACCGAACCACTCTAGGTCCCGACCGGACCAGCCTCGGGCCTCTCGCGACCGCCTGGCCCGATCCGACGATCTCCGGCTCGACCGCCCTCGCGTCCGACCGCGCCACCCTCGACCTACGCCTGGCGACCACCATGCGGAATCCGATTTCCCGGCCTCCCGACCGGATCCCGGACGTGACAGCCCGGACCGTCACGACCGCCGCGGTGGACCTCGGCGACCTCCGGGTGCACGGGGACTCGATGGTGTCGCCAGGGCAGCTCGACTTCGCGGTCAGCGTGGTGCCAGGTGGGCCTCCGGAGTGGTTGCGCGAGCACCTGGCGTCCGCGCTCGACCGGGTCGGCCACTATCCGGATGAGCGATCCGCGGTCGAGGCGATTGCGGAACGCCACGGGCGCCCGCCCGACGAGGTAGTCGCGACCA
>JBEDUQ010000117.1:0-2311 GCA_040414855.1 Actinomycetota bacterium
CGTCGCGGCTGCGGGCGTCGTCGAGGCGGGTGAAGCGCTCGAACACCCGCTCGCGGTCGGGCTCGGGGATGCCGGGCCCGTCGTCGGCGACCGAGAGCACCGCCAGGCCGTCCGGCGACGACGCCACCGAGACGTCGACCCGGCTGCTGGCGTAGCGGACCGCGTTGTCCAGCAGGTTCTGGACCACCCGCCCGAGCGCGACCCGGTCGCCGCGGACCCGCGCGCCGCCGTCCAGGTCCAGGCACACCTCGGCCGTGCCGGTGGGCGTCCGCTCGGCGACCTCCCGCGCCACCTCGCCGAGCTCGACCTCGCCCTGCTCCGGGCGCCCCGGCCGCTCGTCCAGCCGCGCCAGCGCCAGCAGGTCCTCGACCATCCGCCCGAGCCGCAGGGTGTCGGCGAGCAGGTCGGCGGCCAGCGTCGGGCTCGCCTGGTCGGGATGGAGCACGGCGACCTCGAGCTGCGCGCGCATGCTCGCCAGCGGGCTGCGCAGCTCGTGGGCGGCGTCGCCGACGAAGCCCCGCTGCCGGCTCGCCGCCTGGTCGAGCCGGTCGAGCATGCGGTTGAGGGTGATCCCGAGCCGGTGGATCTCGTCGTTGGCGGCCGGCAGCGGCAGCCGCCTCGCCTCACCGGCACCGGTGATCTCGTCCGCGCCGCGCCGGAGGCTGGCGACCGGGCGCAGGGTCCAGCCGACCGTGAACCAGGCGATCACCGCGAACAGGGCGAGCAGTACCGGACCGCCGACCAGCAGGCCGACCTCGATGACCCGGACGCTGTCGGCGACGCTGGTGACCGAGACCGCGGCGATCACGGTCGAATGGCCGGGCGCGGTCCCGACCGGCCAGGCGATCACCCGCAGCGGCTCACGCTCGCCGATGCGGCCGCCGTCGAGGAACCGCGGGGTCTGGTCGGCGGCGGCCAGCTCGCGGGGGGAGAGCAGCGGCACCGCCCGGTCGCTGCCCACCGAGGCGGCCAGCACGCCGTTTTGCGAGTCGACCACCTGCACCAGCACCGTGCCCGCCCCGGCCACCGGGATCGGGTCGGGGAGCCTGCCCGAGGCGGCCAAGGCGGCGACGTCCTGTGCGCGCTGCCTGGCGGTGGTGTCGACCCCGGCGATCAGCGAGCGCTCCAAGCTGCCGAGCAGCAGAAACGAGCCCGCGACCAGCCCGACGGCCACCACCAGGCTCGCCAGCGCGGTGAGCCTGGCCCTCAGGCTCAGCCGCCGCCACCAGCCCGGGGCGGCTCGCTTGGCTGACTCCCGGTTCACGGTCACTCACCGTTTCCGACCAGACGGTAGCCGGCGCCGCGGACGGTCTGGAGGCTCCGCCGCCCGAACGGCGCGTCGATCTTGCGGCGCAGGTAGCCGACGTAGACCTCGACGGCGTTGAGGTCCACGTCCGCGTCCCAGACGTGGTCGACGATCTCGGTCTTGGAGACCACCTCGTCGGGGCGCCGGATGAGGTACTCCAGCAGCGCGAACTCCCGCGCGGTCAGCTCGATCTCGGTTCCGGCGCGCGTGACGAGCCGCCGCGCCGGATCCAGCCGCAGGTCCCCCGCGTGCAGCACCGGCGGGCGCCGCGTCGGGCCGCGGCGCAGCAGGGCGCGCAGCCGCGCGGCGAGCACCACGTACGAGAACGGCTTGGTGAGGTAGTCGTCGGCGCCGAGGTCGAGCCCGTCGGCCTGGTCGTACTCCCCGTCCTTGGCGGACAGCAGCAGGATGGGCGTCCAGTTGGACTCCTGGCGCAGCCGTTCGCAGACCTTGTAGCCGGACAGCTTCGGCAACATGATGTCCAGCACGATCGCGTCGTAGCCACCCTCGCGCGCCAGGTGCAGGCCGTCCACGCCGTCGTGGGCCAGGTCCACGGCGAACCCCTCGGCCCGCAGCCCCTGCCGGAGCGCGGCGGCCATCCGCTTTTCGTCCTCAACCACCAGAACCCGCACGTATCCGGTAATAGCACAGGCTCTTCTCAGCATCGGTCCGGCATTCTGCGATCATGCAGAAATCGCTGAAGAACTCGCGTGCGGCTCGCTGGGCGGTGCCGATCGGCGCCGTCGCCGTTGTCGGGGGCGCGATCGGCGCCGCACCGGTGATCGCGGCCGCGCAGGGCGACCCGTCGCTGCCGCCGAAGACCGCGGCCCAGTTGCTGGTCGCCGCGTCCCAGGCCGGGCAGCTCGGCCACCCGCTGTCCGGCACGATCGTGGAGAACGCCTCCCTCGGCCTGCCGCCGCTGCCCGGCGACCGCGCCGGCGACTCGCCGGTGAGCCTGCTGTCCGGCTCGCACACCGCGCGGATCTGGTACGCCGACTAACGGCA
>JBEDUQ010000118.1:0-11836 GCA_040414855.1 Actinomycetota bacterium
CTCCATCGCCAGCTCGGCGCTCAGATGGTTCGAGACCATAAGGTTTCGCCTCCTCGATTCGCGATCTCAAGGTTTCATCGAGTCCAAGCTAACTGGCCGCCGGTCCACTGTTGAGATCCAATTCGAGGCCGTTTGGATGTACCAGTTGCCGTCTGTGTGGCGTGGCCGGCAGGTGGTACACGGGGTGGGTGAGCGTGCCAGACCTGCCGGCCGGCGGGGTCGGGCCCCATGCGGGGGTCTCGGCGCGGGTTCGTGTCCTCATCTCCGCGTTGGCTGGCGCCTGCACGGCCGTCCTGATCGCGGTCCTTGGGCCGGCGGAGTTCGCCCCCTTGGGCGGCTGGGACATGGCCTGCTTCGTCTACGTGATCTGGATGTGGACCACCATCTGGCCGATGGACGCCGAGCGGACCGCCAGCCATGCGTTGCGGGAGGACCCTGGTCGCGCGACGACCGACGCGCTGGTGCTGGGAGCCAGCGTGGCCAGCCTGCTGGCGGTCGGGCTGGTGCTGGCGCGGGCGGCGCATACGACCGGGGAGATCAGGACGATCCGCGCCGGCCTCGGGGTCGCCAGCGTGGCGTTCTCGTGGAGCGTGGTCCACACCCTGTTCACCCTGCGCTACGCCAGGCTCTACTACAGCGGCCCGGATGGCGGGGTGGAGTTCCACCAGAAGGATCTGCCGCGCTTCACGGACTTCGCCTACCTGTCGTTCACGATCGGCATGACCTTCCAGGTCTCGGACACCGAGCTGACCGGCCACCAGATCCGCGTGACCGCGCTGCTCCACGCGCTGCTGTCGTACCTGTTCGGGGTGGTGATCATCGCCACCACGATCAACCTGGTCGCCGGCCTGTCCATGCTGATCTAGGTCGATCCAGCCGACGCCACGACCGGGCGCTACGCCAGCATGGCGGGCTCGGCCGAGCGCTCCTGGATGTCGACCACCGCGTAGTGGCCGAGCGGAAGGCTCCCCGGGAGCACGACCAGGGTGCTGCCGAGCCGCTCCGTGCGCACAGGGTCGCCGCCGGCGACCAGCGCGACCCTCGGGTCGTGGGTCTTGATCAGCTCGGCCAGCACCTCGCTGCCCGGCTCATGGAGCCCCTTGTGCGCCGGCGCGGTCGCGAACATGAAGACCTTGTCGTACTCGTGGGTGAACTCCCCCACCACCTTGAGCCGGTACTCGGCCTCCCAGCCGGGATACCGCAGGGCGTCGACCTCGTCGCGCTCGGTGTGCGGGTCGTCGACGATCTCGCCGCCCATCCCCGCGAACAGGACATAGCCAGTCGCGAGGCTCGCGGTGCCGTGGATCCCGTGCAGGAACGGGTAGACGGTCTCGATGTTGGACGACTCGCGCAGGTAGTGGGCGAACGGGGCGTCCCCCGGACCGGGCACCCAGTAGGTCGTCACCCGCTTCGATCCCAGGCTCTTGAAGACGGCGCGGAAGTCGTCGGTCTCGGTGGCCTCCCCGGTCAGGTCGCCGACCAGCGCGACCGCGTCCGCCTCGGTGCGGTCGACCTGGTCCATGAGTTGCTTCAGCTTCCCCACGTCTCCCCGCGCGTCGCCGGCCGCGAGGATCCTGCGCACCCGTCTGGTCATCTCTCCCCCCCTTGTCCCCCGTGCTGGCAAGGTAGTCGCCCGCCCCGGCCGCCGCATGGGCCCACCCCGGGCCCGCGCTTCGCCGGTCAGGTCTCGGGCGTCTCGGGGACCTCCGACGCCTCCTCCGGCGCCGGCACGTAAGCCTCGGGCGCCTCCGCGGAGGCCTGGACGGCCTGCGCCTCGGCCCCCCGCTCGGAGCCCCGCACCTCCAAGGCGTCCGAGGCGGCGACGGCCACCAGCACCAGCATCGCCATGGTCGCCAGCGCCAGCGGCGGCACCACCATGGCGACCGGCGCCAGCGCGCAGAGCGCCAGGATCCCCAGAGCACGGGTGACGGCGAGACGGCGGAACACCACCCACTTGAACATCACGTGCCCGGCCAGGAAGAGCACCGGCCCGGCGAGGACCACGGCGGCGACGCCGGCGGTGACGTGCCCGCCCGGATGGGCGATGGTCAGCTCGTCGCCGACCGCGGCGACGATGATCCCGGCCACCATCGGCACGTGGGTATAGGTGTAGGCCGAGCGGCCGAGCCGGCCGGGGTCGTCGGCCGAGGCGATCACCGACCGGGCCACGTCGGCGGCGCGGTCGAAGTAGATCCACCAGAATGCGACGCTACCGGCAAAGGCCACGACCAGCGCGGTGACGGTCCCGACCGACAGTGGCGACGACACCACCGTCGCGCCGGTCACCAGAATCGACTCGCCCAGGGCGATGATCAGGAAGAGCTGGCAGCGTTCGGCGAGGTGGCCGCCTTCGATGGTCCACTCGCTCGAGGTCGAGCGGCCAAGCCCTGGGGTGACGAACCCGATGGCCGGCGCCAGGATGTCGACCGCCAGGGCCGCCAGCCAGAGCGACTCGCGGGCGACGCCGTGGACCATGCCGCCGGCCAACCAGAGCGCGCCGGCGGCCACAAACCAGAACAGGATCCGCTGGAAGGTGCGGCGCAACCTCGGCTCGGCGCGCAGCGCGGCCACCACGAAGCCGGTGCGGCCGAGCTGGATGGCGACGTAGGTGCCGGCGAAGGCCAGGCCGCGGTCGCCGAAGGCGGCCGGCAGGCTCGCCGACATCACCAGGCTGGCCAGCATCACCCCGACCAGCATCAGCCGCACGGCGGGACGGTCGGGATCGAGCCAGTTGGTGGCCCAGGCGGTGTAGACCCAGGCCCACCACACCGCCACCAGCAGGAGCAGCGTCTGCGCGGCGCCGCGCAAGGTCAGATGGTGCAGCAGCAGCTCGGACAGCCCGGTGACCGCGAACACGTAGACCAGGTCGAAGAACAGCTCGATGAAGGTGACGCGCTCACCCTCGCCGCGTTCGCGGAGCAGCCTCGCCTGCGCCGAGCTCCCCCGGCCACGGGTCACGGTTTACCTCCCATTGGTCGCCGGCCCTCAGTCAAGCGGAGTTCACCCAAGGTTCGCCATCCGACCGTGTTGACTTTGCGCCACTCCGGGGAGACCAAGGGCTCGCCATCCATCCCCAATGGCGGGACAAGGGGGTTTGTAATGGATATCGCGCTTCTGACGATCGTCGGCGTGGTTGCCGTCGCTTTGCTGTTCGACTACACCAACGGCTTCCACGACTCCGCGAACTCGATCTCGACGATCGTCGCGACCAGGGTGCTGCGCCCCCGCTGGGCGGTGCTGTGGGCGGCCTTCTTCAACTTCATCGCGTTCGTGTTCTTCGGCACCAAGGTGGCCAACACCGTCGGCCAGACCGTCAAACCGGGGTTCAGCGGCGTCGCGGTGATCTTCGCGGCGGTCTTCGGCGCGATCCTGTGGAACTACGCCACCTGGTGGCTGCGGCTTCCGAGCTCGTCGTCGCACGCGCTGATCGGCGGGCTTGTCGGCGCCGGCCTGGCCAAGGGCGGCCTGGAGGCGATCAAGCTCTCCAGCGTGCAGAAGGCCGCCGTGTTCATCGTGGTCTCGCCCATCGCCGGGCTGCTGCTGGCGGCGCTGGCGATGTGGCTGGTCAACCTCTGGCTGCGCTCGCACGACGAGTCCGGCAACGAACGGGGCTTCAAGGTCGGCCAGCTGGTCTCGTCGGCGGCGGTGTCGCTCGGCCACGGCACCAACGACGCGCAGAAGACAATGGGCGTGATCGCCGCGCTGCTGGTCGCGACCGGGCACCTCAGCTCCAGCGGCGGCAAGCTGGCGATCCCGCTCTGGGTCGTGTTGGCGGCGCACTCCGCGATCGCGCTGGGGACCATCTCCGGCGGCTGGCGGATCGTCCAGACCATGGGCCAGCGCATCACCGAGCTGCGCCCGGCGAGGGGCGTGGCGGCCGAGACCGGCGCGGCGGTCGCGCTGTTCGGCTCGACCGCGTTCGGCGCGCCGGTGTCCACCACGCACACCGTGGCCGGTGCGGTGACCGGCGTCGGGGTCGCGACCCGCGGCGCGCCGGTGAACTGGGGAGTCTTCGGCCAGATCGCGCTGGCCTGGGTGGTCACCATCCCGTCGGCCGCGCTGCTGTCGGCGGGAGTCTTCGAGATCACCCAGCTGCCGAGCGCGGCCGCCGGCCTGATGCTGGCCCTGCTCGGCGCGGCGCTGCTGGCGGCGCTGGTGGTCGGGGTTCGGCGCACCTCGCGCGGCTCGCACTTCGAGCCCGAGCGCCTGGCCGCTGCCGAGCGGCAGCGCCTCGCCGCGGGCGCGAGCTGAGCCTGGCGACGCCGGAGGCGGGATCATGGCGCGGGTCCGGGTCCGGGTCCGGCGCGGCGTGCGCCGGCCTGAACCGCCGCGCCCGGGTAGGCTGAACTCCACCATGGGCGCCAACCGGGTGCGCCGAGGAGGGACCGGATGCAGGAGCGTGAGGCCAAGCTGGCCGCGGCACCCGATTTCACCTTTCCGAATCTGGTCGAACCCGGCGGGCCGGTGGTCGCCGAGCCGCGGCCGGTCAGGCAGTTCCGGACCACCTACTACGACACCCCCGACCTGCGCCTGGCGCGCTGGGGCCTGAGCCTGCGCTACCGCACCGGCGAGGGCTGGACGGTCAAGCTCGCCGGCGAGCGGAGCGGGCCGATGCTGACGCGGGACGAGCTGGTCTTCGAGGGCCCGGGGACCCAGCCGCCCGAGGCCGCGGTCGACCTGGTCCGCGCCTTCGTCCGCGAGGCGCCGTTCGCGGCGGTGGCCCGCCTCAGCGCCTCCCGCCGCCCCGTCGTGCTGCGCGATGCGGATGGGCGGCCGCTCGGCGAGCTCACCGACGACCGGGTGATGGTGCTCGACGGCCGGCGGGCCAGCCGCCGCTTCCGCGAGATCGAGGTCGAGCTCGCCCCCGAGGCGCCCGACGGGGCCCTCGACCAGGTGATCCAGCGGCTCCGCAAGGCCGGCGCCGAGCCGGTCGCGGTGCCCTCCAAGTACCTCCAGGCGCTCGGCACGACCGACCCGGGCCCGCCCGAGGTCCGGCTGGAGCCGGTCGACCGCCGCGCCAACGTCCGGCAACTCGTCAGCTACGACCTCTCCGAGGCGGTGCTGCGGCTGTTTCGCCACGACCCGGTGGTGCGCATCGGCGAGGACCCCGAGGGCGTCCACCAGGCGCGGGTGGCGACCCGCCGCTTCCGCTCCTCGCTGCGCAGCTTCGGCGCCACCCTCGAGCCGGGGTGGACCACGCAACTGCGGGACCGGGCGAAGTGGCTCGCCGACCGGCTCGGCGCGGTCCGCGACGCCGACGTGCTCAGCGCCCGGCTCCAGGGCCTGGTCGAGCGGCTGCCCGAGCAGGACCGACAGGGCGCGGACTGGCTGCTCAAGCGCCTCGGCCGGCAGCGCGAAACGGCCAGGGAGACGCTGCTCGCCGCCATGCGCCATGACACCTACATCCATCTGCTCGACGAGATGCTGGCCGCGGCCGCCGACCCGATGGTGCTCGACGGCGACCGGCCGGCAGCCGACGTGCTGGTGCCCGGCGTCGCCCAGACCTGGCGGCGGATGCGCAGGGAGGTCCGCCGGGCGGGCTCGAACCCGACCGACGCGCAGCTCCACCAGATCCGGATCCGCGCCAAGCGCTGCCGCTACGCGGCCGAGGCGGTCGAGCCGGTGGTCGGCAAGCCCGCCAGGCGGTTCGCGGCCGCGGCCGAGGCGGTCCAGGAGATCCTCGGCGACCACCACGACGCGGTGGTCGCGCAGGAGTGGCTGCGGGAGGCCGCCGCCAACGCTCCCGGGCGGAGCGCGCTGACGGCCGGCCTGCTGATCGCCGCCGAGCGCGAGGACGCCGAGCGCTCCAGGGCGCAGTGGGAGGGCGCCTGGACTCGGCTCGACAGCGCCAAGCTGCGCGACTGGTTCTGAGGTCCGGGGCCGGGACCGCCCACGGCTGGGCCCGGGCGCCGGCCCGCGTAGGGTGCGTGACCCCGGCACCGGCCGCTCGGCGCGAGGCCCCGGCGCCGCTACATGGGCGGTACCGGGTGGCTGGACCGGAAGAGGTCGCCCGGGTCGGTGGCGGTCTTGATGCGGCGCAGGCGCTGGTAGGCGTCGGCGGTCCAGAAGCTGGACGGGTCCCGCGGCGTCTCGGCGAAGTTGAGGTTGACCTGCCGCGCCGTCCACGGCTCCATCGCCGACCGCACGCCGGCGACCTGGGCCGCCGCCGCGGCGCCGAGCTCCGGGGTCGGCGTGATACCCGCGGCCGTCATCAGGTAGGGAGCCTCGATCGAGGCGAGCGCGCCGCCGCCCGGCCCCGGCCTGCCGAGCGCCCCGCCAAGGTGGCGGACCTCGACCAATAGCAGGGAGATGCCGCTGTCGGCTCCGGCGACCCGGACCAGGTCGTCGACCGCCTCGGCCGGCAGGTCGGCGAGGCCGAGCCCGTCGGTGACGTTCGGGGTCGGGTCCGGGGGGTCCATGTGGACGGTCCCCAGCTCCCCCACCGGCATGGTCACGATCGTGTCGTTGACCGGGCCGAGCGCGCGCAGGGGCTCGAGCAGCGCGTCGGCCTCCGCCGGTTCGCCGAGCCAGACCGCCTCGACCACTGCGAAGGACCCGCCCCTGACCTGCTCGGGGATCTCCGGCAGCGGCGGGAACCGCAGGTAGCGACCACAGGTGCTCAGCCCGTCCGGCAGGTCACCGCGGGTCAGCTCGGCCCAGGCGTGCAAGACCTCGTCACCGCGCTCGATCGACCACCACAGGCTGCCGGCATAGGCCTCGGCGACCGGAAACAGCCGCAGCTCGATCGCGGTCACCGCGCCGAAGCTCCCGCCACCGCCTCGCAGCGCCCAGAATAGGTCGGGCTCGCTGTCTCGGTCGGCCCGAACCATGCGGCCGTCCGCGGTCACCAGCTCGACCGCCTCCACGCTGTTGCAGGCCAGGCCGTAGCGGCGGCCGAGCGTGCTGATCCCGCCGCCGAGCGTGTAGCCGGCCACGCCGACGTTCGGCGAGGAGCCGGCCAGCGCGGCCAGGCCGTGCCCGGCGGCGGCCGCGACCGCGTCGGCCCAGACCGTGCCGGCCTCGACCCGCAGGGTCCTGGCGTCGGGGTCGACGGAGATCCCGCGCATGCGCTCCGTCTTGAGCAGGATCGTGTCGCCGAACGGGCCGTACGCGACCAGCGGCGCCGCGGCGTGCCCGGTGCTCTGCGCCGCCAGGCGCTGCCCCCGCTCCAGGGCCAGGCCGGCCGCCGCGACCACGTCGTCGGCCGACTCCGGGACCACCACGGCGGCAGGCTCCTGGTCGACGGCCAGGTTCCAGGCCTGCCGCGCCTGGTCCCAGCGCCCGTCCTGGCCGGGCAGCACCAGCCGGTCCCCGAGCGCGGCGGCGGTCCTGCCTTGCTCGCCTGGTCGCTGACTGGACATGCGGTCCCTCCCTGTCGCCTCGGTCCCCTGTTCGCGTCATCGGCCGGACGGCCCGCCAACCCGAGCGCCGGGGAACCGGGGCGCGCCGGCGGGTGTACAGCAGGCGACCGAACTCCCCGCGCCGAAGGAGCCCGAGATGAGGCGCCGCGTCCTGCTGGTGGCCGCCGTGGCGGCCTGCACCCTCCTGCTGCTCCCGACGGCCGCGCTGGCCAAAGGCCCCTCGGCCGCCACCATCGACGGGAGCGGGCCCGGCGGCGGAGGCAACGGCCCCAAGGGGCCGATCATCCTGGGCGGCGACGGCGAGATGGGGAGCGGCAGTGAGCTCGGCAGCCTCGCCGAGGATGCCGGGTTCTTCCAGGCGTTGTTCGCCCCGCCACCCAACCCGATGCTGAAGGCCGCGCCGACCAACCTGCTCGGCCCACGCTACACGATCACCTGGACGGTCCCGGAGGGCGAGGGCGTGGCCGCCAAGGTCCGCCAGGACGTCTACCCCTACGCCGCAACGGGGCCGCTCACCTACACCAGGCCGGGCCAGCGGGTGTTCGGCGAGGCCAGCCACGGCGGCTGGTACCAGGCCTCCGACGGCCTGCGTCGGCAGCTGATCTCGCTCGGGCTCCCCAACCGGCCGGCCGTGACCAGCTCTGACAGCGGTTCGACCGCGGCGCCACCGCCGGCCGCCCAGGCCCCGTCGCCCGCCGCCTCGCGGGCCTCCCACGGCCGGTCGGCTTCGTGGCAGGTGCCGCTCGCCGTCGGCCTGGTCCTGCTGGTCGCGGGGACGGTCGCGGTGCTGCTGAGGCGCCGCCCCGGCAAGCCGGGCCCGGCCGGGGCGAGGTGAGCGCCGGAGGCCGGCTCGGGTCCCGCGCTCAGGTCGCGGGCGGCCGGGCGATCACCGACAGCTCGGTGCCGAACGGGTCGGTGATCGAGGCCAGCCGGCCGTAGATGAAGTCGTCCGGGGTGGTGGCGCTGCCCCCGCCTGCGACCGCCCGCTCGACCACGGCGTCGGTGTCCGCGACCTCGAAGGTGGTCGCCCACGATGACGCCGGCGCCTCGGGGACGCCCATGATCCCGCCGATCTCGTGGCCGTCGGGCCTGCGCAGGAAGGTGAAGTCCATCCCGGGCAGGTCCTGGTTGCCGTCGAGGGTGTAGCCGAACACCGCCGCGTAGAAGCTCCGGGCCGGGTCCGGGGTGGGCGTGATCAGGTCGTTGCGGACCAGCGATCCGGGCTCGTTGACGACCTCCGCGCCGATGTGCGCGCGTCCCTGCCAGAGCCCGAACTGCGCGCCGACCGGGTCTCGGGCGATCGCCATGCGACCCTGGTCCATGACGTCCATCGGGCTCTGGAGCACGGTCCCGCCGGCGTCGGCGACCCGCCGTGCGGTGGCCTCGCAGTCGTCGGTCGCGAAGTACACGTTCCACCAGAAGCTGGTGGCGGCCGGGTCGGGATTGGCCATCAGCGCAGCGACCGGACGGCCCTGCAGCAGGCACATCGTGTAGCGGCCGGTCTCTGGCGGCCCGACCTGGAACTCCCAGCCGAACAGGGAGCCGTAGAACTCCATCGCGCGGTCGAGGTCGGGGATGCCGAGGTCGATCCAGGTCGGCGTGCCGTCTGGCTGATTGCCGGTCACGATCATGGCTGCTCCTCGCTGTGGGGTGGCAGGTCGTGGCGTCGGGCCGGGGGGGTCAGCGGACGTCGGGCGGGAGCGTGCTCGCGCCGACGTGCTCGTCGAGCCAGCCCTCGAGCGGCGCGGCGGTGTGGAGGAATTCGACCACCCGGCGCTTGGCCCCGGCGGTGTGGAGCCAGCCGGCGACCGGCCATCGCCGCCAGGCGATCAGGCCCTTGTATCGGAGCAGCTCGATCCGCGGATGGTCCCTGCCGTAGCCCCTCGGCGCGGACTTGAGGGTGGAGCCGCCGCCGACCTCGATCTTGGCGGCGACCAGGCGCTGGACGATCCCGGCCAGCTTGGCGCCGCTCTCCTCGTCGGCGACCGCGCGGCGGTAGCGTTCGAGCTGGTCGGAGGCCATCTGGTAGTAGCCCATCCCGACCGTCAGGCCGTCCGCGCTGAAGTTGACGTAGCCGCCGTCGTCGAGGATGGCGTAGATGGACAGCTTGTACGGCGACTTGTCGGCGCGAAAGCGCACGTCCCGGTAGGGCCGGGCAATGCGGCCGCGCCCGAACTCCCCGGCCAGCTCGTCGAGCAACTCGGCCATGGGCGCGAAGACGCCGCTGTCGTAGACCGGTTTGTGCTCGGTCCAGTAGGCCTTGGTGTTGTCGGCCTCGAGGCCCTCGTAGAACTCGACCGCGATCGGCGGCCACCCTGAGAACGCCATGCGGCAAGCATATTTGATGGGGGCGACGGTCAGGCGCGGCGGAGCCCGCCGGTGCCGGCGACCGCGGGGATGGCCCTGGTGCCGTGGTCGCCGGCGTGGCCGAGGAACGACAGCCCGAATGCGGTCTCGATCGAGCGGAGCAGCGAGTAGTGCGTGTAGGGGGTCGCGTCGACGCCGCGGCGGACCCGCGGGCCGGCGACGATGGTGGGGATCAGGCCGCCGCGGCCGAGCCCGCCGCAGCAGGACCGGGTGTCGCTCCGGGTGCCCTCGTCGAAGGTGACCACCACGCGCGTGTCCTGCCGCCACACCGGGCTCGCCTCCAGCTCGCCGATGAAGCGGCGGAGCCAGACGTCGGCGGACGGGACCGGTCCGGAGTGCATGTCGTCGCGCAGGTTCGGTGAGACGAAGGCGATGGTTGGCAGGCGGCCGGCGGCGAGGTCGGCGTGGAACCGCGCGAACGGCACCACCCGGTCACAGCGGGACGGGAGGTCGCGGACTCTGGCCGCGTGCATGAACGGGTCGACCGCCTCGGTGTAGGCCCCGGAGCCGGGCACGCTGGAGCACGGGGCCGGCAGGCCCTCCATGTAGGCGGCCCAGGAGATGTGCCTGGCCTCGAGCTGGTCGACCAGGGTGGGACCGGCGATGGTGCAGCTCGAGCAGTCGTTGCGGATGCCGTCGACGCTGCCGCTGAGCAGCGCCACGTAGTTGGGCAGCGACGGGTGGGTGATGGCGTGGTAGCTGGTGAGCAGGGTGCCGCGGGCGGCCAGCCGGTTGATGAACGGCGCCGAGCGCGAGCCGATGATCTGCTCGAGGGAGTGGTTCTCCTCGATCACCACGATTAGGTGACTCGGGGGCCGCGGGCGCGGACGGGCGGAGATGCTGGCCAGCGGCCGGTCGATGCCGGGCACGGTCGCGAACGTGCAGCCGGAGAGGGCCAGCAGGCCGGTCGAGGTGGCGATCACGGCCGCCAGTCTCTTCCACCTGCCCCAGCCGGCCACTACGTTCGCCTCCAAGGTCATGCCGTCGTGCTGTCGTTCAGCTTGGGTTGTAGCGGGCGGCAAATGTGGAGTCCGTGAGAGATTCGCGAGGTTCGCCCAACGATGCGCAAACGTGACCGGGGCTGATCAGGCCGCGCGGACGGCCGGCAGCACCCGGGTCAGCACCTGCTCCAGCATGGCGGCCGCCCCGCGCTCGCCGGCCGGGATCGGGGCGAGCAGGACGTGCTGGATGCCCTGGTCGAGCAGGCGGGCGAGCTGCTCGGCGCAGTCGTCGGCGGTCCCGGCGACCGCGAGCTTGTCGACCATCGCGTCGGGGATCAGCTCGATGATCCGCCGGCGGTCGCGCTGGCCCGACTCGAGGTAGCCGAGCAGCCCCGGCGGAACCTCCAGGCCGGCGGCCCGGAGGAAGTCGTAGCGGGGATGGCTCCCGACCACCGCGCCGAGCACGCCCTGCTTGACCGCCTGCCGCGCCAGCCGCGGGTCGCGGTCGAGGCTGACGTAGGTCATGTGGAGCAGCTCGGTGGCGCCGGGGTCGCGCCCCGCGCGCCGCTCGCCGGCCGCGATCCGCTCCCGGGCCCAGGCGATTGCCTCGGGCGACGTGCCGGCGGCGATGATCGCCCCGTCCGCCAGCTCGCCGGCCAGCTCCAGGAGCCTGGGGCCGCGGGTGGCCAGCACGACCGGGATGTCGGGGCGGCAGTCGAAGCCGAGCCGGCCGCCGTTCCACCGCACCACCTCGCCATCGAGCGCCGCGGGGTCGCCGCGCCAGAGCTGGCGGATCAGCCCGATCGCCTCGCGCAGCGCCGCCACCGGGCGCTCGCGGCGCAGGCCGATCTGGGCGAAGCCCGAGCCGCCCGATCCGATGCCGAGCACGGCGCGGCCGCCGCTCAGCTCGTCGAGCGAGGCCATGGCGACCGCGGTGAGCGCGGGGTGACGGACGTACGGGTCGGTGACCCTGGTGCCGAGCAGCAGCCTGCCGGTCCGGGTCGCCGCCGCGGCCAGGCTCACGTACGGGTCCCGCATCCAGCGCTGGTCCGCCACCCAGAAGCTGTCGAGCCCGTGACGTTCGCAGAGCTCCGCGGTGCGGGCGACCTCGGGCACGGTCACCGTCCCCGAGACGTTGCCGAGGAACCCGGCACCGAAGCGGGCGGA
>JBEDUQ010000119.1:0-10384 GCA_040414855.1 Actinomycetota bacterium
TCCTGCATCACCAGCCAGTCCGGCTGGAAGTGGGACGACGTGCTCCTGGACCTCGGCCACCGGCTCTGCGACCTCGCCCACCAGGACTTCGTCTTCCGCGTCGAGAGGGTCGCCGACGTCCGCCGCGCCCACGAGACCGGGCAGATTGGGCTCGTGCCCGGGCTGGAGGCCGCGACCCCGATCGAGAACGAGGTCGACCGCATCGACGTGCTCTACGGCTTCGGGGTCCGGCAGATGGGCATTGCCTACAGCGAGGCCAACGGGCTCGGCTCAGGCCTGCGCGAGCGTCGCGACGGCGGGCTGACCGCGTTCGGCGAGCGGGCGGTCCGGCGCATGAACCAGCTCGGCATCGCCATCGACGTATCGCACTCCGGCGACCAGACCAGCATGGACGTGATCGAGGCGAGCGCCGCGCCGGTGCTGATCACCCACGCCGGCGCCCGGGCCGTGTGGGGCTCCCGGAGGATGAAGCCCGACCAGGTGATCAGGGCGTGTGCGGAGCGTGGCGGCGTCATCGGCATCGAGGCGGCGCCCCACACGACGCTGTCGTCGCGCCACCCTCGCCACGGGCTCGACGCGGTGATGGACCACTTCACCTACTGCGTCGAGCTGGTCGGTGTCGAGCACGTGACCTTCGGCCCGGACACCCTGTTCGGCGACCATGTCGGCATGCACGACGTGTTCGCCGAGCAGCTGTCGATCGCGCAGGCCCGCGGCGCGCTGGAGTTCACCAAGGTCGAGTACGTCGATGGGCTAGAGAACCCGGGGGACTGCTTCGGCAACATCATCGGCTGGCTGGTCGCGCACGACTGGTCGGACGACGAGATTCGCGCGGTCGTCGGCGGCAACACTCTCCGTGTTCTGGAACAGGTCTGGCGCTGAGCCCGTAGGCTCGCGGTCGCGGATGCGGGTCGTGGGGTCGAGCGACAAGACGACTTAGCGACGAAGCTACCAAGCGGCAAGGCGACAAATCTCTACGGCGATTTGGCGACACGGCAACAGTGCCATAGGGCGGCAAGGAGGAGGTTGGGCGGTGGCTGGCGAGGTGGCCGCGGTGGTGTTCGACCTGGACGGGGTCCTGATCGACTCCGAGCCGGTCTGGGAGCGGGTGCGCCGCGACTATGTTCGGCGCCACGGCGGCAGCTGGCTCGAGGACACGCAGTCTCGCCTGATGGGCATGAGCACCGATGAGTGGGCCGGCTACCTCGCTGGCGAACTGGGCGTCGACCAGCCGCCGGAGGAGGTGGCCAGGGAGGTGCTCGAACGGATGGGGGAGCGCTACGGCCAAGAGCCGCCGCTGCTGGACGGCGCGGTGGAGGCGGTCGAGCGGATCGGCTCTCGCTGGCAGCTCGGGCTCGCCAGCTCGTCGTCGCGAGGCCTCATCGACCTGGTGCTCCGAGCCGCCGGGATGGCGCGCTGGTTCAAGGTCACCGTGTCCACCGAGGAGGTCCCTCGCGGCAAGCCGGCGGCCGACGTCTATCTCGAGGTGGCCCGCCGGCTCGACGTCGATCCGGGCGAGTGCGTGGCGGTCGAGGACTCCAGCAACGGCGTCCGCTCGGCGGCCGCCGCCGGCATGCGGGTGATCGCCATCCCCACCGAGCGATACCCGCTCGACGACGATGCGGCGGCGACGGCGAGCCTGACCCTCCACCGCCTCGACCAGCTGACGGTCGACTCGGTGGAAGCCGCGCGGGCGTCACGCCGAGACGATTGATTGATTCAAGGGCGTGCGGGGATGCGTTGGGGGTGCCCATGATCGGGGTCGCGGCCCGACATCGAGGCCGGCGGTCCGGTGGACGACGACGGCCACGAACAGGGCTCGGTCAAGTCCGGTCGCGCCCGTAGACCCACGACACGAACACGACCTCGCGGCCGTCCGGATCCTGGTAGGTCACGCCTCCGTTGGCCTGCCAGTACGGGTGCTGCGGCGACGGCTCCACACCGGCAGCCGCCATCCTCGCGATCACACGGTCCTGGGCCGCCGCGTTGGGCAGGTAGAACACGAGCATGTCGATGCGATCGACCGGGGCAACGGGCTCAGTCGAGCGGACAATCTCGAGCTGCGTCGAGGTGTCGGGGAGACCGAAGATCGTGCCGTCCTCGCCGTAGCTTCCCCCAAAGGTCTCCAGAACCGGCAGCCCGACCAGTTCCCGGTAGAAGCGAACCGCCTGGTCGTAGTGGGCGCTCGAACGGCCGACGCGTAACGCGCCGACTGGAAGATGGTCGGGCCAGCGGCCAGTTCCCTCGGGTCGGTTGGACATGGTGGCAGTCTATGCGGCTCAGCCCGGTACGTCGCCGTCGCGACCGGCGTTCAAGGTCGCCGCGGGACCGTGCCGGTCTCGAGGCAGCCGATCAGCCAGTGGCACCAGTCGAGGTGGTCGCGTTCGTGGCTGATGCCGAGCATCAGGGTGGCGTAGCTGCCGAAGTCGGGCGAGTCGACGGCGGGCGGTCCGCCGCCGTATCGGGCGTGGACACGCGACTTGATCCCCTCGTAATCGGCGAGCTGACGGGCGTGGGCGTCGGCCTGCCCGCGGACCATGGCGACCGCCGCGGCGTGGTCGGCGAGCCAGATCGCGTAGACCTTGAGCAGGAGCTCGTCCCGTGGGGTGTGGGGGCCGGGCGGGCGGGTCACCCAGTCGCGGAGCGCGGCCACACCGGCCTCGGTCGCGGCGTAGACCTTCTTGTCCCGTGGCCCGGGCCCTGGGGCCACCTCGAAGCTGACCAGGCCGGCGGACCGGAGGCGCTCCAGCTCGGGATAGATCTGGCTGTGCCGGGCGGTCCAGTAGTAGCCGACCGGTGCGCGAAGCCGCGCCGCCAGCTGGTAGCCGGAGCAAGGCTGGCGGGCGAGCAGCCCCAGGATCGCGAACCCGAGGGTCGAGGTGGTCATCGCCAGAGCATGCCATTCCCCGCCTGTCGGAGTGGACCGGGATCCGCGGGGGCCGAGACCGTTGGGGGAGTCGCGGGGGACGGTGGTGGCGGAGTGGGGTCCGGTGGTGGTGGCGGAGACCGGTGGCGGTGGCGGAGTGGCGAGGTTGGGGGCGAAGAGCGGAATTTCGGGCGGAGTCGGGGCGGGCGCGTTACGGTAGTGACGTGATCTACCAGCCGACCTCCATCGGGTCGCTTGCTTGAAGCGTAGGTTCTGAGGAACGCCTGCGGGTCTCGCAGCGACGCGAACTGCTCCTGAGGGAGCTGAACCGGCCAGCGGCTCCCGTCCGCTGGCTGACATGGTTGCGCGCCCGGCTGGGCAACCACGGCCGGCCGGGCGGGGCGACGGCAAGGGGCCGGGCAGGGGCGACACCCCGAACCCCCGCGACGACCGCACCGCCGACCCCGACCCCCTCGGCGACCGACCCCGCCGCCCCGAGCTTCGCTACGAGGCGAGACTGACGGAGCTCATGTTGAAGCCCTCGACCCGGAGGGTTGGCATGGCGGCGCGGGCGAAGTAGTCGCCGAACTCGCGGGGGAGGGCGGGCTCGCTGCCGCCGATGGCGGTCAGGCGCTTGAGCATGTCGACCGGGCTCTCGTTGAACCTGAAGTTGTTGACCGCCCCGGTCACCTCGCCGCCCTCGACCATGAACACGCCGTCGCGGGTCAGCCCCGTCAGCAGCAGCGTCTGCGGGTCGACCTCGCGGATGTACCACAGGCAGGTGAGCAGCAGCCCGTTCTCGGTGCCGGCCACCACGCTGCCGGTGTCGCCACCGCCGTCCGGGCCGGCGAGCTGGAGGTTGTCGATGGCGGGCCGCGGCGCGAGCCCGGTGATCTCGCTGGCGCGCCTGGTCCCGACCAGGGAGGTCAGCACGCCGTCGCGGATCCAGTCGGTCGCGCCGAGCGGCATGCCGTCATCGAAGATCGAGGCGTGCCTGCTCGACAGTCCGGTGGCGACGAACGGCACGCACTGGAGCCCGGGGAGGCCGGGGTCGCTGCGCAGCGTCACCGGCAGGTCGGAGATGCGCTCGCCGACGCGGGTGCCGCCACCTGGCTTGCTGAACACGGTGCGGCCCTCGTGCGCGTCCAGCGCCACGGCGGTCCAGTACAGGTACACCATCAGGTCCGCGACCGCGGAGGGCGGCAGGATGGTGTCGTAGCGCCCGGCGGGCAGGTCGATCCGGCGCTTGGCCCATTCCAGCCGCCGCGCGACCGCGGCCTCGATGTCGTGGGCGTCCACCTCGCTGAAGTTGCGGGCGGAGCGGCCCGCCCAGGCGGACTGGGAGCCGTCGGTGGAGCGACCGGTCAGCTCGATCCGCGCGGTCGGCTGGTCGTGGCGCACGCGGATCCCGGTCGAAGTGCCGAGATAGGTCGTCGTGACGTCGTGCTCGGCGTAGCCGTAGAGCAGCCGCCCGGCGGACGGCGCGGCCTGGAACAGCTCGCCCAGCTCGGGCGCCAGCGACGAGAACTCCCGCATCGAGGTGGTCCCCGGCGGCTCGTCCCAACCGGGCCCGTCGGTGCCCTCCAGCAGCGGCGCGGCGTCCTCGGCCGTTGGCAATGCGCGCGCCTTGGCCTCGGCCGCGCGGACCTGGTCCTCGACCCCGTCGAGGGTAACGCCGCTGCGGCTGACCACCCCCGCGGAGATGCCTTCGGCGCGGGCGACCAGCGCGATCACGGTGAGGTCGCGGGTCCGCGCGAGCCCGTTGGTGGTCAGCGTGTTGTTGGCCCAACGGAGGTTGGCGGTGGTCGACTCCTGGGCGAGCGCGACGCAGCCTTCGGTCCGGGAGCGCTCCAGCGCGCGCTCGACGAGTTGTTGAGGGGTCACCGGCCGCCCTCCCTGACGGTGCTCGACGAGCGGTTGCGGGGTCACCGGCCGCCCTCCTTGACGGTGTTGAGGATGCGTACGCCGCGGAACAGCGCCGACGGGGCGCCGTGGCCGACCGGCGCGCCCTGCCCCGGCTGGCCCTTGCCGCAGGTGAAGGTGCCGCCGAGCACGAAGGTCTGCGGCCCGCCCACCGCCTCCATGCTGCCCCAGAAGTCGGTGGTGGTCGCCTGGTAGGCGACGTCGCGCAACATGCCGGCCAGGCGCCCGTCGCGGATCAGGTAGAACCGCTGCCCGGTGAACTGGAAGTTGTAGCGCTGCATGTCGATCGACCAGGACTTGTCGCCGAGGATGTAGATGCCGCGCTCGACCCCGCCGATCAGCTCGTCGGTCGACGGGCCGTCCTCGGCCGGCTGGAGGGTCACGTTGGCCATCCGCTGGATCGGGAAGTGCGACGGCGCGTCGGCGAAGGCGCAGCCGTTGGAGCGACCCAGTCCCTTGAGTCGCGCGATCCGCCGGTCGAGCTGGTAGCCGACCAGCACGCCCTCGCGGATCAGGTCCCACCGCTGGGTGGCGACGCCCTCGTCGTCCCAGCCGATGGTGGCGAGCCCGTGGGAGGCGATCCGGTCGCCGGTGACGTGCATCGCCGGCGACCCGTACCGGAGCTGGCCGAGCTTGTCGAAGGTCGCGAACGAGGTGCCGGCGTAGTTGGCCTCGTAGCCGAGCGCGCGGTCGAGCTCGGTGGCGTGGCCGATCGACTCGTGGATGGTCAGCCACAGGTTGGACGGGTCGATCACCAGGTCGTAGGAGCCCTCCTCGACCGACGGGGCGCGCGACTTCTCCAGCAGCAGCGAGGGCAGCTCCTCCAGCTCGCGGTCCCAGTCCCAGCCGATCCCGTCGAGGTACTCCCAGCCGCGCCCGGCGGGCGGGCCGAGCGTGCGCATGGTGTCGAAGCGCCCACCCTCCGGGTCGACCCAGACCGCGGTCAGCTCCGGAGCGATGCGCACCCGCTGCTGGTCGGTCACGGTGCCGGCGAGGTCGGCGTAGAACTTGTTCTCCTGCACGGCGAGCAGCTCGGCATCGACGTGGGTGATGCCCTCGGTGGCGAGCAGGCGGTGGCTCCAGTCGCGCAGCCGCTCCTGCTTCTCGGCCTCAGGCACGTCGAAGGGGTTGACGTCGTAGTCCGAGACCCAGCTCCGGTCGTTGTAGGCCGGCTCCTCGGCCAGCTCGACCGGCTCGGAGTTGATCGGCCGGCTGGCGCGGGCCACCTCGATCGCCTCGGCCGCCACCCGGGCGGCCTCGTCGGTGGTCAGCTCGACGCCCGCGGCGAAGCCCCAGCTCCCGCCGGCGACCACGCGCACCGCGAAGCCGCTGGTCTCGCCCTCGCCCGAGGATTCGAGCTTGCCGTCGCGCAGCCGCATCGCCTGGTCGCGGAGCAGCTCGAGCCGGAAGTCGGCATGCTGCGCGCCCAGCTCCCTGGCGCGCGCGAGCGCGGCGTCAGCCAGCTCCTGGCGCGGCAGCGCAAGGAAGCGCTCGTCGATCGATCCGGACACTATCGCCTCGCTCTCGTCACCCGTGGCCTTCTTTGGCCGTCCGACTCAGGTTCTACACCGAACGCCCGTTCCGCGCAGCGCCAGGTCCGGCCGGAGCGCGACGGGCGGCGCCCGGGACCCGGCCAGAGGCCCGGAGCCCGGCGGTTGGAGCCAGGGGCCAGCGGCCACGAGCCACCGGCCGCGGTCAGAGACGTCGGCCTCGGCTGGCGCTTCGCGGACCGCCCGCGGGCAGCCCGCCGCCGTTGACAGTCCGCCCGGAGGGCCGTACAGTCCCGAAAGTAAACCTTCCTAACTGATTCCTGGCTCCGGCGGCCGCCGGGGGCGACCCTCACGGGGGTGAAGGGATGGGCCTCGCGTGCGCCGGGGCGAGCGGCGTCCGACCGGCCAAACCGCCCGCCGGAGCGGTGGGGCGGTGAGCGGGCCGGCGCGGCGGGTGCTAGTCGCCGACGGAGGCGCCTCCAAGACCGACCTGGTGCTGCTCGACCTCGACGGGACCGTGCTGGCCTCGGTGCGCGGGCCCGGCTCCAATCCCGACCTCATCGGCACCGAGGGCACGCTCGCGGTCATCGGCGAGCTGGCCGCCAAGGCGGCGGTGGCCGCCGGGCTGGACCCCGCCGCCGGCCCGGGCGCCGGCAAGGCCAGCGGGGCCGGCGAGAACGGCGGCCCGCTGGCCGAGCTCGGCGCCTTCTACCTCGCCGGCGTCGACCTGCCGATCGAGGAGCGGCGCCTGGAGGCGGCGATCGCTGGACGCGGCTGGACCCGCCGGACGGTGGTCGGCAACGACACCTTCGCGGTGCTGCGCGCCGGCACCGCCCGCGGCTGGGGCGTCGCCACCGTCTGCGGCACTGGTGTGAACTGCGCCGGGGTGGCGCCGAACGGCCGCAGAGGCCGCTACCCGTCGCTCGGGGACATCTCCGGCGACTGGGGCGGCGGCCTCGACGTCGGCGTGGCCGCGCTCAGCGCCGCCAACCGTGGCCGCGACGGCCGCGGCCCACGCACCGTTCTCGAGCGGCTGGTGCCGGCCCACTTCGACCTTCGCACCCCGGCCGCGGTCACCAGCGCCCTGCACTTCGGCCGCCTAGAGCTGCGAGAGCTCGCCGCGCTGTCGCCGGTGGTGTTCGCCGCCTCCCGCGAGGGCGACCAGGTCGCCGGCTCGATCGTCGACCGGCTCGCCGACGAGCTGGTCGCCATGACCACCGCGATGATCCGCCGCCTGCGCCTGGCCAGGCTCGACCTCGACGTCGTCTGCGGCGGCGGCCTGCTCCAGGCGGGGGAGCCCCGGCTGGAGCGCCGCATGAGCGCCGGGATCACCCGGGTCGCTCCGAGCGCCCGCTTGGTGCTGCTCCGCGCCCCGCCGATCACCGGCGCGGCGCTGCTGGCGCTGGAGGCCGCGGGCGCCGAGGAGGCGGCGGTCGCCCGGGCACGGGCCGAGGTGCCGCTCGCGACATCGCCCGTTGCATCTTGATGCATTTCGATATATCGTTATCCTCGTCAACCGATCGTCGACTCGTTCGACGGTCTGAACACGACGAGGAAGGACAGGTGATTGCCGTGAGGCGTCCACCGTATTTCAAGGGAGAGCCGGGCTTCGGCCGCTGGCAGCCTCCCTTCGGGCCCTTCGGGGGCCCATTCGGCCCGGCAGGCCCGGGCTTCGGCCCAGCGGGCAGGCACCGCCGGGGCGGCCGCGCCCGGCGCGGCAACGTCCGGGCGGCGATCCTCGCCCTGCTCGCCGAGCGGCCCATGCACGGCTACGAGATGATCCAGGAGCTCACCAACCGCACTGGCGGGGTGTGGCGTCCGAGCCCCGGCTCGGTCTACCCGGCCCTCCAGATGCTGGAGGACGAGGGCCTGATCTCCAGCCAGCAGGCCGAGGGCAAGCGGCTCTTCTCGCTCACCGACGCCGGCCGCGCCGAGGCCGAGCAGGCGTCGACCCAGTCCCCGTGGGACGAGGTCACCGAGGGCATCGACCCCACCAACCTGAAGCTGCGGGACACCGCCTTCCAGGTCGGGGCCGCCGTCATGCAGGTGGCGACCGCGGGTGGCGAGGCCCAGAAGGAGAAGACGCTCGAGGTCCTGAACGAGGCGCGGCGCCGGATCTACTCGATCCTCGCCGAGGACGAGTGAACCTCCGGCGACCCCGGGATCACGGGTCGCGCAGACGCGCGGGCGGGCTCAGCCCCGCCCGCGCACTCGTCTGTGGTCCGACTGGTCGGGCCGGTCGCCCTCCGAGGCCCTGAGCACGTACTGCTGCACCGAGGTGACGTGCTCGGCGGCCGCCTCGGAGGCGCGCTCGGGGTCGTGGGCGCGCAGCGCCTCCAGGATCCGCCGGTGGCCTTCCATGGACGCGACCCGCCGCTCCTCGCTCTGGAGGCCCTCGCCGCGGCTCAGCGCGGTCAGCGGGTTGACCGCGTCGAGCACGCCCGCCAGGAGCTGGTTGTGCGTGCACCGCGCGATCGCCTGGTGGAAGCCGCGGTCCAGGGCCGCGTAGGCCTCGGCGTCCAGGTCCGGGGACATCGCCTCGAGCAGGCTCTGGAGGTGGGCGAGGTCTCGGTCGGTCGCGCGCAGCGCCGCCCTGGCGGTCATCGGCGGCTCGATGATCGAGCGGATCTCCATCACTT
This sequence comes from Actinomycetota bacterium, assembly GCA_040414855.1. Taxonomy (GTDB): domain Bacteria; phylum Actinomycetota; class CALGFH01; order CALGFH01; family CALGFH01; genus DASVXQ01. The sequence continues at coordinate 8,919 of JBEDUQ010000119.1, forward strand.
CCAGCAGGTCGCGGGTACGCGGGTCCAGCTCGCGGAGCAGCGCCCGTCCCATGCCGCTGCCGGCCCGGCTGGCCACGATCGTGCCGCGGCCGGGGGTGCGCTCCAGCATCCCGCGCATCTCGAGGTCGCGGAGCGCGTCGCGGATCGAGGCCCTCGACACCCCGAGCGTGGTGGCCAGCTCCCGCTCCGGCGGCAGCTTGGCGCCGGGCGGCAGCTCCCCGGCGAGGATCAGGCTCTCGATGTCGGTGGCCAGCTCAGCCGGGAGCGAAAGGCTCGTCGGCGCCAGCTCCGCCCACTCCACCACCCGGCTGTTCCTCCACTTGGTCGGATCAAGTGACCTTATGGCGCGCCGGTCCAGCCAGGCAAGCAGCGCCGTTGCCGCCGGAGGCCGCGCCGTGCATGGTCGCCAGCCAGCGGCCGTCCTGGCGGCGCACCTCGACTCCGATCCCGAAGCAGGCCGAGACCGCCTCGCTGGACAGCGCCGATGCGGCCTCGCCGGCGGCGACCACCTCGCCGGCCGACAGCAGCAGCGCGTGGCTGGTGCGCGGCGGCAGGTCCTCCAGGTAGTGGGACACCAGCACCGTGGCCAGGTCCGGCTCGAACACGGCCAGCTCGTCGAGCGCGGCCAGCAGCAGCTCGCGGGCGGCCAGGTCGAGCCCGCTGGCCGGCTCGTCGAGCAGCAAGAGGCGCGGGGAGGCCATCAGCGCCCTGGCGATTCGCAGCCGGCCGCGCTCGCCCTGCGAGCAGGTCCCGGCCCGGCGGCGCGCCAGGTGGGCGCAGCCCATCAGCTCCAGCAGCTCGCGCGCCCTGGCCCGCTCGGCGTCGCCGTAGCGCTCCCAGAGCGGCTGGATGGTGCCGGTCGCGCCGGTCAGCACCACCGACTCCGCGGTCAGCTCGTCCGGCATCCGCAGGTCCTGGTCGACCACGCCGACCAGCCGGCGCAGCTCGCGCATGTCGACGCCGCCGAGCCGCTGGCCGAGCACGCGGACGGTCCCCGAGCTCGGCTGGCGCCTGGCGCCGGCCAGCGACAGCAGGGTGGTCTTGCCGGCGCCGTTGGGGCCGAGCAGGGCCCAGTGCTCGCCGGGCTCGACCCGCCAGGTGATGCCCTTGAGCAGGTCGTCGCTCCCGGGCGCCCAGACCCGCACGCCCTCCAGCTCCAGGCAGGGCCGGCCGTCGCCCCGGCTGCGGCCGTCGCCCGCGTCGCCCCCGTCGCGCCCGTTGCCCCCGTTGTGGCGCGCCTCCGCCATCGCGTCCACCACGCTCCTCTCCTCGACTCGGCCGCCCGATAGGAGCACGGGGCCCGTCGGAGGCGCAAACCCGGCGTCCCGCCCCCGGGCGCCCCGTCCCCTGCGGCGCGGCAGCGCTCGTCAGCGCTTGAAAGCGGCTTGACGGCGGGGCGGCTCGCCCGTGAGGCTGTGCGGCCATGGACGCCGCGTCGCTGGAGGACCTCCGCTGAACCGCTGGTG
>JBEDUQ010000120.1:0-7814 GCA_040414855.1 Actinomycetota bacterium
CGCGGAGCATCTCGTAGGCGGCGGCGACCGTGTTGCGGCTCACCGCCAGCGTGCGCGCCAGGGTCCGCTCGGGCGGCAGCAGCGCCTCGGGCCGGAGCTGGCCCTGCTCGATGTGGCGGCGCAGGGCTACCGCCAGCCGGTCGTAGAGCGGTCCCTGACCCGAGCTCCATCGGCCGATGACGGCTGCCAGCTCCTTGGCGCTGTATCGCATGCCCACGAATCTCACCCGATTGGCTCTCTGGGTAAAGAGCCAATCCTGGTGGATCTGGCGCCAAACCCCGGGCTGGGGTACGGGATGACTGTGTGAAACCGGGAACGACTGTATAAAAAGCCCTCAGAACCCTCAGACCGCCGTCGAAGCCCGCTCGATCGCGGCGACCAGCCCCGGGATGGTGTGCTCGACCGCGGTGGCGTCGACCCGCATGCCGGCGGCGCGGGCCGCGGCGGCGGTGACCGGGCCGATCGCGGCGACCCGCACCCGGCTCGGCGGCGGGGCGCCGTAGGCCCGCGCGAACCCCTGGACCGTGGACGACGCCGTGAACGCGAGCCAGTCGACCTCGCCGCCGTCGAGCCGGCGGCGCGCATCGTCCTCGAGCCGGTCGAGCGGGACGGTGCGGTAGGCGACCACGTCGTCGGGGTCCCAGCCCTTGGCTCGAAGGAGCCCGGCGAGCTCCGGGTTGGCGATGTCGGCCCGCGCCAGCAGCATGGCGCCGCCGCCCGCCGCGAACGCCTCGCCCAGGGCGACGGTGGTGGCGACCGGCGGGACCAGGTCCGGCACGACCCCCCAGTCGCGCAGCGCCGCCTCGGTGGCCGGCCCCACCGCGGCGACCCGGGTGCCGGCCAGCGCGTCGCTGCCGTGGCCGAGCGCCTCCATCCGCGAGCGCAGCGCCGCGACCCCGTTCACGCTGGTCAGCACCACCCAGACGTAGGCTCCGGCGACCAGCCGCCCGATCGCCGCGTCGAGCCGCTCGGTCGAGCTGAGCTGGTGGATCGCGATGGTCGGCACCTCCAGCGGCTCGGCGCCGCGCTGCCTGAGCAGCCGCGAGAAGCTCCCGGCCTGGTTGCGGGCGCGCGGCACCAGCACGGTGATCCCGTCGAGCGGCAGCCGGTCCTCGGCTGAGTCGGTCATCGCGGATCAGGCCCGGCTGGACTCGACCAGGGCGCGGACCTCGGGGGCGCAGGAGTCGAGCAGGCGGGTGGCGAGCACCTGACCGAGCGCCTCGGGGTCGTCGAGCGGGCCGGCGAGCCGGTCGCGGATCAGGCCCTTGCCGTCGGCTCCGGCGAGGAAACCCTGGATCTCGAGGCGGACGTCGCCCCGGCGGGTCAGCAGCGCGCCGGCGGGCAGGGTGCAGGACCCGCCGAGCGCGGCCAGGAAGGCACGCTCGCCGCGCAGCGCCACCCGCGACTCCCGGTGGGTGATCGCGCTGACCAGCCCCAGCACCCCGGTGTCCTCCTCGCGCGCCTCGACCGCCAGGCACCCCTGGCCCGGTGCCGGGGTGAACACCTCGGGATCGAGCGGGGCGGTCAGCTCGGCGTCGAGCCCGAGCCTGGCCAGACCGGCGGCCGCCAGCACCACCGCGTCCATCTCTCCGGAGTGGGCCTTGCGGACGCGGGTGTCCACGTTCCCGCGGATCGGCAGCACCTCGAGGTCGGGCCGCAGCCAGCGCAGCAGGGCCACGCGTCGCGGGCTGCCGGTCCCCACCGACGCGCCATTGGGCAGGTCGTCGAGGCCCCGCACCGGGTGCGCGGCGACCAGCACGTCGCGCGGGTCGGCCCGCTCGGGCACGGCCGCGAGCACCAGGCCGGCGGTCTGCTCGGCGGGCAGGTCCTTGGCCGAGTGGACGGCGAGGTCGGCACGACCGTCGAGCACCGCGCCCTGGACCGCCGCCGTGAACACGCCCTTGCCGCCGATCTCGGCGGTGGCGACGTCGCGGCGCCGGTCGCCGTCGGTGACCACCGGCACGAGCTCGACCTCGATACCAGGCCAGGCCCGCTGGAGCGCGTCGGCGACCAGCCGCGTCTGCGCCAGCGCGAGCGCGCTCTGCCTGGTCGCGATCCGGATCCGCGGGTGCTTGCCGTTGGTCGTTGGGTCAGTCGGCACGGCGGCCGTCCTCCTCGTCGAGGGCGTAGAGCTGGCGAAGGATACCCGCGTACATCTCGCCGTTGGCGCCGGCCGCCAGTGCCTTGCCCCGAACGATGGGGTCGTGGAGCAGCTTGTTCACGAGGCCTCGGGTGATGGCGTCGACCGCGACGCGCTGGGCGGGGTCGAGCTCGGAAAGGCGGGTCGCGGCGCGCGCCAGCTCGCGCTGGCGGAGCCGCTCGGCGCGGGAGCGCATCGCCCGGATGGTCGGGGCCAGCCTCGCCTCGCGCTGGCCGCTCATGAAGCCGGTGGTCTCCTCGGCGATCAGCGCCCTGGCCCGCTCGACCTCGCGGCGCGGCCCGTCGTCGTCGGTCTCGAGTACCGCGCGGAGCGCGTCCAGGTCGGCCAGCACCACGCCGGGGAGCTCCCGGACCTCGGGCTCGACGTCCCTGGGGACGCCGAGGTCGAGCACCACCAGCGGCCGGTCGTGCGCGCGGCCCTGGATCCCGCGGCGCACCGCGGCCAGGGTCACCGTGGGCGTGACCGCGGCGGTCGACGCGACCATCAGGTCGACGTCGCCCAGCTCCCGGTCGATCGCCTCCAGCGGGACCGAGCGGGCGCCGAGCTGCCCGGCGAGCGCGGCGCCGTGCGCCACTGTGCGGTTGGCGATCACCAGCCCGGCGGCGCCCGCCTCGTGGACCGTGCGGGCGGCCAGCTTGGCCATCTTGCCGGCGCCGACCACCAGCGCGTTGCGGCCCTTGAGGGTGCCGAGGTGGCCCTCGGCGACCTGGAGGCTGACCGACAGGGTCGAGGCCAGGCCCTGGCCGATGGCGGTCTCGTGCCTGGCGCGCCTGCCGACCCTGAGCGCCTTGGTGAACAGCGAGGTCAGCACCGGCCCGACGCTCCGCTCCGCCTGCGCCGCCTGGAACGCCTCGCGGACCTGGCCGAGGATCTGGACCTCGCCGATCACCATCGAGTCGATGCCGGCGGCCACGCTGAAGAGGTGGTTGACGGCCCGGTCCTCGTAGTGCGCGTAGAGGTAGTCCGACAGCTCGTCGGCGCGGACGTCGTGCAGGTCGGTTAGGAAGTGCCGGACCGCGTCGCCGCCGTCGTGGAAGCGGTCGATCGCGGCGTAGATCTCGACCCGGTTGCAGGTCGAGAGGATGGCCCCCTCCTTGATGTGGTCGCGATCCAACAGGAGGGAGAGTGCTTTGGGGCGGTGCTCCGGAGCGATCGCGAGTCGTTCCAGGAGCTCGAGAGGCGCGCTTCGGTGGTTGAGGCCGACAACGAATACCGGCATGCGGTCAGTCCCGTCTTTGCAGGCCCTCCGGCGCGCGCTGGCGCTGCCCGGAACCGCTGCGATCGGTGGAAGCAGCGGTCTGGCGGACGAGGTTCACCGCGGCTCGGCGCTGCTCGTGGAACGAGAGGATCTGCAACTCCGACGACAGATCCACCTTTCTGAGGAACACGCCGTCCGGCACCTGGAGGTGCGCGGGGGCGAAGTTGAGGATGGAGCTGATGCCGGCGGAGACGAGCCGGTCGCACACCTCCTGGGCCGCGGACGCCGGGGTGGCGACCACGCCGATGGCGACCTGTTCCTCCTTGGCGATTCGATCGAGGTCGTCGATGTGCTCGACCTTGAGGTCCCCGACCTGCTCGCCGACCTTGGCGCTGTCCGCCTCCAGCAGGGCGACCACGCGGAAGCCCCGCTCGGCGAAGCCCTTGTAGTTGGCGAGGGCGTGCCCGAGGTTGCCGACGCCGATGATGGCGACCGGCCAGTCCTGCTCCAGGCCGAGCTCACGCCGGACCTGATAGATCAGGTACTCGACGTCGTAGCCGACACCTCGCGTGCCGTAGGAGCCCAGGTACGACAGGTCCTTGCGGACCTTGGCGGAGTTGACGCCAGCCGCCTCGGCGAGCTGCTCGGACGACACCGTGTGGGTCCCGCGCTCGGCCATGTCGATGAGGCAACGAAGGTAGACCGGCAGGCGCGCAACTGTCGCTTCGGGAATGCTGCGATCTCGCACGTGACTCATACCCCCACTGCTGTGAACCTCGAAACGGGCCGAGCCCTTCCCAGGTCGTTTCGAGTCTAGGCCCATGTGACCGCCTTCTCAAACGCTCCACCGGCCCCGCAGGTGCGCCCTGAGCAGGTCAGGAGGCACCTCGTACTCGAACAGCTCGACGTCGTCCACGGCGACCACCGGGACCCGCACGCCGTACCTGCGGACCAGCTCGGGGTCTTTGTCGATATCAACTGTGACCAGGGCAAATGGAATGGTGCGCTGCTCGGCCCTGAGCACCTGCTCCGCCTGCTCGCAGAGGTGGCAGCCGACCCTGGTGTAGAGCGTCACGGCCTGCTTCACCCCGCTACCCCTATGGGGTAGTTGTCCGCCCCGCTCATGACGCGCTCACGCTTCCGCCAGGGCTGGGCAGCGGCGATCGCGCCGGCGCCGAGGCGCGCCAGAAGCCCAGGTACATGACGCTGGCGCCGACCGCGAGCCCGGCGCCGAGCTTGCCGCTCTGGTCGAGGAACGCGAATACCCCGCCGCCGGCCGCGAACGCGACCCCGAGCGCGATCAGCAGGTTGCCCTCGAACCTGGGGCGCAGCCGCGGCTGGTGGCGCAGCGCCAGGCCGCTGCGCACCGCCCCGCCGATCACCACCAGCGTGCCGACCACGTTGCCCACCACCGCCAGCACCCTGACCGCGACCGGCAGGAAGCGCCGGCCCTCCGGCACCAGGCTGCCGGCGAGGTCGGAGGAGGTCACCGGCGCGAGCGCCACCAGCGCCACGCTCAGCGCGCTGAACAGCACCAGGCAGCCGAGGTAGGCACGGGCGGTCGCCGGGCGGCCGAGCAGCAGGATGGTGCCGAGCGCCAGCCACGGCACGTTGAGGATCGCGCCAAACAGGTAGTAGAGCTTGAAGTTCGCGGGCGACCAGCCGACCCCGACGCCGAGGGTGAGCGCCAGCGAGGCGACCGCGAACATGCACAGCGAGATGCCCCAGGCGAGCTGGTAGGGCCGGTGCCGCTGGCCGTACTGGAGCAGGACCGCGGTCGCGAATGCGGTCGCGGACGCCACGGCGATCGCGGGGATGATCCAGTGCACCTTGCGAAAGTCCTCCCTGAGCGGACTGGGCGCCCGCGTGAAACCATGGGAAGTCTAGTACCGCCCGCCACCGTTGACCCCTCGAACCATTGGACGAGCGAGAAGGTTGGTACCATCCGGCCTCGAGCGACACTTCGTCCTCACGTCAGAGGAGCATCCGTGCCCGACCTTCCTCCTGTGCTCTGTTCCACCGGACCGTTCTTCATGTTCTCGCTGGACGAGACCTTCGAACTGCTGGCCGAGGCCGGTTTCGACGGCGCGGAGCTGATGATCACCCAGGACCGGCTGAGCCAGGACCCCCACCGGATGGCCGCGGTCGCGCGCCGCTACGGGCTGCCCGTGCCCGCGATCCACGGCCCGTTCCTGCTGGCCACGTGGCTGGTCTACGGCACCGACCCCAAGGGCAAGCTGGACCGCTGCGTCGAGTTCGCCGAGACGGCGCGGATCTCGACGATCGTGATCCACCCGCCCTACCGCTGGCAGACGGGGTACGCGGGCTGGCTCTGCGACCGCATCGCCGAGGTCCGCGAGCAGTCCGGGGTGACCATCGCGGTCGAGAACATGTTCCCGGTCTGGGTGAACGGCCGCCGGCTCCAGTTCCAGAACGGGGTCGAACCGGCCGAGCTGGGCCGCTACCCCTACATCACCCTCGACACCAGCCACCTCGGGGTCGCGGGGATCGACATCATCGACGCCTACGACCGGCTCGCCGACCAGGTGGTCCACGTCCACCTCTCGAACAACGCCGGCAAGGGCCGCGACACCCACGCGGGCCTGGAGGTCGGCGTGCTGCCGGTGCGGCAGTTCATGGAGCGGCTGACCAGCTCGAGGTTCCCCGGCGCGGTGACCCTCGAGCTGGACGTCCGCGCCCTGGCCGAGGACCGCATGGCGCTGCTCGAGTTCCTCCGCGAGAACCTCGCCATCGCCCGCCGCTACCTCGCCGAAGGAAGCAAGACCGCTGGTCAGGCCCCTCGTCCGGCGTGAGCGCGGCGGCACGGCGACGCTCGGCGACGGCAAGGCGGGCGTGACCGGACAGCGCCGAGATACCATCCGCGACCACCGGCGAGGTAACATTCCGGCCGGTCTGAAGCCTTGGACGTCAAGGAGCTGACCATGCGCACCGGCACCGCCATCGCGCTTGCCATCCTCCTCGTCGTGATCGTCCTGGCGGCGGGCATCCAACTGGTGCTCGTTCGATGACCGCCGGGCAGGTCCCGGGCTACGGCGAGTCCCTGTCGGCCCCGCCATCGCACGACTGCCCCTGCGGGCACGGCGACGCGATGGTCGAGATCGCCCGCGAGCGCGAGCCGCTGGAGCGCGCCGCCTACGGCGATGCGCGCGCCTTCGGCCAGCTCTACGACGCCCACGTCGACGACGTCTACCGCTACCTGCTGGCGTGGACCTGCGAGCCGGCGACCGCGAAGGAGCTGACCGAGCGGGTCTTTGACGGCGCGATCACCTGGCTTCCCAGCATCGCCCAGGGTGAGACCGACCTGGCCGCCTGGCTGGTGACCATGGCCCGCGACGCGCTGATCGAGTACCGCGAGTCGGGCTACCTGGGCGACGGCCACCTCGAGGGGCACGCACCCGACGTGTTCCTGGCGACCACCCGTCTCGACGACGCCCAGCGCGACGTGATGGTGCTGCGGCTGCTGCTCGGCCACTCGACCGCCCACACCGCCCACCTCGCCGGCTACTCCGAGCGGGTGGTCACCGACCTCCAGTACGCGGCCTGCGCGGCGCTCTGGCAGACGCTGAGCGGCACGCCGGTCGAGCCGGCCCCGGACGGCGACGAGCGGTGGCGGACTGCCTGGTTCGAGCACTACCTGGACGGCGCCGCGCCGGACCCGGGCACCGACCCGGGGCTCTCCGACCTCTTGGCGGTGGCCGACGCGCTGCGGCAGTCGGCGCCGCGGATGGTGCCGCTGCCCGACGACTCCTTCATGGCCGGGCTGCGCGCGCGGCTGCTGGCCGGGATGGGCGGCGAGCCGGAGTCGCGGCGGCAACGCCAGGCGGCCGGCGGCTTCGCGGCGGCGTTCGCCTCGGTGCGGGAGCTCGTCGGCCGCCATCCGTGGGTGTCGACCAGCATCGCCGCCGGCGCCATCGGGGTGGTCCTGGGGCTCCAGGCCGCGGGCGCGCCGCACTCGAACTGCGGTGACCGGCCCTGCCTGGTGAGCACGACCACGGGGTCTGCCTCCCCCCAGGCCGGCGTCGGCTCGCCATCGGTCTCGACCGCGGCCGAGACGACCGTGTTCCCGACGACCTCGCTGCCGTCCTCGACCACGGCCGCGCCGAGCACCACCGCCCGGCCCGCGACCACGTCGCCGAGCACGCAGCCGCCGACCACCACCGGAAGGCCGCAGACCACAAGGCCGCCAACCACCACCACAAGGCCGAAGACCACGCGGCCACCGACCACCACCTCGCCGCCGACCACGGCCCCGCAGACCACCAACCCCAACAACTGAGGCGGGGCCGTCGGGCCGGGGCGGCGCCGGTCCGGCCCGCCCGGACCTACGGGCCGAAGACGGCGCCGCGGGCCTGGAGGTTCCTCTCGAGGGTCTGCTGGATGGTGTCGCGGACCTGGTCGGTGAGGTCGAACACCACCATCGGGTCGAGGACGGCC
>JBEDUQ010000121.1:0-6042 GCA_040414855.1 Actinomycetota bacterium
GGTGTGACCCGCGGCGTGTGGACGACCTCGATCCCCCGCCTGGCCACCTCCTCCTCGGGGAGCTCGGCGAAGGCGCCGCCGGCCATCCCGTAGACGCAGACCCGACCGCCGTCCCGGAGCAGGTCGAAGGCCGCTCGGCCGATCGCGCCGCCGACCCCGTCGAACACCAGGTCGACCGCGCCGGCGCGGCGGCGCGCCAGGTCGGGCCAGGACGGCTTGGTGTAGTCGACGGTGACGCTCGCGCCAAGGCCGGCGGCGACCCCGAGCTTGCGCTCCCCGCCGGCGGCCGCGACCACCCGGGCGCCCGACTGGGACGCGAGCTGGACCAGCAGGCTGCCCACGCCGCCGGCCGCCGCCTCGACCAGTACGGTCTCGCCCTCGGCTGGAGCGGCCGAGCGGATCAGCAAGGTCGCGGTGCGCCCGTCGGCGAGCAGCGCGACCGCCTCCCGCAGGCCGATCCCGTCGGGCACCGGGATCGGCAGAGCCGCGTCGACCGCGACCAGCTCCGCGTAGCCGCCGCTGCCGCCGGTGGTGGTCACCACCCGCCGCCCCACCAGCCTCGGGTCGACGCTGGCACCCACGGCGGTCACCACGCCGCCGACGCCGTTGCCGAGGACCGCGGGCAGCCGCGGCTTCATGGCCGGATTCGGCACGCGGCCGGAGCGCAGCTGCGTCTCGACGAAGGTGATGTTGGCGATCTCGACCTCGACCAGGGCCTGCCCGTCACCGGGGACCGGATCGGGCACCTCCTCGGCCACCAGCTGCTTGGGCGGGCCGAACTCGCGCAGGACGATCGCTCGCACTGGCTACCTCCCCACCTCACTCGCCGCGCACGACGCGCGCGGCGACCCGGGTCACCTGGCGGTGCAGGTCCGGAACATACAGCTCGTGCTCGGGCTTCATCAGCACGCTTCGCAGGATGTGCACCTGCTCGAGGTCGGGCTCCAGGGTCGGGTCGCGCCGGCGCAGGCGCTCGCCCGCGATCCGCAGGGTGCTGAGGAACACCGGGTCGGCGTCGCGCATCCCCTCGCTCAGCAGCCGCTCCGAGGCGGCATCGACCGCCGACAGCGAGCGCGCGGCCGGGCGCGGGTAGAAGCCGACGATGTCGAGGTCGGGCTCGACGAACAGGCCGAGCTCCTCGGAGCCGTCGAGCAGCCCCGCCCAGGCCCGCGCCCCTCGCACGCCGGCGGCGAGGGCAGGGCCGAGGCCATGGTCGGCCTCCAGCGGCAGCACCCGCAGCGTGAGCCAGAGCGCCCCGGCGGCGGCTCCCGCCCGCGAGCACTCCAGGCTGATCTCCCCGAGGTGCAGCTCGTCCGAGGTGAAATAGGTGTACGGCGAGTCGTGCCGGTAGAGCCGGCCGACCGCCGGGTCGCGGAAGAGCACCGCGCCGCAGCCATACGGCTGGAGCCCGTGCTTGTGCGGGTCGACCACCACCGAGTCGCAGTCGGCGATGGCGCGCAGCGGCTCGGGGGCGACGAGCGGGTTGGCGGTCCACGCGAGCAGCGCGAAGAAGCCGCCGTAGGCCGCGTCGACGTGGAGCCGGAAGCCGTAGCGCTCGCGCAGCCGGACCGCCTCGTGCACCGGGTCGAGCGCGCCGAGCCCGGTGGTGCCCGCCGTCAGCACCACCGTGCCGATGCGGCCGCCGCGCAGCTCGCGCTCCAGCGCGTCGAGGTCCATGCGCCCTGCGTCGTCGGCGGGGATCGGGACCGTCTCGACGCCGAGCACGCCGCACATGCGCTCGTGGGTGTAGTGCGCGTCCTCGCTGAAGGCGATCGCCTTGCCAGGGTGGAGCTGGCGCGCGACCCACAGCGCCTCCAAGTTGGCGATCGTGCCGCTGGAGGTCAGGTGGCCGAGCGTGTCGCCTGGCAGGTGGAACATCGCCGCCAGCTCGCGGATGAGCTCCTTCTCCATCGCGGCGGTGGCGGGACCGCCGTCGAGCGCGTGGTTGTTCGGGTTGATGATCATCGCGGCCAGGTAGGCGGCGGCCGCGACCGGGTGCGGCGGCTTGAGCATCTGGCCGGCGAAGCGCGGGTGGAAGTAGGGGTAGTTGTCGTCGAGCCGCTTGGCGTACTCGCGCCAGGCGACGGCGAGCGTCTCGGGGTCGATCTCCAGCGCCGGGTGCCGCTGGAACGGCCCCCAGCGGTGCTGGAAGCGCTCGCCGATCTCGACCGCCGCGGCGGTCTGCCGCTCCAGCAGCCGCTCCAGCGGGTCCCGGCGCTCGACCCGGTCCGGCGCCTGCCACTCGCCGGGCGCCATCGGCGAGCCCGGCGCCATCGGCGAGCCGGGCGCCATGGGCAAGCCGGGCAGCATCGGCGAGCCGGGCAGCCCGGACAGCCTGGCCGCCTCGGAGGCGAGCACCCGCTCCAGGATCATCGCGACCCCGTCGTCCTGGTTGCTGCCGGTGACCTCGGCCGCGGCGATGCGGACCTCCGGGTCCGCGTTGGCGACCGCCACGCTGTGGCCGGCCCACGCGAGCATGCTGAGGTCGTTGGGCATGTCGCCGATGGCGATCACCTCGGACGAATCGACGCCGAGCCGCTGGCAGACTCGCGCCAGCGCCGACGCCTTGGTCACCCCCGCGGCCGAGAGCTCGACCACCTCGCGGGTCGACCAGGTCACCACCGCCTGGTCGCCGGCGACCCGCCTGGCGCGCGCGGCCAGCTCGTCGAAGTCCAGCCGGTCGTGGCGCGCCAGCACCTTCAGCAGCGGCGTCCGGATCAGCTCCAGGGGGTCGCCGAGGGAGGCCTCGCTCGCCGGACCCATCGGGTCACGAGCCCAGCCCGGCTCGCGGCCGAACCACTCGTCGTCCTCCCACGCGAACACGACGCCGGGCGCCGCTTCGCGCAGGCCGCGCACCACCCGCAGCGCCACCTCGGGGGCCAGCTGGGTGGTGTCGAGCGTCGCGTCGCCGTCGAGGTCGTAGATGGCGGCGCCGTTTGCGCAGATGGCGATGCCCTCCAGGCCGAGGCGATGGTTCAGGTACCGCATGCTCCGGGGCGGCCGGCCGGTGACCGCCACGAAGGTGACGCCGGCCCGGCGCGCATCGTGGATCGCCGACCTGGTCCGGTCGGAGACGGTCAGATCGGAACGAAGCAGCGTCCCATCGAGATCGCTCGCCACCACCCGGATCACCAGAGGCCCTCCTCGTCCAGCTCGCCACCGCACCAACGGTACCGGCTCGCAATTGCCTGGCGGGGTGCGGACGCCCGTGAAATGCTCTTGAGTTCGTGCGCGTCTACTGGGTCCTCCTCGTCGCGGGCTTCCGCCGTCAGGGCGTCTACCGGCTTGCCCTGGTGAGCGGGCTGGTGCTGAACGGGTTCTTCGGGGTCGTCCGCACCACCGTGTTCGGCGCGCTGTACCGCCACCACGGGCAGGTCGCCGGGCTCACCATCGGCGACATGCTCACCTACACCTGGGTGCTGGAGGGCATGTTCGCGGCGGTGTGGGCGAGCTGGGTCTGGGAGTTCGCCGAGAGCGTCCGCTCCGGCGACTTCGCCATCGAGCTGCTGCGCCCCGGCGACGCCTACCTGCGTGGTGCGGCCTTCGACCTCGGACGCTCGCTGAACGTGCTGACGACCCGGATGGTGCCGATGTTGCTGCTGGCCGCGGTCGCGCTGCCGCTGCACCTGCCGACCACGCCGGCCGGCATCGGCGCGCTGGTCGTCAGCGTGGTGCTGGCGGTGGCGATCGCCTACCAGCTGCGGCTGCTGTTCGGGATCGCCGCCTTCTGGACCCCGGATTACCGGGCCATCTACAACCTGGTCACGCCGGTCCTGTACCTCGCGTCGGGGTTCGTGATCCCGACCAGCTACTTCCCGGCCGCGCTCCGGGCCGTGGTCGAGGGGAGCCCGCTGTTCGCGCTGGTGATGGCGCCGGTCCGGGTGGCGATCGGCCAGTCGGTCGCCGGGGCGCTGGCGCGGCAGGTCGTCTGGCTCGGCCTGCTCGGCGTCGCCAGCCGTTCGACGCTGGCCTACGCGAGCCGCCGGTTGGTGGTCCATGGGGGTTGACCAGCTCCGCGCCGACGCGAGCCCGGACCGGGCGCGCGCGGATCTCGGGCCGCGCGGCGTCTACGTCGCCCTGGCGCTGGCGTCGCTGCGCTCGAACGTGCAGCGGCCGGCGACGCTGGTGGTGCGTCTGGTGGGCAGCGCGCTGGTCGCGATCTGCGAAGCGTTCGGTGTGGTGCTGCTGGTCGACCGGTTCGGGTCCGTCGCCGGCTGGCGGGCGCCGCAGATCATCGTGCTGGCCTCGATGGTCTTCGCCGGTCAGGGCATCGCCAACGCGGCCGGCAACCGGCTGCGGCCCGAGGACATGTCGCTGGTGATCCGCCGGGGCACCTTCGACCAGGTCCTGACCAGGCCGGTGTCGCCGCTCGGGTTCGTGATGACCAGCTATGTCGAGCTGCGCTTCATCGGTCGCTCGCTGGCCGGCGTCGGCCTGCTGGTGTGGGCCGGCCACCACGCGGGCATCGCCTGGACCCCGGCGCACGTCGGCGTGGCCGTGCTCGCGGTCGCCTGTTGCGCGGTGGTGCAGTTCTCGCTGATGGTGCTCGGGGCGGCGATGACCTTCTACACCGTCCAGGGAAGCGAGGCGGCCGCCCTGGTGCTCGACGGCGGCGGCTACCTGGTCAGCTTCCCGATGGACGTCTACGGCCCGGCGATGCGGACGCTGTTCACCTGGGTGTTCCCGTTCGCGCTCGCGATCTACGTGCCGGCGCTGACCCTGCTCGGCCGCCAGGGGCCGCCAGGGCTCGGCGCTGGCCTGATCTGGGTCTCGCCGCTCGCGGCGGCCTGGCTGGCGGTCGCCGCCTGGCTCGGCTGGCGCCGGGCGATCCGGCACTACGTCGGGGCCGGCTCGTGAGCCCGGCGCGGTCCGAGGGCGCGGCGCGGTCCGAGGGCCTCCCGAGGTCCGGGGGCGCGGCCCGGTCCGAGGGCGCGGCCCGGTCCGAGGGCGCGGTGCCGTCCGGCGGCGCGGCGGGGTCCGAGGGCGTCCCGAGCTCCGGCAATGGTCCGATCATCCGGGTGGCCGGGCTGCGCAAGGACTTTCGTACGCGCCGCGGCATGGTCACCGCCGTCGCCGGGGTCGACTTCGAGGTCGCCGAGGGCGCGTTCGTCGGCTACGCCGGGCCCAACGGGGCCGGCAAGTCGACCACCATCAAGATGATGACCGGCCTGCTGGTGCCGTCGTCGGGCACGGTGGTGGTCGACGGGCTGGTGCCATCGCGCGAGCGGCGCCGGCTCGCCCGCCGCATCGGGGTGGTCTTCGGGCAGCGCACCCAGCTCTGGTGGGACCTGCCGCTGGAGCAGTCCTTCGACCTGGTCCGCCACCTGTACCGCACCGGAGCGGCCGAGCACCGGCGCCGGCTCGACCGGCTGGTGGAGGTGCTGGCGCTCGGGCCGCTGCTGTCGCGGCCAGTGCGCTCCCTGTCGCTCGGCCAGCGCATGCGGTCGGAGCTGGCGGCGGCCGTGCTGCCCGGGCCGAAGGTGCTGTTCCTCGACGAGCCGACCATCGGGCTCGACGTCGAGGCCAAGGCGGCCGTGCGCGGCTTCCTCAAGGACCTGAACCAGACCGAGGGCACCACGGTCATCCTGACCACGCACGACCTCGACGACATCGCCGAGCTGTGCGAGCGGCTGCTGATCATCGACAAGGGCCGGGTGATCTACGACGGCACCGTCGAGGAGCTGCGCGACCGGTACGGCACCACCAGGGTGCTGGTGGTGGACCTCCGCAGGGACGAGGAGATGGCGGTCGAGGGCGCCAAGCTGGTCCGGACCGACGGCCACCGGCGCTGGCTCGAGTTCGCGCGGGACCAGGTGAGCGCCGCCGAGCTGATCGCGCGGGTGATGGCCGCGCACGAGGTAGTCGACCTGACCCTCGAGGAACCCGACATCGAGGACATCGTGCGGCGGATCTACCGGGGCGAAGCGGACCTGTCACAGCCGGGCAATACACTCCACTGATGCGGCAACGATCGATCGGCTGGACCAAGGACGACCCCGCCGGGGCCGAGTTCGTCGAGGTGACCTTCGAGGACCGGGCGCT
>JBEDUQ010000122.1:0-4305 GCA_040414855.1 Actinomycetota bacterium
CGGTCGCCGCCGCCTACGAGATGCTCCGCGCCGAGGGGCTGATCGACCGGCGCCAGG
Organism: Actinomycetota bacterium; assembly: GCA_040414855.1. Taxonomy (GTDB): domain Bacteria; phylum Actinomycetota; class CALGFH01; order CALGFH01; family CALGFH01; genus DASVXQ01. The sequence goes on from JBEDUQ010000122.1 coordinate 58, forward strand.
GCAGCGGCACCACGGTGGCCCCGCGGCGCTTCTCGCCCAGCGGCGACTACCGCGCGAACCCGCTGTTCCTTGGCCTGCTGGAGGGATCGGGCGCGAGCATCGACCTGACCTGCGCGGTGGGCGATGCCGCGCCGATGGTCCGTGAGCTGGTCCTGGACCCGTCCACCTGGGAGGGCGACGCGTTCGGCGGGTCGGGCTACCAGCCCGCCGGCCTGCCGGCGCTCCGCGAGGCGGTCGCCGCGCACCTCCGCGGCAGGGGCGTCGAGACCAGCCCCACCGAGGTGCTGATCACCACCGGCGCCCAGCAGGCCGTCTCGCTGCTCGCCAGGGTGCTGCTGCGCCACGGCGACCTGGTGGTGGTCGAGGAGTTCACCTTCCCCGGCGCGCTCGACGCCTTCGAGGCGGCCGGCGCCCGCGTCGCCACCGTGCCGATGACCAGGCACGGCGCAGACCTCGACGTGCTCGAGCGGGTGCTGTGCACGCAGCGCCCGCGGCTGGTCTACCTCCAGCCGAGCTTCCACAACCCGGTCGGCTCGCTGATGCCGCCCCCCGCGCGCAAGCGCCTCGCCGACCTGGCGGCGCGCCACAACCTGCCGGTGATCGACGACGCCGTGGTCGCCGACTTCGGCCTCGGCGAGCCGGTGCCGCCGCCGGTGCCGTACTACCGGCCCGACGCGCCGGTGGTGCTGGTCGGCTCGCTCAGCAAGCTGTTCTGGGGCGGCCTGCGGATCGGCTGGCTGCGCGCGCCGAGGCCGATGATCTCGTTCCTGGCCAGGGCCAAGGCGGTCGAGGACCTCGGCGGCTCCGCGCTGGGGCAGGTGCTGGCCGTGCGCCTGCTCGAACGGGTCGACGAGGTCATCGCCTGGCGCAACCGGCAGCTCCGCCACAGCCTCGACCGCGTCGAGGCCGCCCTGCGCGAGGCCGGCACCGGCTGGGAGTGGGAGCGGCCGAGCGGCGGCCAGAGCCTGTGGGTGCGGATGCCCGGCGCGGACGCCGAGGCGTTTGCGCAGCGCGCCATCCGCCACGGCGTTGCGATCATTCCCGGCCCGCTGCTGTCGCCGGTCGGCTCCGGCAGGGACCGCTTCCGGCTGCCGTTCGTGGCGCCGCCCGACCAGCTCGAGAAGGCGGTCGAGCTGCTCGCCGGCGCCTGGCGCACGCACGAGGGGCGCCGCTCCGCCTGAGGAGTTTGGCCCGGGCCCGGGTCCGGGTTCCCGGTGGGCTCGCCCGGCGTTTGGGCCGGAGTCTGGGCCGGCGTTTGGCCGGGCCTCAAGGTTGTCCACAACCTGGCCCTTACGCCCTGTCCGCTCGACCGATTCGGAGTAGGTTTGGCGGCGAGACCGCAGCAAGCAGCCGTCGAGGAGCAACGATGGTGTCACCCCCGCCGTTCCCGGTCAGCCGCCCGCGCCGGATGCGCCGCACCGCCGCCATGCGCCAGCTGGCCAGCGAGACCGACCTCTCGCGCCGCGACCTGATCGCTCCGCTGTTCGTCAAGGAGCCGATCAGCGAGCCGGTGGCGATCTCGTCGATGCCCGGCCACTACCAGCACACGCTCGAGAGCCTCCGCAAAGAGGCGGCCGAGCTGGCCGCGCTCGGCGTCCCGGCGCTGCTGCTGTTCGGGGTGCCGGCGAGCAAGGACGCCGAGGGGTCGCAGGCGTGGGCGCCGGACGGCATCGTCCAGCGGGCGCTGCGCGCGCTGCACGCCGACCTCGGCGAGGACGTGGCCCTGATCGCGGACCTGTGCCTCGACGAGTACACCGACCACGGGCACTGCGGGGTGCTGCGCCCCGACCTCTCGGTCGACAACGACGCCACGCTCGAGCGGTACCAGCGCATCGCGGTGGCCCAGGCCCAGGCTGGCGCCCAGGTGGTCGCCCCGAGCGGCATGATGGACGGCCAGGTCGCCGCCATCCGCTCCGCGCTCGACGCCAACGGCTTCGCCGACACCCCCGTGCTCGCGTACGCGGCCAAGTACGCCTCGGGACTCTACGGCCCCTTCCGCGAGGCGGCCGAGGGCGCGCCCCGGTTCGGCGACCGCTCGGCCTACCAGATGGACCCCGGCAACTCCGACGAGGCGATCCGCGAGGTCGCCCTCGACGTCGCCGAGGGCGCCGACATGGTCATGGTCAAGCCGGCGCTGGCGTACCTGGACGTGCTCTGGCGGGTCAAGCGCGAGTTCGGCCTGCCAACCGCCGCCTATCACGTCTCGGGCGAGTACGCGATGGTCAAGGCGGCCGCGGAGCGTGGTTGGATCGACGGCACCCGCGTGATGCTCGAGGTGCTCACCAGCATCCGCAGGGCCGGCGCCGACCTTGTGGTGACCTACTTCGCACGCGAGGCGGCGCCGCTGCTGTAGCGTCGGCCGCATCTCCCAGGCAGCCGACCCGGAGGAAGGCCGTTCATGAAGCCGTGGCACGTCGAGCCGCAGGGCAGGTTCGAGCAGCAGCGCATCGTCAGCGAGGCATTGGCGGGCAACCCGCTCGACGACCCGTATGAGCGACCACTCTGGGTGTACCTGCCGCCGGGCTACGACGACGAAGCGGACCGCCGCTATCCGAGCATCTACGTGCTCCAGGGCCTCACCGGCCAGGTGGACATGTGGTGGAGCCGCTCGGCCTTCCGGCCGACCACCCCGGAGCGGATCGACGAGCTGTTCGCCGGCGGCATCTCGCCACCCGCGATCGTGGTGCTGGTCGACGCCTGGACATCGCTCGGCGGCAGCCAGTACCTGAACTCGCCGGGGACCGGGCGCTACCTCGACTACCTCTGCGACGAGCTGGTCGCCTTCGTCGACGCGCGCTACCGGACGCTCGCCTCGCGCGAGCACCGCGGCGTGACCGGCAAGTCGAGCGGCGGCTACGGCGCCATGGTCGTGCCGATGCTGCGCCCGGACGTGTTCGGGGCGCTGGCGAGCCACGCGGGCGACGCGCTCTTCGAGCTGTGCTACCTGCCCGACCTCTCGTCCGCGGTCCGTGCGCTGCGGGACGACTACGAGGGCTCGTTCGACCGGTTCTGGGACGATTTCCGGTCGCGGACCGCGTTCACGAAGCCGAACGACGGGACCCTGCTCAACGCCTACTGCATGGCCGCCTGCTACTCGGCCGAGCCGGACGGCACCGTCACGCTGCCGGTCGACCCCGCCAACGGGCGGATGCGCGACGAGGTCTGGCAGCGCTGGCTCGAGCTCGACCCGGTCCGGATGGTCGCCGGCCACGCCGAGGAGCTGCGGTCGATGCGCGGCATCTACCTCGACGCCGGCAAGAAGGACGAGTACAGCCTGGACATCGGCGCCGCGGCCGTGTCGGCGGAGCTGGACGAGATCGGCGTCGAGCACACCTTCGAGCTGTTCGACGGCGGCCACGGCGGGATCGAGTACCGCTACCCGATCGCGCTGCGCTTCCTCGCCGAGCGGCTGACCCCGCCCTCCGCCGCCAATTCGGCGGCCGCTGTCAGTTCGCCGGCCGCGAGTGGGTGAGCGTGACGGTTGCGCGGCCCCCGGCGAGGTGACGGCTGAGCCCGCCCCCGGCGGTCAGTTCGACGGCCGCGTGTGGGTGAAGGTGACGATGACCTTGGTGTAGCCGAGCGAGCGCAGCATCCCCTCGAGCGTGGCGCGGGTGTTCTCCTCCGCCCGGGCGAGCAGGTTGGTGCGCTGGGCGGCGTCGCGGATCTCCCGCTCGGCGAGCTGGTACAGCTCGCCCTCGCGGTTGGGGTTCTGCGACACCACCGAGCCGAGCCGGTCGATGATCCCCCGCTGCTGCGAAGCGATGTAGCTCAGGTTCGGGTCGATCCGGACCTTGCCGAGGGCCGGCGCGGGCAGGGTGATCTCGGCGGTCTTGCCGTTGTCCGAGACCTTGATCGCGTCCTTGTCGATCCGCGAGAAGTCGACCTCGGCGTCGACGCTGCCCACGGCGACGAACAGGGTCCGCTCGCCCTTGATGAACGACGGGATGAAGCGTGCGTCCTTCTCGGAGTCGACGATCAGCTGGAAGTTCCCGGTCGCCGCCTTGTAGACGCTGAGGTTCTGGAGCGACAGCAGCACCGGCTGGCTGCGGTTGGTCGTCCTGGTGCCGAACGGGTTGGTTAGCGTCGGGTGCCAGGAGGTGAAGCGCAGCAGCGCGGCCACCAGCAGCGCGATCACCACCACGACCGCGCCCGCGCCGATCGCCAGGGCGGCGAGCCGGCTGCCGAAGCGCCTCGGTGGCGGCCAGCCCGCGGGCGCGGTGTCGCGGCCCGGGTCGCCGGAGCCGCCAC
>JBEDUQ010000123.1:0-19705 GCA_040414855.1 Actinomycetota bacterium
CAGGTTGGCCACGATCGCGCCCGCGTCCCAGAACAGGTGGCGGTAGCCGCGCTGGCCGTACTTCCAGGTCGTCCGCCAGGGGATGCCGGTCAGCACGAAGCAGACCGGCAGCGAGGCCACGGCCGGCGCCGCGGCGGCTGCGGCCAGGTGGGCGCGGCAGTCTCCGTCTCTGAGCCGGCGAAGGACGAACTCGGCCGCCTCGAAGTGGTAGACACCGGCCGGTAGATCGGCAAAGGGGCCGCAAACCGCGTACAACTCGGTCGGGTACAGGGCGCCGGCCGAGGGTGCCGCGCGGAACGCGACGCCGCGCAGGATCCGGGTCACGCCGGCGGAGAAGAACAGCAGGCGTGCCAGGCCGGCAAGGTCGAGTGCCCGTGACGGCGCCGGAACCTGCCCGGACAGCACCTGGGTGGCGGGAACGCTGCTCTCCGGCAGCTCGCGCGGCAACGGCAGCGGCTCGAGGTCGGGGTAGACCTTGAAGGGCAGCGGGTGGTTCGCCCAGTCCAGGCCGTGCGACCCGGAGAGAATCCGCTGCCAGGTGTGCTTGGTGCGTTCGTGGAGCTCGGCGGCAGCGTCAGAAACGTTCATCGGTCGGCTGCTGGCTCAGAAATGGGACGGCCGCCCGGGTTCCCAGAGCGGCCGCGCTTGCATGGTATGCGGATCCACGATAGCAGGCGACAGCTCAGCAGGTCAGCCACAGCGTGGGCGCACGGCGCCGCCGCGGGGCCCCCAGGATCGGACGTCCGCGCAGGCCAGGGGACTGGTCGATGCCGGTCTCCTGGCCTGGTGCGGATCGTGACGGCGGTTTCGGGCTTCAGGGGGTGTCGACCTCGATGGTGACCGGGACGCGGTTGGTGATGACGTCGTAGACCGCCGAGCGGGCTCGCGACTGGTCCACCAGCTCGCGCAGCTTCTCGGCCGGAGCGTCCCCCTTGACGGTGAACCGCACGCTGATCCCCTCATAGCCGTTGCGCACCTCGGGGTCGAGCCCGAGGATGCCGTTGAGGTCGATGTCGCCGGTGACCGTGGAGCGGACCTCGGTCAGCCGCACCCGCCGGGCGGCGGCGATGTTGGCCAGGCCGGCGGTCAGGCACGCCGCCAGGGCGTGCAGCACAAACTCCACGGGGGTCGGCCCGTTGTCCCGGCCCACCAGGACGGCGGGGTGGTCGGCGTCGAAGACGAAGGTGCGCTCGTGCGTGCGCTCCTCGCCGACGCCGAAGTAGTCGGTGATGGTGCTGCGGTTGTGGGTGCCGCTGACCCACTGGTTGTGGGCGCGGAACTGGAACTTGGCGGCCTCGGGCGCCTGCTTGACCGCGTCGAGGGTGGCGAACAGGGTCGCGGTGTCCACGCCGTTGCGCATCGAGTCGTCGACCTCAGCGGCGGTGTCGGTGGTGCTCATCCTGGTGTGCCTCCTTGGAAGGTTCCCTGGTGGTTGAGTTCGCGGTCCGGTCGGTTGCTGGAATCCTCTGGGCGGCCTCCTTTCGTGTCCGTGGTGGTCAGGCGGTCTGAACCGCGCGCTCGCCCGGGATCGGCCGGGCGGCCAGTGCCGCCGCCTCCTTGTCGATGGCGGCGCCCAGTTGCTTCTGCAGTGCGGTGAATGCCGGCACCGCCGGGTAGGCCCCGAGCTGGCAGGTGATCTCGAAGACCTCCCGCAACGCCCGCTCGCGCTCCTGCTGGTAGCCCGAGAGCGCGGTGGCATCGTCGGCGTCGGCATCGGCGTCGAGCGCGTGGTCGAGGGCAGCCGCCAGCAGCTCGGCGTCGCGGAACGCGTCGCTGATGCCGTAGGCGGTGACCGCGTCGCGGTAGTAGCCGGCGTCCCCGACCAGCGCCCAGCCCGGGCCGAATGCCTGGCGCAGCTGGTTGGGCTGCCGGAGGATGCCCCGCACCGGCGAGGTACGGCGCGCGTGGCGCAGCCGCTCGGCCAGTGGTGGGGCCGCGCGCTCCAGCAGCTCGCCGAACGCCTCCACGCGTGATCCCGCCCGGCGGCGGGTCGCCTTGGCGTCGGCGGAGGGGCAGCAGACCCAGATGCATGCCTGCCCCTCGTGGGTGGGGAAGACCCCGGCGAACGAGCGCGGCGCGAGGAAGAACTCGAAGCCGGCCCACCCACCGTCCGCGTAGTAGGCGTACTGGGCCGCGCCCCCCGCCGGCCGGGCCTCGATCATCGCGGCGCCGACTGAGCGGGCGACCCGCGATCGCAGGCCGTCGGCGCCGATGACCCAGCGGGCATCGAGCTCGACCGGGGCACCGCCGCGGTCGTGCCCGTCCACGCCCACCACCCGTCCGCTCGCGTCCCGCCGCATTCCGGTCACGGTGACGCCGGGCCGCAGGTCGGCGCCGGCGCGTTCCGCGGCGCTCGCCAGGATACTGTCCAGCACGTACCGCCGGGGGGCCACGACCAGGTCGACCCCGGCCTTGTGCTTGATCGTCCGGCGCAGCGACTCACCACCGGCATTGAACGTGACCTGCCTGACGGCCGGCGCGCCGCTGTCCAGGACCTCGTCGAGCAGGCCCCAGCGCTGTAGCTGGACGACGCCGCTGCGCGCGATCGAGTGCGTCGAGAGGGTGTCGCTGGGGAACGACGCCTGGTCCACGACCACCACGTCATGTCCGAGACGGGCCAGCAGCATGGCGGTAGCCGCTCCGGCCACCCGTGCGCCAACGATGACGACGTCGTGACGGCTGCGGTTGTCGTGACGGCTGCGGTTGTGGCTCTGCATGGCTGGCCATCTGCCTCTCCGTCGGCATCGATCGATCGAATGCTTCGCATCGCAGCGGTCGGGAGGGGGCGTGAGGGCGTAGCACACCGCCTCCGCCGGGGACATCCGCTGGCCCGCGGACCACGCCCGCTCGCGCCGCTCGGGGTCGAGAGCGGCGGCGACGGCCGTGCGGCTGCGCTCGAAATGGGGTGCCTCGTCGGGCGGCCACGCGTTGCCCTGCCGCTCCTGCAGCGCGGCGGCCGCGCCCAGCAGCATGGCCGCCCGCTCGAAAGCGGCGGTCTCCACGCAGACCGCCGCAAGCCCGTTCAGGACGTAGGGGATCAGCCACTGGTCGCCGCGTCGCTCGGCGATCCGGAGGGCTTCCGTAGCCAGTTGCTCGGCGCGGGTGAGGTTGCCGAGCTGCCGCTCGACCACGCTCAGGTTGGCGGACTCCGAGGCAACCGCCGCGACGTCGCCAAGCCCCCGGGCGGTCTCGATGCGCATGGTCATGAGCTCGCGCGCCCGCCGCAGGTCTCCCCGCATCTGCGCGGCGACGCCGAGGACGTGGAGCGCATTCGAGCGTCCCAGTCGGTCGTCGGTGTCGCGTATCGTCTGGAGCGCCTCCTCGCACAGCGTCCGCGCCCAGTCCGGATCTTCGCGCAGGGCGACCCTCGCCAGTCCGCACAGGGCCAGGGCGACCGTGGTGGGGTCGCCGAGGCGGCGCGCAAGATGCAGGCTGCGCCCGTGCAACGAGGATGCTTCCTCGTCGGCGCCCTGCCAGAACGCCAGCAGTCCCTGCTCGTACAGCGCGACGGCGCGCAGCGGGTGGTCGCGCGCCGCGGCTTGGAGGGAGCGGTCCAGCCAGGCGCGCCCGGTGGCGACGCGGCCGCTGATCCGCAGGAACTCGACGAGCGCGCATGCCAATGCCAGCGCCTCACCGGTCTCGCCGTGGGCGAGCAACCCTTCGAACGCCGCTTCGAGCTCGCGGTAGCGGCCCTCGATCCGGCCACGCCACATGCTCGCGTCCAGTCCCCTGAGCTCGCGGCCCGCCTCCTCGACGAAGGAGCGCAGCGTCCGCGTTTGGAATTCGTCCATGTATCCAACCTCGCTGATCACGGTGGGTCTCGCGAGGATGGTGGCGGCGCGGAGGACGCGGCACATTGGGACGGCTACCTCATCCTGGCGGGCCCCCCTGCCGTATCTCGGCGGCCCGGTACCTTAGGCAACTTCCGGGCGTGCGGGGGCGGCGGCATACTGCTGGGATGACAGCCTGGCCAAGTGGTGCCTTCGTCGGCCGCCTCGGTGAGCTCGAGCGGCTCGAGGAGGGGGTGCGGCAGGCGGCGGCGGGCCGGGGCGGGACGATCCTGCTGGCCGGCGACGCGGGGATGGGCAAGACGCGGCTGGTGAGCGAGCTCGGCGTCCGGGCACGGGCCGCGGGGGCGCAGCCGCTGCTGGGGCGGTGCATCGACCTGGTCGGTGCCGAGGTGCCATACCTGCCGGTCGCCGAGGCGGTTCGCCCCCTGCTGGCCCGCGAGGACGTCCGCGGGCTGCTGCGGTCGGCGCGGGAGCTGCGGTGGCTCCTGCCAGAGGCCGTCGTGGGGGAGGAGCACACACGGCGCGACGGCCCGGCGCGGTCGCAGCTGGGTCTGCTCGAGGAACTGCTCGCGCTCCTGGAAGCGGTCGCCGCCGCCGCTCCCGTCGTGCTGATCCTCGAGGACCTGCATTGGGCGGACCGCTCCACGCTCGACCTGGTCGCCTTCCTCGCCCGCAACCTCGGCGAGCAGCGGATGCTGCTGCTCGGGACCTATCGCGGCGACGAGCTGTCGGCCGGGCACCCGCTCCGCAGGCTCGTGACGGGCCTGCTCCGCGCCGGTGTGGCGACGCCGCTGGAGCTGGGGCCGCTGGGCCGCGATGAGTTGGAGGCCCTGCTGCTCTTCCGCAGCGGACAGCTGCTGCCGCCAGCGCTGCGGGAGGCGATCGTCATCCGCTCGGAGGGCAACCCGTTCTTCGCCGAGGAGCTGCTGGCGGCCGCCGGCAAGGGTGACGTGGACCTGCCGCACCTCCTGCGGGACCTGCTGCTCCAGCGCGTCGCGCAGCTGGACCGCCAGACCCACGGCGTTCTGCGTGTCGTCGCCGCGGTCGGCCGGGACGTGCCGTATCCCCTGCTGCGGGCCGTGGTCGATGCGCCAGAGGGCGAGCTGCGCCAGTCGTTGCGCCGCGCCGTGGAGCATGGCGTGCTCGTCGGGGACCAGGCGGCCGGCACCTTCCGGTTCCGCCACGCGCTGCTGGCGGAGGCGATCTACGGGACGCTGCTGCCAGGCGAGCGCGAGGAGCTGCATGCGCGACTGGCCGCGGAGCTGGCGGGCTCACCGCATCGGGTCGCGGCGGAGCTTGCCCAGCACTGGGCCGCGGCGCGACGCGCGCCGGAGGCGCTGGCCGCGTCGGTCGCTGCCGGACGCGAGGCGGAAGCCGTCTTCGGGCTGGCCGAGGCGGTCCAGCATCTGGAGCGGGCGCTTGAGCTCTGGGACCTTGTTCCCGAGGCTGCCGAGCTCACCGGGCTCGATCTGGCGGCACTGCTGGAGTGGACAGCCGAGGTGAGCGATCAGACCGGCGCTGGGCCCCGGGCAGTGGAGCTGATACGACGCGCCATCGCGCTGGGCGCCGGCGACCCGGTACGGGCGGCGCTGCTCCACGAGCATCTCGGCCGCTTCCTGCTCGGATCGGGAAGCTACGAGGCTGCGCTGGCGGCCTTCGGGACGGCGGTTGAGCTGGTTCCCGCCGAGCCGGTCACCCCCGAGCGCGCGCACGTGCTGGCGGCGCTCGGCCATGCGTTGATGCTGGGCTGGCGCCACGACCAGTCACGCGAGGTCTGCGAGCGAGCACTCGAGCTCGCGCGTGAGATCGGCGCGCGACGGTCGGCGTTCAGGGCGCTGGCGGTCCTCGGGGTCGACCTTGCCTACCTGGGCCGCGGCGAGGAAGGGCTCGGCTGCCTGTGGGAGGCGCTCCACCTGGCCGAGGACCTCGGCGTCCCCGAGGAGCTGGGTCGGGCGTACACCCTGCTCGCCGACGTGCTCACGATGCTGGGACGTCAGCGCGAGTCTGTGCAGGTGGCCGCCACCGGGATCGCGCTGGCCCGCAGGTACGGGCGCGAGCACGGCAGGAACATGCCGCTGGCTGTCAATCTCATGGAGGCGTTGGTCGACCTGGGCGAGTGGGAAGAGGCCGACCGGGTCGGTGCCGCCGCGATCCGTGCCGGGGGCGCCCCCTGGCCCCATCAACGGCTGGTCGCGCGGGCGGTGCTGGACATCGGCCACGGTGACTACGACCGGGCGCGGGAGGGTCTCCAGGCGGCGCTCGCGACTGTCCACGACGACAAGCGCGGCCGGGCGGCGTTCGACATCGCGCGCGCCGAGCTCGCCCTGTGGGAACGACGGTGGGACGACGCCGAGCACGCCGTCGGCGAGGGTCTGCAGCGCCTGCCCGCGCGGGAGGCCGCGCTGCTGCGGGTACGGCTGTGCGTCCAGGGATTGCGCGCCCAGGCGGAGCTGGCGGCGCTGGCTCGCGCGCGCCGTGACGGCAATGCGGTCACCGACCGGCTCCAGCGGGCGCGGCGGCTTCTCGGCGAGGCGCGTGAGGCGGCGACCGGGGCGGCGGCGGTGACCCCGACCGCCGCGGCGTGGCGGGCGATCGCCGAGGCCGAATACGACCGCGCCCGGAAGCATGCCAGGCCGCGATCGTGGGAGGAGGCGGCCGCCGCGTGGGCGGCCCTGCAGCGCCCGCCGATCGTCGCCTACTGCAGCTGGCGTCAGGTCGAGGCCCTGGTCGCCGCCGGCGCTCCCGCGGCTGACGCCGCGCTTGCGGCCAGGGATGCCCTCGCCATCGCGCGACGGCTGGGCGCGCGGCCGCTCCAGGAGGAGATCGAGCGGCTCGCGCGGCTCGCGCGGCTGGACCTTGCACCGCCGGTACCCCGGGCCGACCAGGGTTCCGGGCTGGCGGACCTACTGGGGCTGACGCCACGCGAGGCCGAGGTCCTCGGCCTCGTCGCCCAGGGGTACAGCAACGGCCAGATCGCCGCCGCGCTGGTGATCAGCGTCAAGACCGCCAGCGTCCACGTCTCCCACATCCTCGCCAAGCTCCAGGTACAGAACCGGGTCGAAGCCGCCGCGATCGCGCACCGAGTCGTCGTAGAAGCCGAGGTCGCTCGCCCGCCCCGCGCACGGTAGGCTTCGCGGCGATGGCCGGGACCGAGGTGCTGGGGCGGCGGGCCCTGAACCGGGCGCTGCTCGCCCGGCAGATGCTGCTGGAGCGACGCGACCTGCCGGTCGCCGAGGCGGTCGAGTGGCTCGTCGGCATGCAGGCGCAGGTGCCCACCTCGCCGTACGTGGGGCTGTGGTCGCGGCTGGAGCCCTTCGCCCGGGATGACCTCAGCCGGCTGCTGCTGGAGCGGCGGACGGTGCGGGGGTCGCTGATGCGGACGACCCTGCACCTGGTGACGGCGGACGACTTCATGCGGCTGCGGCCCTCGCTCCAGGTGGTTCTGGAGCGGGCGTTCTCTGGCAACCAGTTCAGCAAGGGGATCGCCGCGGAGCTCGGCGAACTGCTTGCGGCCGGGCGGGAGCTGCTCGAGAAGGAGCCGCGGACCACCCATGCGCTCGGCCGCGTGCTGGCCGAGCGGTGGCCGGACCACGACCCGACCTCGCTGGCGTACGCCGTCCGATACCTGGTGCCGATGGTGCAGCTGCCGCCCAGGGGCCTGTGGGGGGTCAGCCGCCAGGCGACCTGGACCACGGCGGAGGCGTGGCTCGGCCGCGAGGTGCCCGCCGAGCCGGAGCCGGACGCCTTGGAAACGCTGGTGCTGCGCTACCTGGCCGCGTTCGGGCCGGCGAGCGTCAAGGACGTGCAGACGTGGTCGTGGCTGACCCGGCTGCGGGCGGTGGTCGAGCGGCTCCGCCCGCGGCTGCGGAGCTTCGTCGACGAAGCCGGCGTCGAGCTGTTCGACCTGCCCGACGCGCCTCGGCCCGACCCGGCCACGCCGGCGCCGCCGCGCTTCCTGCCGGAGTACGACAACCTGCTGCTGTCGCACGCCGACCGCTCCAGGGTGATCGCCGACGGCCACCGCGAGCTGGTGTTCACCAAGGGCGCGCTGCTGGTCGACGGGTTCGTCCGCGGAACCTGGAGGCTCGACCGACCCAGCCGCCCCGGCCGCGGCCGCGAGGCGACGACTCTGGTGGTCGAGCCGTTCGCGGAGCTGTCCGGGCGGGACAGGGCCGAGGTCGCGGCTGAGGGCGAGCGGCTGCTGGCCTTTGCCGCCGGGGACGCCGCCGCCCGCGACCTCCGCTTCGCCCCGGCGGGGTAGGGCCGGGCGGTCACCTCAGATGGTGACCGCCGGCTTGAGCCGGGCCATGGTCCAGCTCCGCTGCCTGACGACCGCCACCGCGGAAAGGGCCAGCGAGACCACCAGGATCCCAGCGAGCACGATCACGGCGCGGATCAGCCGCGAGTCGGTCCCTCCCGAGATGGTCACGCGCAGCGCGTCGACCACGTAGGTCATCGGCATGGCCTGATGGATGGTCTGGAACGGCGACGGTCCGGTCTGGAGCGGGTACAGCCCGCCCGAGGCGGTGAGCTGGACGGTGAGCAGCCCGAAGGTGATCGCGTCGCCGACCGCGCCGAAGGCGGTCCGCAGCAGGTGGATCAGCGCGGTGAACGAGAGCGCCGCCAGCACCACCACCCCGATCGCGGCGGGCCGGTGCGCCGGGTGGAGGCCGAGCACGCCGTCGAGCACGCCGTAGAGGACCAGCGCGCCGACGACCCCGATCACCGCGGCCGGGAGCCAGCCGGCGACCGCCACGGTCACCGCCCGTGCCTGGCCGGCCACCGCGCGCGGGTTGACCGGCCGGAGCAGGATGAACGCCACCAGCGCGTAGACCCACAGGGCGATGCCGAAGAACAGCGGCGCCAGGCCCCTTCCATAGACCCGGGCGGGGTGGACGTTGGTGGTGACGACCTGGACCGGCGAGCTGAGCGTGTCGGCGATCTGGGCGCGCTGCTGGGGGCTGGCCGGCGGGATCTGCTGGAGCGCGGCGGCGAGGCTGTCGGCGAGCTTGGCCTGGCCGGCCAGAAACTGCCCGGCGTCGGCCTGGATCATGCTGGCCTGCCCGGCCGCGGTGCTGGTGCGCCTGGCCAGCTCGTCGCCCTGGTCGGAGCTCTGTTGCGCGAGCCGGACCAGGTCGCTCGCCTGGGCCGCGGAGGTGCTGAGCTGCGCCTGCTGCGCGACCGGCGCGGCCGGCTGCACCTGCGCCGTCGCCTGCGCCGACTGCACCGGCTGCGCCCCCTGCGCTCCGGTACCGGCGGCCGGGGACCCGGAGAGCGTCTGGAACAGCGCCTGCGCGCCGCTGAGCAGCTGCTGGTTGGTGGTGGTGAGCTCGCCCGCGACCGTCTGGCCGTCGGCCAGCCCCGCGGCGAGCGTGGCGGCGTCGTCGCTGACCTTCTTGGCGGCGGCGCTCTGGCTGGCGACCGCCGCGGTGACCTGGTCGAGGCGCTGGCGGAGGGTGGTGAGGTTGCCGAGGACGCGCTGCGCGAATGCGGCGCGCGCGGCCGCGTCGATCTGGTCCTGGAGCTGCACCCCGGCGGTCTGCTGGAGCTTGCCTGCGAGGTAGCCGTTGGCGTCGTCGAGGGTGATCAGCATCGAGGCGCGGCGGGGTGGGCCGGCCGGCGGGCCGGCCAGCTTGCTGGAGAAGTCGGGCGGGACGGTGATCGTGAAGGAGTACGCGCCGCTCTCCAGGCCGCGCTGCGCCCGCTGGAGGTCGACGAAGCGCCAGTCGAAGAAGCGGTTCTGCTGGAGCTGCTGGACGAACAGCTGGCCGGCGTTGACCTGGATGCCGTCAACGGTGACCGGCACGTCCTGGTTGACGACCGCGACCGGGATCCGGTCGAGCCGCCCGTACACGTTCCAGGTGGCCCACAGGTAGACGCCGCCGTAGACCAGCGGCACCAAGGCCAGCGTGACCGGGACCAGCAGCGAGCGTCCCTGCCGGTAGCGGAACAGCTCCAGCAGTGCGAGTCGGACTGTCTTCACGGTGCCCCTCCCAAGGGATCCATCCGCTCGGCGCGCGCCTCGGCGGCGCGCTGGAGCGTCGCCCGATGCGTCAGCCGGACCCACTGGTCGGCCCGCACCGGGTCGGTCGGCGGTTCGCCGGCGCTGGCCACGACCGTGCGGCCACTGCCGGCGATGGCGCGCAGGGCGCGCCAGACCCAGGGGCGGTCCCCTGGCTCCAGGCCGTGGTCGACGTCGTCGACGATCACGGCGGGGGCGTTCTCGGCGACCGCGAGGGCGCAGGCGAGCAGGGCACGCTCGGCGGGGTGCAGCTCGCCGATCAGCGCGTCGCGGGGCGGGTCGATGCCGACCAGGCCGAGCGCGGCGGTCACCGCGTCGGCGGTGGCGGCCCGCTTGCGCCTGCCGAGCAGGCCGCGCTCGGTAGCCAGCTCGTGGACCCGGAGGCGCTCGTCGAGGTCGACGGGTGGCCGGGCGCGGGCGACCGCGACCAGCCGCCGGACCGCGGCGGCCTCGGCCGGCAGCCGGTGGCCGCCGACCAGCAGCTCGCCGGCGACCAGGGGGAAGCGCCCGGCGAGCGCCAGCAGCAGCGAGGTCCGTCCCGAGCCGCCGGGCCCGGTGACGGCGACCAGGTCTCCTGGAGCGGCCTCCAGGTCGACCGATTGGAAGGTAGCGCCGAGCGGACCGTGGCCGCTGATCGACCTGGCCACGATCCCGATTCCGAGTCCGCTCCTCACCGCGCTCCCTCGCCCGCGCCGCCAGGGCTGCCCGGTAGGCGCAGCGCCGGGAACTGGCGGCGCTCTCTATATCGGCGCGAGGAGCACGGCCCGAGATGTCGAGTTCAGGGAACTTCAGGGAAGTTCAGTGAAGTTCAGTGAGCTTGCGGCTCAACTGGGCGGACTGGCCCCGTGGCGGGCGAGATAGGCGGCCGCCTCGGCCCTGCGGCCGACCTCGAGCTTGGTGAGGATGCTGGAGACGTAGTTCTTGACCGTCTTCTCCGCAAGGCCCAGCTCGTCGGCGATCTGCCGGTTGGTGCCGCCGTCGGCGACCAGGCCGAGGATGCGCTCCTCCTGGGCGGACAGGCGCGCCAGCTTCTCGTCCATCAGGAACTGCTTGTTCTTGCGGAGCCGCTCGAGCACGCCGGCGGTGACCGCCGGGTCCAGCAGGCTGCCGCCCTGGCCGACGGTGCGGATGGCGCGGACCAGCTCGTCGCCGCGGATCTGCTTGAGGACGTAGCCGGCGGCGCCGGCCATGATCGAGGAGAACAGCGCCTCGTCGTCGGCGAACGAGGTCAGCATCAGCACCTTGGTGGCCGGGCGCCGGGCGCGGATGTCCCTGGTCGCCTCGATGCCGCTGCCGTCCGACAGGCGCACGTCCATGACCACCACGTCGGGCGAGGAGCGCTCGGCCTGGACGACCGCGTCGCGGACCGAGTACGCCTCGGCGGTGACCGCGATGTCGGGCGCGTTCGCCAGGAGCGCCTTGATGCCGCTGCGGACGACCTCGTGGTCGTCGACCAGCATCACCGACAGCGGCGGGGAGCTCGTCGGCGGCATTGCAGCACCTCCGTTCTCGCCCCGTTTGCCCGTCCTGCTCGCGCTGGCGGGCACGGCGTCAGAGCGGGATCAGCACCGTGACGGTCGTGCCCTCGCTGGAGCTGCTCTTGAGCTCCAGAATGCCACCGAGAGCGTTGGCGCGTGCGCGCATGTTGTCCAACCCGTGACCACCGACGGTGGTGGCCGGATCGAAGCCGCGACCGTCGTCGTCGATCTCCAGGACGGCGATCCGGTTGGGCGCATCGGGCGTCTCCGGAGGTCGCCAGTACAGCGACATCCGGCAGGTCCGCGCCTGGGCGTGCCTGCTGACGTTGGAGAGCGCCTCGCGGACCAGCTGGACCAGGTCGTTGGAGTAGGGGCCGAGCGCGAGCGCGGCCTGCTCGTCGACCTTGACCACGGTGGTCACGCCCGGTGCATCCGAGGCGAGCCGCCGCAGCGCCTCCTCGACGTGTGCGCCGGCGAGCACGCCGGGCCGCAGCCCGAAGATGTAGTTGCGCAGGTCGCCGATGACCCGGTCCAGCTCGCCGACCGCGGTCTGGAGCCGTCTGGTGACCTCCGCCTCGGTGGTCCGGGAGGCGGTCGCCTGGAGGCCCATGCCGACCGCGAACAGCGCCTGGATGGCGCCGTCGTGCAGCTCCCTGGCGATCCGCTCGCGCTCCTCCATCACCGCCAGCCGCCGCAGCTCGCGATGGACCCTGGCGTACTCGAACGCGACCGCGGCCTGATCGGCGAAGGCCTCGACCAGCTCGACGTCGGCGTCGGCGAAGGCGGCCTCGCCGCGCTTGCGGGCGACCACCAGGCTCCCGAACGGCTCGCCGTGCGCGTACAGCGGCACCGACATCCCCGGCCCCCACCCGCCCAGCGCGACCGCCGGCTGGAAGGACCGCGGGTCGGAGGCCAGGTCGGTGACCACCTCGGCGGTGCCGGTGTGGATGACCCGGCCGGCGACCGACTGGTCGATCGGGACCTCCAGCCCCTTCAGTCGCTCCGAGCCGCCCCACACCGCCTCGACCACCAGCGTGCCCGCCTGGGTGCCCGGCACCAGGACCACGCCGAAGGTGGCCTTTGCGAGCCTGGCGGCGTGGGTGGCGGTGAGCACCAGCAGCTCCTCCAGGCCGGACCCGGCCAGCAGCTTGGCGGCGACCTCGCGGAGCGCCTCGAGCCGGCGGGCGCGGCGCTCCGACTGGACCAGCAGGGTCGCATTCTCGATCGCGACGCCGGCGTGGGCGGCCAGGACCTCCAGGGCGCGCCGGTCCTCGCTGTCGAACTGGTTCGCGCCGCGCTTGCCGGCGACGACCAGGTCGCCAAAGTTGCCGCCCCTGACCCTCACCGGAAGGCGGAGGACTCTCGGGGAAGCCGGCGGCAGGCCGCTCTTGTCGATGACGCCGGCGGGGGCGGGCCCGGTCGCGACCAGGTCCACCAGCGCCCCGTCGGACCCGAAGACCCCGAACGCGCACCACTCAGCCCCGGTCAGCTCGGCACCGAGCTGGACAAGGCGCCGAAGCACGACCGGGAGCTCGAGATCGAGCGTGAGTGTCAGCCCAGCCTCGAGCAACCGCGCGTCACGGTTCCGGTAGCTCGGTTCGATCGCCGGACTCGCCCCCCTATGACGGCTTCCCTCGCAGGTCAGCCCCATGAGAAGGGCATGATACTCGGCCCCGGCTCATCCTCCAGGATGCTCGTCGGCCCAAAGGTCCCGCACGCAGGGGGCCGTCCGACCCGAGCGGACACGGCGCGCAACCGCCATCCTTACCTACGTGATCTTCACTGCGCCGGTCGGGCGAGGATGCCTGAGGACGATGTCGAAGGTGTCGTCACCGCCACCGGCGGGCGCGGTCCGCCCCCAAGGGAAGCGTGTGAGCCGGCCGACACGGTCGCTGGCGAGGGGGGCCGACAGGAGGCTGGGCGGGTCTTAGCCGGAGTCGGTAGTCAGCGGCCAGGGGGGTGTCGGCCTGCTGGCGGGGTGCTGTCCGCACGGCAGCACCCCGCCGAAACGTCTCTGGGGGATGCCTCGCGAACCCGGTCGTCAGCGCCCCCAAGTCGTGCCTCGCATTGCCGGTTGCATTGCGATGGCGCATTGCTTGCTCAGCGAATTCCGCAATCCTCAGCTCACGCATATTTCCGATCGTGCGTCATAAGGTTCCGGCCTGGTGAAAAGGGACATTGGTATCTGGGGCCTTGACGAATTCGTTACCGCTTGGCTAACCTCCTGGGCCGTTGGTCGGAACGGTTGCCACCCCCACGGTGACCATCCGATCCGCGATCGAATCCGATCGCAATAGGTCGCCATCCCCTAACGGCGACGCCTCGCGTCACCCACGGCGCATCCATGTGCTGCGTGGTAGCTGCATGGGTGGGTGGATCCCCCATGTCCACCCGAATATCCCCCCAGATCCCCCTACTCCGGAGGTTCTTTTGTCACTGCGTGCTCTCATGCACAAGTATTTACCCCGCGGCCGCGCGGCTCGTATGGGCGCCACCTTCGCGCTCACCGGCGGGATGCTCATCTCCGCGCTTGCGGTGCCGGCGGCGGCGGCGGGCGGGTTCTACACAGTCAGGTCGGGCGACACGCTCGGGAGCATCGCGCGGTCGCAGGGTATTGACGGCTGGCACGGCCTGTACATGGCCAACCGCGACTCCATCAAGAACCCGAACCTGATCTTCCCCGGCCAGAAGCTGACCCTCGCCCAGGGTGGCGGCAGCACGGCCTCGACCGGCACCACGCAGCAGAGCGCCACCAGCAGCTCGCACCGCAACAGCCCGCCTGCCGCGCAGGCGTCCAACGTGCCCGCCGGCGGCACCGTCTGGGACCGGCTCGCCCAGTGCGAGTCCGGTGGCAACTGGTCGATCAACACCGGCAACGGCTTCTACGGTGGCCTCCAGTTCACCCAGAGCAGCTGGCGCGCGGCCGGCGGTTCGGGCAGCCCGCAGAACGCGAGCCGTGCCGAGCAGATCCGTGTCGCCGAGCGGCTCCAGCAGATGCAGGGCTGGGGTGCCTGGCCGACCTGCTCCGCCAAGCTCGGCCTGCGCTAAGGCCGAGCAAGGAAAACGCGGAACCAGCGACACCAGAGCAAGTCCAGAGCAAGACCAGAGCAAGACCAGAGCAAGACAGCAAGAGGGGATATCCAGGCACCACGCACGCAGCGCATTCGGCCAAGCCCGGAGCGCGGCAAATCATGGGACGATACGGCGCGCGGCAATTGCCGCGCGCCGTATCACGTCCGGGGCCAAATGCTCGCGTCGGGGAGTTGGGGGATCCTGGAAATCGTGGGAATCATGGGAATATTCGCCCGGTCGTCGCCAGGGGCGCCAGCGTATCCACCGCCCCAAGCCCCGAATTCGATTCCGTCCGGCGATGACGTGCGATTGCAGACCATGTCAAGACACGGTCTGTCGTCACTTGCCAGCGCTGCCCATTTCGAATTGCCGAACGGCACCGGCGCCGGCGACGAAAATGCCGCCGGGACCGTGCCGGCAGCGCACCGAGCGCCCTTGCGGCCTGTGGCGGTAGGCTCTGCGGCGACAACGCCGCCCGAGGAGGCTCGAGAAGGCTCATGGTGACCGAGCCCCTGGCCAGCCCCGAGCTGTCCGAGGTCGCTCCCGGTGTGCTCGCCTATGTCCAGCCCGACGGGAGCTGGATGATCAACAACACCGGCGCGGTGGTCGGCAGCTCGGGGGTGCTGCTGATCGACACCACCTCGACCGAGCGCCGCAACCGCGCGCTGCTGGGCGCCATCGACAAGCGCGGCGGCGGCCTGCCGATCCGGGTCGCGGTCAACACCCACCACCATGGCGACCACACCTACGGCAACTGGCTGCTGCCGGCCGGGATCCCGATCGTCGCGCACCGCCGCTGCCGCGAGGAGCTGCTGCGCGCCGGGCTGGTCGCCCAGCTCCTGTTCCCGGACGCCGACTACGGCACGGTCGAGCTGCACCCGCCGACGCTCACCTTCGAAAAGACCATCACCCTGCACGTCGACCAGACCCGCGTGGAGCTGCTGTTCGTGGGGCCGGCCCACACCGCCGGCGACGTGATCGCCTGGCTGCCCGACCAGGGAGTGGTGTTCACCGGCGACATCGTCTTCCACGGCGGCCACCCGTTCCTCGCCGAGGGCTGCCTGGCCAACTACCCGGCGGCGCTGCTGCGGGTGCAGGAGCTGGGCGCGCGGGTGCTGGTTCCCGGCCACGGTCCGTTGGCGAGCCCTGAGGCGCTCGACGGGCTGCTCGACTACGCGGAGTGGTTGACGAGCCTGGCACGCGACGGCTTCGCCGCCGGCCTGGAGCCCCTGGAGGCGGCCCGCCGCGCCGACCTCGGCCGCTACGCCACCTGGAGCGAGCCGGAGCGGCTGGTCGGCAACCTCGCCCGCGCCTACAGCGAGCTGCGCGGCGAGCCGTGGGCCAGCCGCCTGGACCTGCCGACGGTGGCCAGGGACATGGTCGAGTTCAACGGCGGCCCGCTCCGCTGCCGTGCCTGAGCGGGCCGGGGACGGCATGGAGAGCGAGCTCCAGTACGAGTCGCCGAGCGACCCGGCGGTGGTCGCTCGGCACTCCCGCCTCGCCGACCTGCTCGGCACCGCGGCCGGCGAGGCGCCGGGCGCCGTCGCCGACCTCGGCTGCGGCGACGGGGTCACCCTCGAGGTGCTGCTGGAGCGTGCCGGCGCCGGCATGGTGGTGGGCGTGGACGCCGCCGTGCCCGCACTGGTCGAGGCCGAGCGACGGCTCGGTCGCGGGTCTGGGGGCCGTCTGACCCTGGCCGCCGCCGACCTGACCGCGCCGCTGCCGCTGCGGGACGGCTCGCTGGACGCGGCGCTGTGCCACAACGTGCTGGAGTCGCTGCCCGACCCGGACGCCTTCCTGGTCGAGGTGCACCGCGTGCTGCGGCCGGGCGGCAGCCTGGTGCTCAGCCATCCCGACTACGACACCATGGTGTTCACCGCGCCGGACCTGGCGCTGACCCGCCGGCTGGTCCACGCCTACTGCGACACCCAGCAGGACTGGATGAGCGCGGTGAACGGCACCATCGGCCGCTGGCTGCACGACATCGCCGGCCGTTCGCCGTTGGAGGTCGAGCTGGTGTGCGCCTCGACCGTGCTGAGCCAGGGGTTCCGCGCGCCGATGCTGGGCTACATGTTCGCCCAGCACGTCGCCGACGTGCTCCGCCGCACCGGCGAGTTCCCCGACGTCGTGCTGGACGGCTGGCTCGACAGCCTCGCCGAGGTCGACCGGCGCGGCGCGTTCCTGTGGAGCATCAACGACTACGCCGTCCGCTGCCGCAAGCCCGCCGCGTCTGTGGCGGGGTCGCTTCAGCGACGGGCCGTGGCCCGGCCACCCAGCTCGTAGCTCACCTGCTGGCCGAGCTCGACGAAGCCGAGCGAGCCGGCGAGACGGCGGGAGGCGGTCAGCTCGGCGCGTGCGCGCCACTGCGCGACCAGCCCCGCCGCCAGCGCGTCGCGGACCACGGCGGCGGCAACGGCGGCGCCGAGGCCGCGGCGGCGCCGGTCGGGCCGCGTGAGCACACCGACGTGGGCGAGCGCGCCGGCCCAGACCTGCGCGCCCGCGGCCGCGACCACGCTGTCCCCCTCGCGGATCACCCGAATCCAGTGGGTCCAGGCCGCCAGGGCGCTCTCGGCGGCGTCTGCCGGGTCGCAGTCCGCGCCGAGCACGTCCAGCTCGGCCGCCCCCGGCTCGGAGGTCCCCGGTTTGGAGGTCCCCGGCTCGGAGATCGCCGGCTCGGAGGTCCCCGTGGCCGGCGGGATCGGGCCCGAGGGCTGGTCGGGACGGGCGGGGTTGGCGCGGCCGGCCCGCCGAGGGTTGGCCGCGGGCGAATCGGGATCGGGGCGCGCGGGCGAATCGGCGTGCGCGGGCGAATCGCTGTCGGGGCGCGCGGGCGGATCGGGTTGGCCGTTGTGCGGCGGCTCGGTGGCGGTGAACGCCAGGGTCGCGGGGCCCAGCACGGCGATCGACCGGCCGAGCATGGCGCGCGCCTCGGTGGGGTCGGCGAGCCGGCCGGCGATGACCCGGTCGAGGTCGCCGGCCAGGTCGGCGGGAGCGAGCACGCAGCGGGACCGTCCCAGGCTCACGACCGTCAGCCAGCGCTGCCCGGCGGTGCGTCCGACCCGCCGTGCGACCACCACCGTGCCCGGCCGGCGGAACGCCTCAGGGGCGCCGAGGACCTTCCTCCACGACTCCCTGACTTGCTCGATGTGCTGCTCGTCCACCCCGAAACCCTATCGCAGGCCGGTCCCCGGGCTCTCGGCGACCCTATCCGCGCGCCGTGAGCTGGACCTCGGCAGCAGCAGCGCCGCGCTCACGGCGGCCAGCAGCACCCCGCCGGCGGCAAGGTCGAGCGCCAGGGCCAGCCGCGTGCCTTGGCCGAGCACCGCGGCGGTCGCGGCGCCGGCGACGGTCGCACCGGTCTGCGCGGTGAGGAAGGCCGCGCCGACCCGGCCGAGCAGCGCGTCCGGCGTGCGCCGCTGCACCTGGGTCTGGAGGACCACCAGGAATCCCGCGCCGCAGACGCCGACCAGCGCCAGCATTGGCAGGTCGAAGGCGAGCCGGCGCAGCTCGAACAGGGCCAGGAAGGCGCCCCCGGTGATGGCGAGCAGCCCTGCCGCCAGCACCCGGTCTGGCAGCCGGTCCAGCAGCCGTGGCGCCAGCGGGCCGCCGACCAGGTAGCCGGCGCCGAGCGCGGACAGCAGCAGGCCCATCTCGCGGGCGCCGCCGTGCAGCTGGAGCCGAACGAACGGAACGAACAGCGCGGTGAGCGCGCCGTTGGCCGCAAGGAACACCACGCCGGCGACCAGCAGCCCGCGCAGCGTCGCCTCCCGCGCGATCCAGCTTGCGCCCTCCCGCAGCTCGGCCAGCGCGCTGGCAACCGGCCCGCCGGCCAGGCCCGCGCGGCGGCTGTTGGGGCCCGGCGGGGCCGCGCCGGTGGTGGGTCGGGTGGTGGGTCGGATGGGTCCCGTGGGCCGGGTGGGTAGCGTGGGTCCCGTGGGCCCGGTGGGCCCGGCGGGCCCGGTGGGCCGGACCGACCGGGTGGCGACCATCGCGATCCCGGCGGCGGAGAGCAGGTAGGTCGCGACGTCGGCGAGCACGACCGCGCGGATCCCAAGGCTCGCGTAGAGCAGGCCGCCGAGCGGGGCGCCGGCGAGCCGGATGGCGCCTTCGGCGAGCGCGTCGAGGGCGTTGGCGTCGGCCAGGCCCCGGCCGCGCCCGACCACCATCGGCACCAGCGCCTGCCTCGCCGGCGCGAAGAACTGCCACGCGAGGTTCTCGCAGACGACCGCCAGGTAGAGGATCCAGAGCCGCTCCGGCCGCGCGACCAGCAGCAGCGCCAGCACGCAGCCGGCCCGGACCAGGTCGGCGACGACCATCGTGCGGCGGCGCTGCCAGCGGTCGACCAGCACGCCGGCGACCGGGCCCGCCAGCAGGGCCGGCAGCGTCTCGGCGACCGTGGCGGCGCCGGTCGCCGCCGTCGACCCGGTGAGGTCGAACACGTACAGGGGCACCGCCACCACCAGCAGCCAGCTCCCCAGGTTGGACAGCAGCCTGGCCGCCCACAGCAGCCGGAAGTCGCGGACCCGCAGCGCCTGGAGCACGCGGCACCTCCACCGCCTGCTATTCTCTCAATCAACACGTATCAGGTTTGGCTATTCTGTGAGAATAACCAATCGCGAGGGGTCATGGACAGCGACGAGGCCGCGGCGGCACAGCTCGGGCGTCGGCTGCGGGCACGAAGGACGCTGCTCGGCCGGACGATCGCCTCGGTCGCGCTCGATGCGGCCCTGTCAGTGCCCTACGTCGCCAACCTCGAGAACGGCCGCGGCAACCCGACCGTGTCGGCGCTTCGCCGCCTCGCCGCCGCGCTCGGCCTCACCCTCGGCGACCTGCTCGCGACCGCTGGCAGCGGCGACGCCGACGGCGCCGAGTCCGAGCCCGCGCCGGCGGTCGCCGCGGGGGAGCTGCGCCGCTTCACCGAGCGAAAGCGGTTCCGCGACCAGGTCCGCTGGCTCGCCGGCGAGCTCGGTGAGGACGAGGGCGAGCTGCGGGCACGGATCGTCGCCGCGCTGCGGGCGATGCCGGCCCCGGCGGACCGCCGGCTCGACGCCTCGGACTGGCAGCGGCTGGTCGACGCGCTGGTGCTGGCCCTATTGCCGCGGCCGTGAACGACCCGGACGGCCGGAACCGGCGGCCAGAGGTGCGGGCGGTGGGCGATCTCGCCGAACGACAGCCCAACCGGCGCCGCCGCGAGCTCGGCCAGCCTCGCCGCCGGCTCGGCCAGCTCGGCCAGCCCGACCGGGCGCCACCGCCAGCCCCAGCCCCGCCGCGAACTCCGCCTTGACGGGCCCGGGCGGGATCGGGACCATCGGAGCGACCGTGAACGGACTCGCGAACAGGCC
>JBEDUQ010000124.1:0-8282 GCA_040414855.1 Actinomycetota bacterium
GTGGAGAGGCTCCCGATCAGGCCGATGTTCGGGCCCTCAGGGGTCTCGATCGGGCACATGCGGCCGTAGTGCGATGGGTGCACGTCGCGCACCTCGAACCCGGCGCGCTCGCGGGACAGCCCGCCAGGGCCGAGCGCCGAGAGGCGCCGGCGGTGGGTGAGGGCGGCCAGCGGGTTGGTCTGGTCCATGAACTGGCTGAGCTGCGAGGTGCCGAAGAACTCCTTGATCGCCGCCACGACCGGGCGGATGTTGATCAGGGTCTGCGGCGTGATCGCCTCAGCGTCCTGGGTGGTCATGCGCTCGCGGACGACCCGCTCCATGCGCGACAGACCGATCCGGACCTGGTTCTGGATCAGCTCTCCGACCGAGCGGAGGCGGCGGTTGCCGAAGTGGTCCTGGTCGTCGGTGGAGGTGCTCGGGTCGCCCTCGTGCAGGCGCACGAGGTAGTCGACGGTCGCGATCACGTCGTCGACGGTGAGGGTCAGCTCGCGGTGGGCGTCGTCCAGCCCGAGCTTCTTGTTGATCTTGTAGCGGCCGACCTTGGCGAGGTCGTAGCGCTTGGGCTGGAAGAACAGGCCATACAGGAGCTGCCGGCCGGACTCTGCGCTGGGCGGCTCGCCCGGGCGGAGGCGCCGGTAGATCTCGATGAGCGCGTCCTCCTCGGAGCGGGTGTGGTCCCGCTCGAGGGTGACCATCATGGTCTCCGAGTTGCCGAAGCGCTCACGGATCTGTGGCTCGGTCATGCCGAGGCCGCGGAGCAGCACGGTTACGGGCAGGCGGCGCTTGCGGTCGAGCCGGACGCCGACCGTGTCCTTCTTGTCCACGTCGAACTCGAGCCAGGCGCCTCGGGCCGGGATCACGCGGCAGGAGGTGATCACCTTGTCGAGGGTCTTGTCGGGCTCCTGTTCGAAGATGACGCCGGGGGACCGGACCAGCTGCGAGGTAACGACGCGCTCGGTCCCATTGATGATGAAGGTGCCCTGCTCGGTCATCACGGGGAAGTCGCCCATAAAGACCGACTGGGACTTGATCTCGCCGGTGGTGCGGTTCTGGAACTCGGCTTGCACGTGGAGCTTGCGCGAGTACGTGTGGTCCTTCTCTCGACACTCCTCGACCGTGAGCTCGGGCTCCTCGAACCGGTGCTCCCCGAAGGTGAGCGCCATCTGCCCGGTGAAGTCCTCAATAGGGCTGATCTCATCGAAGACCTCGCGAAGGCCGTCGGTGATGAGCCACTCAAAGGACGCGCGCTGGATGGCGATCAGATCTGGGAGGGGAAGGATCTCGGGGATCTTGCCGAAGGAGAGTCGTGGCGATGCCGGGGTGCGCGGGTCGCTCAACAGGCGTCTCTCCCCTTTCGCGGGAAGTAGGTGAAAAAGGTGACTGGGTGGTACGCGGGCACGCCAAAGCCACCCGAGGCGGCTTGGTCAAAGGCGTGTGAAGACATGCGAAAGAGCAGTGTAGCTGCGCTCTACACTGCTGTCAACACCGAACTGAGGACTTGCGTCTGCACCTCACTTCGCTAGATCACCGGGAGTGTCGCGCGGGGTTGCGTGCCTGTCAAGACCTGGGCAGCCGACGACCCCTCTCACCTGCGGGTTTGGAGGGGTCGTCGGTTGCCGGAGGAGCGCTCGGGCGGTTCTCGTCGTGCGGCCGTTCGCCCGTTTTGGGCGATACGTGGCTGCTCGGCGACCGCGCCGGGCGTTGCCTACTTGATACCTACTTGAGCTCGACGGAGCCGCCGGCGGCCTCGATCTGGGCCTTGGCCTTCTCGGCCTGCTCGCGCGGGACGTTCTCCAGGACGGGCTTGGGGGCGGAGTCGACCAGGTCCTTGGCCTCCTTCAGGCCGAGGCTGGTGAGCGCGCGCACCTCCTTGATGACCTGGATCTTCTTTTCGCCCGCCGCGGTCAGGACCACGTCGAACTCGGTCTTCTCCTCCTCTTCCTCGGCCGGGGCGGCGGCGCCGGCGGCGGGGCCGGCGGCGACCGCCACCGGGGCGGCCGCGGAGACGCCGAAGGTCTCCTCGAACTCCTTCACGAACTCCGACAGCTCGAGGAGAGTCATCTCCTTGAAGGCGTCCAGCAGGTCGCCCGTTGAAATCTTGGCCATCGTGGGGTGTCTCCTTCGCTGCTCGTGCCGCTTGGCACGACTCGTCTGGTTGTGGTCGCTTCTGGTCGCTTCCGTGGGTCGCTTGCCGCGCTACCCGGGGTCTCGGGCCGTCGCCGCTGTGGGTCGGCCTGCCGCGCTACCCGGCCTCGCCGGTACCGCTCTGCTCGTCTGAACCGGTGGCCGCCTCCGGCGCCGCCTCGGCGCTCTCGCCGGCCTGGGCGCTCTCGCCGGCCTGGGCGCCCTCGCCCTGCCCGGCGTCGGCGGCGGCTCCCGCTGGGCCCTCGGACTGCTCGCGCTGGTCGCGGAGGGCGGCGGTCATGGTCGCCACCTGGCGCAGCGGCGCCGAGATCAGCACGGCCGTCCGCTGGAGGGACGCCTGGAACATGCCGGCCAGCCGGGCCAGCATGACCTCGCGCGACTCCAGCGTGGCCAGCTGGCGCACGCTCGCCGCGTCCAGCACCTTGCCGTCGAGCACCCCACCCTTGAGCACCAGCGCCGGGTGGGTGCGAGCGAACTCGGCCAGGTCCTTGGCGGCCTGCACCGGGTCGCCGTGCACGAACGCCATGGCGGTCGGCCCGTCGAGCATCGGCAGCAGGTCCTTGTAGCCGACCTGGTCGATGGCGATACCGGTGAGGGTGTTCTTGAGCACCCGATAGTCGGTGGACGAGTTGCGCAGGGAGTCGCGCAGCTCGCCCATCTCCTTGACCTTGAGCCCGCGGTACTCCGTGAGCAGCGCGGCCACCGAGTCGGTGAGATATCCCTTGATGGCTTCGACCTCGGCGACCTTGCTCGCGTTCGGCACCGCCTCACCTCACTTCGATCCTGCCCGACCCGCCGCCGGTCCTGGAGGAGCGGAGCGGCCGCCGGGCGCAACAAAAAACGGACGGTCCAGAGACCGCCCGTGGGCATGCCACGCGACACGCTGCGACCCGGCTGGGTCGTCGCCTGCGCCGGCGTCCTGGTCGGTCCGGATCCTCGAGAGGGTCGGGCCGGCCGCTGGACGTTCGTGCCATACGGCAACCGGACGGTCTTTGGCTCGTGCAAAGGTAGCGGTGTGGTGTGGGGCCGTCAACCGACTTTTGCCGCTCGTCGCAGCTCACCGTGGTCGCGGTGGACCCCTTGAGGCCACGCGGGTTCGGCAGTTTTGGTGATGCCGTCGGGGGGGTAGGGACAACCCGCCGCGCCCTGCTTGACAGCGTTGTAGGATCCGAAACTCTTGAGGCGGTCGAGATCATCAATCGCCCGAAGGAGGTGGACTATGGTCTTATTGTCCTTACCAGTCCTGCTTGCTTTGCTTGGGGGACTGATCGTTGGCGGTGGCTCCATGGCGGTATGGGCCGCGCGCCGCATCTGCGATGAGTCGGCGCGCCAGTTCGACCGGGGCTTCGAGCGCGGACGCTGGCTCGCCGACATCACCAACGCCCAGTCCGTCGAGCCCCTACGCCGCCCACGCCGCATGCGGCTGCTGCTCCGCTCCGACGACCCGAGCTCCTGGACCGACGGGCCCGACCCCCTGGACCCGCCATCGCTGCTCATCCCCCAGCGCTACCGTCCAGCTGAGCCGAGGAACCACGCCGGCGTCGCCTCCGACTGAGGCAGCCCGCTCAACCTCATCCCCCCAGCCACCCACAAACCGCCCCCGCCCTCCATCGCGGGCCGGAAGGTCGTGCCCGCGGTCCCGTAGCGGGGTGAGGTCGCGCGCGCCGGTCCGAGGCCCCACCGGACCCCTGGCGCCTCGCCGGGCGGGGTCGGGCTACTCTCCGGCCAGGACGGGGTCGGCAACGCGGATCGAGACGACCCCCTCGATCGGAGGAGCCAGCAGCCCGCGCGCCGAGAGGTT
Organism: Actinomycetota bacterium; assembly: GCA_040414855.1. Taxonomy (GTDB): domain Bacteria; phylum Actinomycetota; class CALGFH01; order CALGFH01; family CALGFH01; genus DASVXQ01. The sequence goes on from JBEDUQ010000124.1 coordinate 3,947, forward strand.
GTCGAGCGCCGCGTCGGTCGCCAACGCATACGCCCACGAGCGAAAGGCGCCCTGGTCGTCCGCTCCGGCGATGCGCCGGCGGATCGGGTCGAGCCCCGGCAGCGCGTCGTCGACCAGCCGGACCACCGACCAGCCGATCGCGTCGCACAGCTCCCGCAGGCCGGGCTCCCTGGCGGCCGGCAGGGCGGGAGCGGCCTCGGGCTCGACCGCGGCCAGCTCCCACTGCGCGAGGTCGGGCCTGCCGAAGCGGATCAGATGGCCGCGCCCCGGCAGGCCCGTGACCCTGGCCGACCAGGAGCCGATCACCGCCCGGCTCTCGCCCTCGGCGAGCCAGACGTAGCCGCTCCCGAACGGCGGCGCCGCCAGGCCCTCACGCCGGAGTAGCCGCCGCACGCCGACGTCGAGCACCAGACCGCCGACCACCAGGAACGCGACCGCGGGCGTGCCGACCCCGGCCACGTTGGCGCGGACCGGCTCGTACTCGACCTCGATCCGGCTCCACTCCCCGGCGACCAGCCGGGCGATCGCGGCCCCGAGGTCGCGGCCCGCCTCGAGCAGCGCGGTCGCCTGCTCGGCCCGGGCGACCGGGAAGCGCGGCCTGCCGGTCGAGGTCGCGAGCCCGGCCGCCTTGAGCGCGTCCAGCCGCGCCTGCCCGAGCGAGTCCAGCGGGGCGCCCTCGCCCGCCGCGGCCAGCAGCGGGCCGTGGACGTGCGGGTCGATCAGGTCCTCCGGCTGGATCGCCAGGGGTTGCGGCGACCACCAGCCGAGGTACCAGTCCAGACGGGGCATCGCCCTGCCCTTTGTCCAGCCGCGGCTCGCGGCGGCGGGCGCCTAGGCGCTCCGCGGCTGCTGCGCGACGTTGCGGGTCTGCGAAGGATCGACCTTGATGCCGGGACCCATCGAGGTGGAGACGGTGATGCCCTTGATGTAGCGGCCCTTGGCGGCGGCCGGCTTGGCCCTGACCAGCTCGTCGAGCACAACCTGGTAGTTCTCGGCCAGCGAGGTGGTCGTGAACGAGGCCTTGCCGAGCACCAGGTGGACGTTGCCCCAGCGGTCGGTGCGGTACTCGAGCTTTCCGGCCTTGATGTCCAGGACCGCCTTGCCGACGTCGGGGGTGACGGTGCCGGCCCGCGGGTTCGGCATCAGGCCGCGAGGGCCGAGGATGCGGCCGAGCCGGCCGACCTGGCCCATCATCTCGGGAACCGCCACGGCGGCGTCGAAGTCGAGGAAGCCGCCCTGCACCCGCTCGACCAGGTCCTTGCCGCCGACCACGTCGGCGCCGGCCTCCTCGGCCTGCCGGGCCGCCTCGCCCTCGGCGAAGACGGCGACCCGGATGGTCTTGCCGGTGCCGTGCGGCAGCGAGACCGTGCCCCGGACGATCTGGTCGGCACGCCTGGGGTCGACGCCCAGCCGGAAGGCGACCTCCACGGTGGCGTCGAAGCGCGCGGGGTTGGTGGACTTGGCGAGGTCGAGCGCCTCGTAGGGCGCGTAGAGCCGGCTCTTGTCGACCTTCTTGGCCTGCTCGTCGTACTTCTTACCGCTCATTGACGGATTCCTCCTGTGGTCCGGCGGGGCAGTCGTCGCCGCCCCTCCCACTCGTCGATTGCCGCTGGTCGCGGCGCTTTCGGTCGCCCGGCTAACTGGCGACCGTGATGCCCATGGAGCGTGCGGTGCCCTCGATGACCTTCATCGCCGCCTCGATGTCGCGGGCGTTGAGGTCGGGCATCTTGGTCTCGGCGATCTCGCGCACCTGGGAGCGGGTGACGCTCCCGACCTTCTCGCGGTGCGGCTCGGCCGAGCCCTTCTCCACGCCCGCGGCCTTGCGCAGCAGCACCGCGGCCGGCGGGGTCTTCAGCACGAAGCTGAAGGTGCGGTCCTCATAGATGGTGATCTCGACTGGGACCACGTTGCCGGCCTGGGACTGCGTCGCCGCGTTGTACTGCTTTACGAACTCCATGATGTTCACGGCGTGCGGGCCGAGCGCGGTGCCCACGGGCGGGGCCGGCGTGGCCTGCCCGGCCGAGAGCTCGATCTTGAGCACGGCCGTCACGCGACGGCGACGGGACTGCTGCGGTGGCATCTGCCTCTTGCTCCTTCATCCTTGTGGGGGGAGCGCACTCCCCCCACATCCTGCCTGATTCAATGTGGGGGGAGCCCGCCCCCCCACACCCCCCAGGGTCAAAACCTGGGATTCCTCTTCTCTAAAGCTTCTGCACCTGGTCGAACGACAGCTCGACCGGGGTCTCGCGGCCGAAGATCGACACCAGCACCTTGACCTTCTGCTGGTCGGGGTTGATCTCGGCGATCGTGCCCGGCAGCTGCGCGAACGGCCCCGAGGTCACGGTGACCGACTCGCCCACCTGCCACTCGACCCGCGGCTTCAGCTTCTCGACCGGCTTGGTCTCGAGGATCTTGGAGACTTCCTTCTCGGAGAGCGGCGTCGGCTTGGCGCCGGACCCGACGAAGCCCGTGACCCCCGGGGTGTTGCGGACCACGTACCACGAGTCGTCGTCGAGGTACATGCGGACGAGCAGGTAGCCGGGGAAGACCTTGCGTGAGACGACCTGCTTCTTGCCGCCCTTGATCTCCATGACGTCTTCCATGGGGATCACGACCTCGAAGATCTTCTCCTCCATGTTCATGGACGAGATACGGCTCTCGAGGTTGGCCTTGACCTTGTTCTCGTAGCCCGCATAGGTGTGGACGACGTACCAGTCACCAGAGCCGAAGTCGCCGCCGGCCTCGCCGGTGTCGGTCGACTCGGCGGTCTCCTGCTGAGTGACGATCTCTGTCTCGGTGTTGCTCATGACACTCCCGATATTCCCTTGGCTAGCTGCCGAAGATCGCGATGACGAGCTTCCCGAACAGCGTGTCCAATCCAAAGATGATCGCGGTGATCACCGACACGGAGACCAGCACGACCAGCGTGTAGCCGAAGACGGTGCGGCGGTCCGGCCAGTTCACCTTGCGCAGCTCGGTGACCACCTCGCCGCCGAAGGTGCGGAAGCCGCGCGCGCGGGCACGTCGCCCGCCGACCACCGCGTCGCGGCCCGCCTTGGCGGTCTGCTGACGGGTGGCCTGCTGCTTGCGCAGCTGTTGCAGGCGCGCCGCCTGGTCGGTGGTGCGCTGCTGGCGAGCCATCGCTCGCTTGGTCTCCCTGTTCATCGCAAGCCCTGCTCCTCGCGCCGGGCGGCGCAATGTTCGTCGAATCGAACCCCTGGTCCCGATGGCGAGCTGGATCGTCCGGTGTGGACAGGGGCCTAGCAGGCCAGGAGGGACTCGAACCCCCAACCACCGGTTTTGGAGACCGGGACTCTACCAATTGAGCTACTGGCCTACGGGGCGAGAGCATCGGGCCCGAGCCCAAAGCCCACTGAGTATAGGGGTCGGTGTCGGACCCGCTCAAGATACCCAGCTACGCCGCCAGCCAGAGCCGGATCCCCCACCACGTTTAGGTTACCAGGCATCCGCACCAGCACGAAGTCGGCCGCCGATCCATGACATGCCTCGCGTCCGTGTGGATCGGGACGCCTCGGATATTGCGACGAATAGCCCGCTACGACAGCTGCCCGGGGAACAGCAGGGCGAGCTCGTGCGGGTAGGTGGCCAGCAGCCGCAGCTCGTCGTCGGGGAGCGGGCGTCCCGTGGCCGAGTTGGCGACCTGGACGAGCCGGAACACCAGGTCCTCGTCGGCGACGCCGATCTCGACCCCGAGCCCGTCCATCACGTGCCTGAAGCCCGCCTTGCCGCCGTACTCGCCGGTCAGCACCACCCTGCCCTCGGTGGCGTTCCAGTCGTGGGGGAACGGACCGAGGGCCTCGTCGTCGTACAGCTCATAGTTGTGCCGGTCCTTGAGCGCCCCGTCCGCGTGGATGCCGGACTCGTGCGCGAAGGCGTTCGCGCCGACGCCAGGCTGGTTCGGCGGCAGTGGCTGGCCGAGCGCCCGGCTCGCCCAGTGCGCGAAGCGCCGGGCCCAGGTGAGGTCGAGCGAGTCGGCGATCCGCGCCTCGCCGGCGACGCCGAAGCCGTGCTGGAACGCCAGGATCGTGCTGAGCAGGTCGGCGTTGCCGGCGCGCTCGCCGACGCCGTTCACGCAGGTGTTCACCCACACGTCGTAGCCGGCGTCCAGCGTGCCGAGAGCGCCGGCGACCGAGTTCGCCACCGCCATGCCGAGGTCGTTGTGGCAGTGCGTCTCGAGGGCGATGCCGGCGGCGCTCGCCAGCCTCGCGAAACGCTCCCGGATGTGGGCGGGGGTCTCACCGCCAATCGTGTCGCAGTAGCGGACCCGGTCGGCTCCCGCCTCCTTGGCGGCCACCGCGAACTCGATCAGGTAGCC
>JBEDUQ010000125.1:0-6430 GCA_040414855.1 Actinomycetota bacterium
CAGGAGGTGACCACCGCGGTGCAGGATGACGCGTATGCGGCGTTGCAGGGGCAGAAGACCCCTGACCAGGCGATCCAGGACATGACCAGCAAGCTCAACGAGATCGCCCAGAACGGCGGCTGATCGGGGGGAGGACGGAGGCCAGGCGGGTCGATGCCCGCCTGGCCTTCTGCTTGCTCACCGTCCTGGTGCCAGCCCTTTGTGCATCGAGCCTAAGGATCTGGCGGTGGGGGTACGGGCCGCTGGGACCTCACTTCAGTGGCCCCATATGCCTCGACATGGTCCCTGCGGACGTGCGACATTGGTCTCACTTTCAGATGTTGTTCATCCTTCGGATGTTGGAAAAGAGGGTCCCGTTATGCACTTTATGCGGCAGTCGTTGGTCGGCGGCTCCGGTGCCGCCGACCTCGGCTCCGTGCCGGGCGGCCATCACGGGTCGCCCACGCCGGGCGCGCGGTCGCGCCGGTCGGCGTCGGGGGGGAGTGTCGATGGAGGGCCTCGCGGTCAGACTGTTCGGGAAGGTCCGCGTCGAGTGGGGAGGGCAGCCGGTCACCAGCCTCCCGGCCAAGGCCTTGGAGCTGCTCTGCTACATGCTGGTGTACCGGGACCGCTCGCACACCCGTGAGACGCTGGCCGGCGTGCTCTGGCCCGAGGCCTCCTACTCGCTGTCGAAGAAGTACCTGCGCCAGACGCTCTGGCAGCTCCAGGGAGCCCTGGCGCACCACGCCGGCAAGGCCAACGGGCACGGACCCGTTCCCGGCCTGCTGCTGCTCAACGCCGGTTGGGTGCGCCTGGACCCCGCCGCCCGCTGGTGGCTGGACGTCCACGAGTTCGAGGCCTCCTACGACGGCTGCCGAGGCACCCCTGGCGAGCGGCTGAGCGACTCGCAGGCACGGGGCCTGGAGGCGGCGGTCGCCCTCTACCAGGGAGACCTGATCGAGGCGGGCTACCAGGACTGGTGCGTGTACGAGCGTGACCGCCTGCAGCTCGCCTACCTGGTGATGCTGGAGAAGCTGATGGGCTGGTGCGAGGCGCGGGGAGCCTACGATCGCGGGCTGGCCTACGGGCTTCGGATCCTGCGGCGCGACCCCGCCCACGAGTGCACCCATCGGGGCTTGATGCGCCTGCACTACCGCGCCGGCGACCGCACCACCGCGCTGCGTCAGTACGAGCGCTGCGCTGCCGCGCTGGCCAGGGAGTTCAACCTCACGCCGTCGGAGGAGACTGTCGCCCTCTACCACCAGCTCCGCGCGGGCCGCCTCGGGGACCCTCCGGCTACGCTCGGGCGGCCGGACCGGCCCGCAACGCCGCACCCACCCGTCTCGCCGCACCCGCCCGTCTCGCCGAGCCCGCCCGGCAGGCCGGACTCGCCGGGCGCGCTGAACGCCGCGCTGGTCGTGGACCTGCTCGCGCGCCTGGACCAGGTCCTGGCGGGGGTGTCGGCGCTCCAGGAAGAGGTCCAGCGGCTGACGGCGATCCGCGAGGCGATCGCCGACAACCTGCAGACGGCCAGGCAGACGCTGCAAGAGACGAGTTGAGGCTGGGGTGAGCGGGTGATGGGCGACCCGATGACCTCCCTCCGGCACATCCTGGGCGAGCTGGAGCGGCTCGACCTGCTGCTGCGCGTCCAGGTGGCGCGTGCCCGCCGGCTGCACGAGCAGCGGGGCGACGAGCTGGCGGCCTTCTACGTGCCCGAGTCCGAGCCAGAGGCGCTGCTGGACAAGGCCGTCGCCACTCCGACCTGGGCCACCATCCCGCTGCCGCCGCAGGCGCTCGAGGCCGTCCAGGACAGGCTCGACCGGTTGGGCCTCGAGCTCGCCGAGCGGGTGGACGACAGCCGGCGCCAGGGCGGCACCCTGCGGCTGGAGCTGTTGGCGCGCGTGGTGGAGCTCAGCGCCTTCGACGTCGATGTGGTCCTGGCCTGCCTGGCGCCGGAGCTGGACCGCGGCTACGAGCGGCTGTACGCCTACCTGCACGACGACGTGACCTGCCGCCAGCCGACCGTCGGGCTGCTGCTCGACCTGCTCTGCCCCGACGTGGAGGCGAAGGTGGCGGCGCGGGCGCGTTTCGGACCAGCCGCGCCGCTGCTCCGCCACCAGCTCGTGGAGCTGGGCGAGCAGCCGGGCGGCACGCCGCTGCTCGGCAGGACCGTGCGCCTGGACCCGGGCGTGGCGGAGTTCCTGCTGGACGGCGACGAGCTGGACGAGCGGCTGCGGCCCTGGGCCCGGCTGCTCGACGGCGCCGCGGACCTCGAGGCGCTGGCACTGCCGGAGGAGCTGCGGCGGCGGCTGGCCGGGCTGGTCGAGCGGGCGGGCGCCGGCGCTGCCAGTGCCGGCCTGGTCGTCTACCTCCAGGGCCCGTACGGGTCGGGCAGGCGGGCGTTGGCGGCGGCCTGCGCGGGCGCGCTCGGCCGGCGACTGCTGGTGGTGGACGGGGACCGGCTGGCCACCCACGACCCGCTCGAGCTGACGAGGCTGGCGCGGCTTGCCGACCGGGAGGCCCGGCTGCGGGCGGTGCCGCTGCACTGGGTGGGCTTCGACGCGCTGCTGGCCGACGACCGGGCGGCCCACCTGGCAGGGCTGCTGGCCGTCCTCGGCGAGCGTCCCGGCCTGACCTTCCTGACGGGTGAGGCCGCCTGGGAGCCGGTGGACGCGCTCCACGGGGTGGACGTCGTGCGCCTGGAGCTGCCCTGGCCGGACCACCGGGAGCGGCTGCAACTGTGGCGCGCCGCGCTCGCCGGCGACCCGCCCGCGGCGCCGGCGGTCCCGGCGCCCCTGGCGCCCGCCGCTGCGAGCCCGGCCCTCGACCCCGAGGTCGACCTTGCCGCCGTGGCCGGCACCTTCCGGCTGCGCCCGGGCCAGATCCGCGACGCCGCCGCCACCGCGCTCGGGCTGGCGCTGGCCCGCTCGCCGGCGGCGCCAACGCTCACCCAGGCCGATCTGCTCGCCGCCTGCCGCCTGCACTCCAACCGCAGGCTCGGCGAGGTGGCCCAGAAGGTGACGCCCCGCTACGGCTGGGACGACCTGGTGCTGCCGGCCGACCGGATGGCCCAGCTCCACGAGATCCACGACCAGCTCCGCTACCGCGCGCTCGTCTACGGCACCTGGGGCTTCGACCGCAGGCTCGCGCTCGGCAAGGGGCTCAACGTCCTGTTCACCGGCCCGTCGGGGACCGGCAAGACCATGGCCGCCGACGTGCTCTCCGGGGCGCTCGGCCTGGACCTGTACCGCATCGACCTCTCCAGCGTCGTCAGCAAGTACGTCGGCGAGACCGAGAAGAACCTGGCGCGCGTCTTCGCGGAGGCGGCGACCAGCAACGCCGTGCTCTTCTTCGACGAGGCCGATGCGCTGTTCGGCAAGCGCACCCAGGTGCGCGACGCCCACGACCGCTACGCCAACGTCGAGACCAGCTACCTACTGCAGAAGATGGAGGAGTACGAGGGCGCGGTGATCCTGGCCACCAACCTGCGCAAGAACATGGACGAGGCGTTCGTGCGCCGTCTGCATGCCTGCGTGGAGTTCCCGGTGCCCGGACCGGCTGACCGGCGCCGCATCTGGGAGCGGATCTGGCCGGCCGAGACTCCGCGAGACCCCGCCCTGGACCTCGACCTGCTGGCGCGGCAGGTGGAGGTGCCTGGCGGCAACATCCGCAACATCGCGGTGGCCGGGGCCTTCCTGGCCGCCGCCGACGGTGGCGTGGTCACCATGGCGCACCTGCTGCACGCCACCCAGCGCGAGTACCAGAAGATGGGCAAGGTTCTGACCGCCAGGGATGCCGGCGAGCGCGCCGGCGGGGCGGTGGAGGGAGTGGGCCCATGAGCGGCCGACGGTTCGAGACCGCCACAGGGCCGGCCACGGCCGGCCCCGACCCGGCACGGCAAGCGGGCCAGACCCGGGCATGGCGGCCGGGCCCGCCGCCTCCCGGGGGCGCCACCGCGGACGGCCACCGGCGGCTCGACCCCGCCGGCGCGCTGTTGCTCCGGCTTCAGCGCGAGTACGGGAACCGGTACGTGCAGCGGGTCGTGGCGCTCGGCCGACAGGGCGGCCCGGCGTCGGGCATCCCGGTGCCGCAGGCGAAGCTGGCGCTCGGCCCGCCGCGTGACCGCTACGAGCGTGAGGCCGACCAGGTGGCGCGGCGGGTGGTCGCGAGGTCGGCAGAGGACGGGCCGGGCCCGTGGGTGGGCACCGGCCGCGCGGACGAGCCCGCCGCGCGCCCGCCGGACATCCAGCTTCTCCATGGCAGCCCGGCCGGTGTCGTCGACGCGACCGTGGAGCGGGACGTCGGCAAGGCTCGCGGCGGCGGGCAGGCGGTTCCGGACGCGCTGCGCTCGCGGGCGGAGCAGGCGCTCGGGGCCGACCTGGGTGCCGTGCGGGTCCACACCGGCGCGCGGGTCGACCGGCTCAACGAGGCGCTGCGCTCGCATGCGTTCACGGTGGGCAGCGACGTGTTCGTCCACCGCTCCCGCTACCGCCCCGGCACCCGCGCCGGCGACGAGCTGCTGGCGCATGAGCTGACCCACACGGTGCAGCAGGGCGCCGCGACGGCGCCGGGTTGCGGGTCGGGCCCGCCCGCGCCGGCCGTGCCGACGGTCCAGCGTGATTTCGGGTTCGAGCTGGAGCTCTCCGTCCTGCTGACGAGCGACGGCCCCGGTGGAATAGGGAAACGGGAGCCCGTGAGCGACCCCAAGAAGGTGGTGGGAAGGTCCACGGACCCTCAGGATTTCGAGATGCACGTCGACCATTCGAAGACCGTGAGGACGCTCCTTCTCGAAGGAAGCCAACTCCGCGACAGCCCGCCCATCCTCGAGCTGGTCACCAAGCCGATGGACGAGTTCGCGGTCGGCGAGAATCGGGTCCGTACCCTGATGGGCCGGCTGGTAGCCACGGCCAATTCCATCAAGACCAACGCCATCGATGCGAATGACAGGATCGCGCTTGACGACGTGGCCGGCGTGACGGCGGTTCCGGCGCAAACGAACTACGTGGGCAGCGAGAAGGACATCGACGCAGAGAACAGAGTTCAGAGCGTCGACGCCATGGTGCAGCAGACCTATGGAGTATCGCTCAGGCGAGTGACGCAGGAATTCAGCAATCGATTGAGTGAAGAGGGAAGCTGGATCAAGAACCCTATGGCGGCGCCTGGGTGGACGACTCAACAAGAATACGAAAAAACGAGGCAGGCGCTCGCATCCGCGAACTCCCAGGCCGCGAGCACGAGAGGATGGATCACCAGCCAGTTCGGCACCGGCTTCAGCGCCGAGGAGGCGTCCGGCGTCGAGGGGCTGTTCGCGCTCATCCTCTACTATTTGCACAGAGGCAGAGTCGCGGAAGAGGGCGGCCTCATCAAGAAGAAGGTTGGGCTCTTCTTTTACAAGACGAAGTTGTCGACGGTTCGGGACAACCTCGCTGCCGACATTCCTGGGCTGCGCGCTCTGCTCGATGACCAGGCGACGCGAGCCACGATCGCGACCAGGCTGCTCAAGCTTGCCAACCGCACGGCCGCCGGCGATGACGAGGTGATCACCGGCGCCGGGATCAGCTGCAAGGACTGGCTCGACGAGGTCCTCGCGGGGAGGGACGACACCGTCTTCGAGAAGGCCCGCAACGACTGGTCCAGTGAGCTGCGTGCCGACCGGATCGGGAAGGGCAGCGCAGCTGCCCCCGGGGTCGTCCTCGAGAACCGGGAATTCGCCGCGACCCAAGGCAGGAAAGAGGCGCAGCGATACGCGCCGGGCGAGTGGGCAGATATGGCGGTCAAGCTCTGGCAGCGCCTCCGCGACCTCCAGGGAGCTCCAAATGGTTGATCGGGTACGGGAGCGGGCTGCCCGTGGGGCGCCGGCGCTCGCGCGGGCGCCAGGGTCCGAGGTCACCGCGCCGGCGGTCGACCACGGGGCTGGCGGGGTCGGCGGGATGCTGCTGGCGTTGCAGCGTCGCCACGGCAACCGGTTCGTGCAGCGGGTCGTGGGCGACGCTCGCCCGGGCGGGCCGGTGGGGCGGGCGCCGCCGATCCAGGCGAAGCTGGTGGTCGGTGCTCCTGGAGACGCGTTCGAGCGGGACGCCGACCGGGTGGCGCGGCGGGTTGCCGCCGGGTCGAGCAGCCAAGCGGCGGCGGCCCCGGCGCTGGGCGCTCAGCCCGGGCGCGTCCAGCGTGTCGGGGGCGCCGAGGCGGGTCCCTCGCTGGCCCGGGCGGTGTCAGGGTCGCGCGGCGGAGGGCGGGCCATCCCCGAGCCGCTGCGCGCGCCGATCGAGCGGGCGCTCGGCGCCGACCTCGGGGCGGTGCGGGTCCACACCGACGCGGGCACCGACCAGCTCAACCAGGCGCTGGGGTCCAGCGCCTTCACCACCGGCCAGCACGTCTTCTTCCGCCGGGGCGCCTACCTCCCCGCCAGCCCGCGAGGCAGGGCGCTGCTCGCCCACGAGGCCGCCCACGT
>JBEDUQ010000126.1:0-25479 GCA_040414855.1 Actinomycetota bacterium
GTCTGCGCGATGCAGATCAGTGACCTCGCCGGCTGGGCCCGCGGTCTCGAGGAGCCGTCGGTGGCCCCGCTGCTCACCGGGCTTCAGCACCTTCTCGACTCGTTCGCGGAGATCGGGCTCGGCTACCTCAGCCTCGACCGCGCGTCGGGCACGCTCTCGGGCGGCGAGGCGCAGCGCACCAAGATGATCCGCCACCTCGGGTCGTCGCTCACCGACGTCACCTACGTCTTCGACGAGCCGACCATCGGTCTGCACCCGCACGACATCCAGCGGATGAACGAGCTGCTGATGCGGCTGCGCGACAAGGGCAACACGGTGCTGGTCGTGGAGCACAAGCCGGAGGCGATCGCGATCGCCGACCACGTGGTCGACCTCGGCCCCGGCGCCGGCGCCGCCGGTGGCCAGGTGGTCTTCGAGGGCACCCTGGACGGGCTGCGGGCCAGCGGCTCGCTGACCGGGCGGCACCTGGACGACCGGGCCTCCTTGAAGCCTTCGGTGCGGACGCCGTCGGGGGCGCTGGAGGTGCGCGGCGCCAGCACCCACAACCTCCAGGAGGTCGACGTCGACATCCCGCTCGGCGTGCTGGTCGTGGTGACCGGCGTGGCCGGTTCGGGAAAGAGCTCGCTGATCGACGGCTCGGTGTCCAGGCGCGACGGGGTGGTGTCGATCGACCAGGGCGCGATCCGCGGGTCGCGACGGAGCAACCCGGCGACCTACACCGGGCTGCTCGACCCGGTCCGCAAGGCGTTCGCGAAGGCCAACGGCGTGAAGCCGGCACTGTTCAGCGCCAACTCCGAGGGCGCCTGCCCCACCTGCAACGGCGCCGGCGTCATCTACACCGACCTGGCGATGATGGCCGGCGTCGCCACCACCTGCGAGGGGTGCGAGGGCAAGCGGTTCGAGGCGTCGGTGCTGGACTACCACCTCGGCGGGCGGGACATCAGCGAGGTGCTGGCGATGTCGGTGGCCGAGGCCGAGGAGTTCTTCGGCGCCGGCGCGGCGCGCACGCCGGCCGCGCACGCCATCCTCGACCGGCTCGCCGACGTCGGGCTCGGCTACCTCACCATCGGCCAGCCGCTCACGACGCTGTCCGGCGGCGAGCGGCAGCGCCTCAAGCTGGCCACGCACATGGGCGAGAAGGGCGGCGTCTACGTTCTGGACGAGCCGACCTCCGGCCTCCACCTCGCCGACGTCGAGCAGCTGCTCGGCCTGCTCGACCGGCTGGTCGACTCCGGCAAGTCGGTCATCGTCATCGAGCACCACCAGGCGGTCATGGCGCACGCCGACTGGATCATCGACCTCGGCCCCGGAGCAGGTCACGACGGCGGCCGGATCGTGTTCGAAGGCCCACCCTCCAACCTGGTCGCCGGCCGGTCGACACTCACCGGCGAGCACCTCGCGGCCTACGTCGGCGCCTGACCGCGGCCCTCGGGACACCTGGGGGCCAGACCGGTCAGGAATCGAGAAGCGCGGCCCATCGGGCCGCGGCTAGCATGACCCCCATGGACATCACCATTCACTCGAGCTTCCTGCCGCATGACGACCCGGACGCGGCCCTGGCCTTCTATCGCGACACCCTCGGCTTCGAGGTGCGCAACGACGTCGGCTACGCCGGGATGCGCTGGATCACGGTCGGTCCTCCGGACCAGCCCGGCACGTCCATCGTCCTGTACCCGCCGGCCGCCACCCCCGGCATCACCGACGACGAGCGCCGCACCATCGCCGAGATGATGGCCAAGGGCACCTACGCCAGCCTGCTCCTGGCCACCAAGGATCTCGACCGCACCTTCGAGCGGGTCCAGGCCGGCGACGCCGAGGTCGTCCAGGAGCCGACCGAGCAGCCGTACGGGGTTCGCGACTGCGCCTTCCGCGATCCCGCGGGCAACCTGATCCGCATCCAGGAACTGCGCTAGAGCGCCGGCGACCGCCGCCATGACCTCCGCCGCCGCGACGCAGGAGCCCAACCGGTCGTACCGGGACGTGCTGCGCGACCGGCACGTGGCCGGTCTCCTCCTCGGAGACCTCCTCGCCAACGTGGGCACGGGCATGATCATCGTCGCGATGCCCGTGCAGACGCTCTCAATCCACGGGAACGTGCCGAAGGCCATCGCCATCGGGCTGGTCGAGGCGGCGCCGTTCGTTCTGTCAACCATCCTCGCGCTGTCCATCGGATTGGGATGGGTGCGGGTGCCGCCACGAACGGCCCTGATCGCCGACTGCGTGCTGCGATCGCTGACCTTTGCCACGCTCGGCGTTCTGGCCGTCACCGACCGGCTGACGCTTCAGGTGCTGATCATCGGTCTTCTGGCCGGCGCGACCTTCAGGGTGGCCGGGGCGAGCAGCAGGCGCGTGCTGGCCACGTCGATGGCGGGCGAGACGGGCCAGTTCGCCGTCAACGGCCTGCTCGGGCTCAACGCCACCTTCGCGCTCTACATCGTCGGGCCGGTTCTCGGCGGCGTGATCGTCGCCACCACCAGTGCTGGCGCCGCGCTCTTCTTCGATGCGGGCGGCGCGCTGATCTTGATGGCCGCGGTCCTGATCTCCGTCCCGCGCGCCGTCAGAGATCGCGACGCGCTCCGCCGGCCAACCTCCCGGGAGTCGGGCTGGCGCATCCTGCGACGCCGTCCCGTGGCTGCCCGGCTGCTGGTGGTCGAGTTCTTCTTCAACTTCTTCTACATGCCGATCGAGGTCGCGCTTCCGCTGTTCGTCCGCGGGACGTTGGACGCCGGCGCCTCTGGCCTGGGCCTCATGTGGGGCGCGGTGGGGGTCGGCGCATTCATCGGCGCCGCGCTGGTGAATCAGCTGCGGAACCTTCCGCAGCGGCACGTGCTGATCGCGATCATCGGCCTGTGGGCGGTGTGCCCGATCGTCCTCGCCTTCGTTTCGGATCTGACCGTCGCGATGATCGTCTTTGGGCTGGGTGGCCTGGTGTGGGCGCCGTTCACCCCGGTCGCGTACAGCTTCCTTCAGTCCGGCCTGGAGCCTGGGGAGCAACAGCAGGTCGTCACGCTGTGGACGACCGGCTCGATGGTGGCCGCCCCGCTGGGGCTCACGGCGGGAGGGCCGCTGGTCCAGGTCGCTGGAACCTCTGGCGGGCTGGTGCTGTCCGGGGTGCTGACCCTGCTGCTGCTTCCGATCGCGGCGGTGGCCGTCCTGAGACGCGCGCCCGCGTCAGCCGCACTTCCCGCGGGCGACACGTCGTAGCGATAGGCCCAGACTCATCGCTCCGCGGTGATCCGGCGCCAGAGCAGCTCGCCAGCGTGCCGCTCGCCGGTCTGCTCCAGGCCCGCCCGCGCCGCAACCGCCGCCGAGGCGCGATGGTCCGGATGCACGTGGGCGGTGATGGTCCGCACCCCCCGGGCCTCGAGCCAGGCGACCAGCCCGATCGCCGCCTCCGAGGCCAGGCCGCGGCCCTGCCAGGGCGTGCCGACCACCCAGGCGATCTCGGCCGCGCGGCCGTCCTCGACGATGGTCGCCTGCACGGTCCCGACCGCGGTGCCGTCGCGCAGCCGCAGGATCCAGTTGCGCCACTCCTGGCTGCCGTCGGGGGAGTGGGCGTCGGCCAGCACGGCGTAGCGCGTCCGCAGCTCCTCCAGGGTCGCCGGCCGGCCGCCGATGAAGTCGTGCAGGCGCTGGTCGCCGAGCACCTCGACCATCTCGTCGGCGTCGTCGACGACCAGCGGCAGAAGCTCCAGGCGGCCGGTGCGGATCCGGGCCTCCGTGCCCGTGGCCTTTGGCATGGGCTCCAGGATCGCACAGGGGCGGGGTCGCTTGCGGTTTGCAAGTGGCATAGAGTCCGGGACATGCGAACCAACCGGCTGGAGGCGTTCAGCGACGGCGTCTTCGCGATCGCCATCACCCTGCTGATCCTCGACCTCCACGTGCCGCCGATCAGCGGCACGCCCCAGGGCGAGCTGGGCGCCCGCCTGCTGGACCTGTGGCCGAGCTACGCCAGCTACGTGGTCAGCTTTCTGGTGATCGGGATCATCTGGGTCAACCACACCGCGATGTTCCATCACATCGAACGGGCCGACCGGCCGCTGCTGTTCCTGAACCTCCTGCTGCTGCTGTTCGTGGTGGCGATCCCGTTCCCGACCTCGATGATGGCCGAGTACGTCCGCGAGGGCGGCGCCAACTCCCACGTCGCCGCGGCCGCCTACAGCATCACCATGTTCGGGATGGCGATCAGCTTCGGCGGCCTCTGGCTCTGGGTGGTCCGGGGCCGGCGCAGGCTGCTGGCCCACGAGGAGGCCGCGGCCCGCGCGACGGTGATCCGCTTCACCGCCGGGAACATCGGCTACCTGATCCTGATCGGGCTCGCCTTCGTCAGCGCCCCGCTCACGCTGGCGCTGCACTTCGTGCTCGCCCTCTACTACGTCTTCAACCAGCTCCCCGAGCCGAGCTAGCTCGCCGCCGCTAGCTCCCCGGCGAGACGCGGCGCTGCCGGCGGCGCTCCGCGTCCGCGGTCTGGCCCTCCTGGCCCTGCTTGGCCTCCTGGCCCTGCGCTGTCGAGTCCGGCGCCTCCTCTCCCTGCGCGCGGGCGGTCGGCTCCGGCGCCTCCTTGCCCTCCGCCGGGCGGGCGGTCGGCTCCGGCGCCTTCTCGCCCTCCGCCGGGCGGGCCGCGCCGGCGGTGCGGAGGCGGTCGATGGCGCGCTCGCCGGCGAGCACCCCGAACAGCCACACCCCGCCCAGGGCCATCCCTCCGAGCACGTCGGTCAGCCAGTGGGCGCCCAGGTACAGCCGCGAGAACGCGACCGCGCACACCACCAGCACGGCGCCGGTCCAGGCCGCGACCTTCCAGGACCAGCGCGACGTGGCCGCGGCCAGCAGGGCGGCGAGCATCCCGTACACGGCGGTCGCGTGGGTGACGTGGCCGGACGGGAACGCGTGGCCGGTCCAGTGGCCGATCGCCTGGGCCGCCGGCGGGCGCGGCCGGTGGACCAGCACCTTGACCAGATTGGAGAGCAGCCAGGCGCCGGCGAAGGCGATCGCGAGCAGCTCCAGCGGCCGCCAGGTCCGGCCCCGCCAGCGCCACAGCAGGCCGACCGCGACCAGCCCGCCGATCAGCAGCGCGGCGTTGCCGAGGTTGCTGGCGCCGCGCATCAGCAACGTCAGCCACGGCTCGCGGTGAGCCACGAAGAAGTTCTGCACCGGCTGGTCGACCAGCGCGAGCTCGCCATGCGAGAGGACGTCGAAGAGCAGGCTGCCGAACGCCCAGGCGGCCAGCGCGATCGCCAGAATGCTGACGGTCAGCGACAGCCCGAGGGCGCCCTCCGGCCGAAGCCGGCGGGCGAGGAAGGCGATCTGCGTCTGGTAGCGGTCCCGGGCGCGGGCGACCGCGCCCTCGCCGACCACGCGCTCGACCAGGCGTCGCACGCGGTCGGGATGGTGGGCGACCCAGCGGCCGGCCAGGGCGATCCCGCCGGCGCCGACCACCACGACCAGCAGCAGGAGTCCGGCCCGGCCGGCGATGTGCTCGACCCGTCGGTAGCCGGTGCCGGCCACGTACCCGAGCAGCACGAACCCGGTCGCCCAGATCGCCCCGCCCGCCGCGTTGTAGAGCGCGAAGGTGCGGTAGCGCATGTGGGCGATCCCGGCCAGGCCGGGGATCAGCGCCCGCAGCGCCGCCGTGAAGCGGCCGACGAACACGGCCGGCCCGCCGCGCTCGCCGAGGTAGCGTTCGGCCCGGTCCAGGTGCTCGCGTTTGACCAGCCTGCCGACCGAGCTGTCGAGGATGGTGCTGCCCCAGCGCCGGCCGACCAGGTAGCCGACGGTGTCGCCGATGATCGCGCCGGCGACCGCCGCCACCACTACGGCGGGCAGGCTGACGCGGTGCTCGAAGGCCAGCACCCCGCCCAGCAGCACGGCGATCTCGCCCGGCACCACCACGCCGACGAACGCGGAGGCCTCCAGCGCCGGGAATAGGAACACGACCAAGAGTGCGACCACGCCGTGGAGGGCGAGGATGCGGTCGGCCAGATGGCCCATATCTCCCCCTGAGCCGTTGGAGCGGCTCCCTCGCGAGCCAGGCTAACACCCGCCGCCGCCGCGGCCTTGCCGACGCTGGCATGGCAGGCCAAGGTCATTTGCTCACGGAATGCGCCGCATGCGGCGGTCTCAGTAGAACGGCAGGTAGTAGTCCAGCTCCCAGGCGGTGACCTCGGTGGTGGAGGGGTCGTTGACCTCGGCCAGGTAGCGGTTCCACTCGGCCCGCTTCAGGCTCACGAACGACTCCACCAGCCAGTCGCCCAGCGCCGCGCGCAGCTCCTTGTCCGCCAGCAGCGCCTCCAGCGCCTCGTCGAGGTTGTCGGGCACGTGGACGGCGGTATTCGGCGGCTGGCCGAGCGGCTGCGGCGGCGGCGGGTCGAGGCCCTCCTGGACGCCGAAGCGGGCGGCGTGGAGGAAGGCGGCCGCCGCCAGGTACGGGTTGGCGGCGGCGTCGGCCATGCGGTGCTCCAGACGCGACCGCTCGCCCCTGGCCGGCGGGATGCGCACGCAGACGCTGCGGTCGTCGAAGCCCCAGTTGGCCCAGTAGCCGTTGAGCATGTCGGGCCGCAGTCGCTTGTAGGCATTGACGTGCGGGGCGAGCAGCGCGGCCAGGCTGCGGTGGCGGGCCAGCAGCCCGGCGACGCAGCGGCGACCCAGCGCCGAGAGCCCGTCCGGCACCGAGGGGTCGTGGATCGCGTTGGAGCCGTCGGGACGGCGGAAGCTGACGTTCAGGTGCAGTCCGCTGCCGCCCCGGTCGGGGAAGGGCCGGCCGAGGAAGGTGGCGGCGCGGCCGTGCCTGGCGGCGACCTCGCGGACCAGCAGCCGGAACAGGAACGCCTCGTCCGCCGCCTGCACCGCGTCCCGGTAGCGCAGGTTGACCTCGAATGCGGCGGTGTCGAACTCGCTGGACCAGCTCTCCACCGGGAAGTGGACGGCCAGCGCGGTCCGCACGATGTCGTCGACCGTGCCGGAGGGGTCGACCGCGGTGCCGGTGCCGTAGATGCGGTGCGACGGCAGCGCCGCCGCGCCCCACCCGGGCCCGCGGCGCGGCGCCGTGACCGGCTCCTGGGCGGGCTCCAGGAGGAAGAACTCCAGCTCGAAGGCGATCTGCGGGATCAGGTCGAGCGCCAGCCACGGCTCCACGGCGACGCGCAGGGCGCGGCGCGGGTCGAGCTCGATCGGCGCGCCGTGGCGCCGGATGTCGGCGATGCCGAGGTCGGTGTCCGGCTCCCAGCCGGGGCGGAGCGTGTCGCGGTCCAGCTCGGCCTCGACGTCGGGCAGGCCGACGTCGAACTGGAGGCCGGGGATCGGCAGGATCTCCTTGTCGGTGGTGAGCGGGTAGACGCCAATGCAGAAGGAGGCGTGCCCGGCCTCCGCCCCCTCGCCGAACAGGTACTTGCCGCGCTCCACGCCGAGAAGGTCCGCGAACAGCAACCGCAGGCGCCGCCCGGTCGTCTCCATCCCGTCCCCCCAGATGGTCCGGTAGCGAAGTGTAGCCGCCGTCGACGAGGGTGGGGGCAGGGCTCCGTCGTGCTGGCGTAATGTCCGGTCGAGGTCGTGCCGACCTGGCGGTCGCTCACTGCGCCGGAGTCCCAGGCTGGATGTTCTTGTTGTGGTGGAACACGTTCTCGGGGTCGTATTTGGCTTTCACTTCGGCAAGCCGCCGGTAGGTGTCGTCGCCGTAGGCCTCGCGGACGCGGCTGGTGTCGTCGTCGGAGTCGAGGAAGTTCACGTAGACGCCGGCGCGATGGGGCCGCAGGGCGTCCAGGAATGCTCGGGCCCACGCGATCTCCGATGCCCTGACGGTGTCGTCCTGGTCGGGGAGCCAGGCCGCGTCGATGGACATGATGTGATCCACATCGCTTCGCGGGTAGGCCGTGGCGCCCCGGGGCGCTCGGGCAACCGCGCCACCCACGTGGAACATCGCCGCATACGACCTCGGGGAGGTGGCGCCGTAGGCATGCTCGGCGACGACGTCGATGACCGCGTCGGACAGGCTGGTGAGGTTCGTGCCTTTCCAGTAGTAGTGCCAACCATGCGGGACGGTGTCGTCGATACCGCTTTGATGGTCAACGTACAGGGTGGGTCCGACCAGATCCACCAGCGGAGTTCCAAAATGGCGAAGCGCGTTGACGGCGCGCTCACCGTCTTCGACGGGCCCCGCGTAGCAGCTGGCCACCGCGATGGCGGGCCGGAAGTGCAGCTCGTCACCGACGGCCGGCCACGGCGGGATCGTGCCGAGTCGGACGATGGTCCCGAGCTCGTCGGGCGCGTCGGCGACGAAGTCCCGGTAGAAGCGCAGGACCTCGGTGGTGTCCTCGGCCGCCCAGAACACCGGTCCGGCCATGACGGTGGGGCCGACCGGGTGCAGCGCGAACCGGAACGAGCTGACGATGCCGAAGTTCCCGCCGCCGCCTCGCAGGGCCCAGAACAGGTCGGGGTGATCGCTGGCCGACGCCCCCACGATCTCGCCCTCGGCGGTGACCACTTCGGCCTGTACGAGGTTGTCGACGGCGAGCCCGTGCTTGCGCATGAGCCAGCCGATGCCGCCACCCAGGCTGAGGCCGCCGACACCGGTGTGGCTCACGATGCCGCCCGTGGTCGCCAGACCGTGTGCCTGTGTCTCGTGGTCGACATCTCCCCACAGGGCACCCCCCTGGACGAGGGCCTTGCGCTGGACAGGATCGACCGAGACGGCGCGCATCGCCGACAGGTCGATCACGATCCCGCCGTCGCACACCGCGGTGCCGGCCACGTTGTGACCCCCGCCGCGTACGGCGATCTCGAGATCGCGGTCGCGGGCGAAGCGCACCGCCGCGGCCACGTCGGCGGTGCCGCTGCAGCGGGCGATCAGCCGAGGTCGTCGGTCGACGGTGCCGTTCCATACGGCGCGGGCGTCGTCGTATCCATCCTGGTCGGGGACGACCACATCGCCCCGGAACCCAGGAATCCGCATCGTGGTTGGCCCTGACATCGTTCCTCCTCTGGTCGATGGCTCATCGCAGGGCTCATCGCAACATCGAGGTGCACTCAGAAGAAGTCAGCGATCTGGACTTCGAAGTAAGGAATCTGGACTTCACGACGGTCGGGTGGCGCGCGACACTGCGCTCATGAGGACCTACGGCCAGTACTGCCCGATCGCCCGTGGCGCGGAGATCTTCGCTGAGCGTTGGACGCCGGTGATCGTCCGCAACCTGCATTTGGGCTGTGAAACCTTCGGCGAGATCCTCGAGGGTGCGCCCGGACTCTCCCGCACCCTGCTCACGCAGCGGCTCAAGCAGCTCGAACGCCTCGGCATTGTCGAGTCGGCACCGAAGGCTCAGGGGCGCGGTCACCGATACCAGCTCACGAGCTCGGGCCACGATCTGTTCAAGGTCTGCCAGACCCTCGGCGAGTGGGGAGCCCGGTGGCTTGAGATCGCTCCCGAGAACCTCGATCCGTACGTGGCGCTGTGGTCGATGTGCAACGCGCTCCGACGGGACCGACTTCCCGTCCAGCGCGTGGTCATCCGGTTGGACTTCACCGGCTTCCGGCCCCACGAGCGGTACTGGCTTCTGCTGGAGCACCGCGAGGCCGAGATCTGCAAGACGTATGCCGGACTGGACGAGGACCTCTACATCACCGCCGACGCCGAAGCGTTCGTGAAGTGGCATGCCGGGCAACTGGCCTGGGCGGAGGCCACCCGCGACTCACGGATCCAGCTCCACGGTCCCGCATGGCTCGTCGGGGCCTTCCCGAGCTGGAACGGCCGCAGCATGTTCGCCCACATCAGGCCCGACGCCACCGCTGCCACCGCGAACTGACACAAACGACGCGCCGCCGAGCCACTCCCACCTGGGGATGGGTGGGGAGATGCGCGCGGCCCCTGCTGGACCCCGGAGGCCCGGGCCCTGACGCATCAGGGCTTGCGGGCGACGCCGCAGAACTCGTCGGTCTGCTGGATCGGGCCGGCGGCCGAGTCAGCCGGGTCGGGACGCCAGCGCGAGGTCGAGACCACCCCCGGCTCGACCAGCTCAAGACCGTCGAAGAACTCGGCGATCGCCTCCGGGGTGCGCAAGGTCATGGATGGCTTGCCGAACCGGTTCCAGTGCGCCACCGCCTCGTCCATGGCCGCGCCGGTGATCCGGTTGGTGCTGTGGGCGACGATCAGGTAGCTGCCGGACGGGATCGCGGCGACCAGCTTGTCCACGATCTCCCTGGCCTTGGCGTCGTCGTCGATGTGGTGGAGCACGCCGAGCAGCATGACCGCTACCGGCCGGCCGAAGTCGAGCGTGGCGGCCGCGTCGGCGACGATGCCGTCGGGAGCGCCGAGGTCCGCGTCGATGTAGTCGATGGCGCCCTCTGACGTGCCGGTGAGCAGCGCGCGGGCGTGCGTCAGCACCAGCGGGTCGTTGTCGACGTAGACGATCCTGGTCTCGGGCGCGATGCCCTGGGCGACCTCGTGGGTGTTGCTGGCGGTCGGCAGGCCGGTGCCGATGTCGAGGAACTGCCGGATCCCGGCCTCGCCGACCAGGTAGCGCACGGCGCGGCCAAGGAACGCCCGGTCGGCCCGGGCGAGGCGGACGATGTCGGGGAACATCCCGGCGATCTGGTCGCCGACGCGCTGGTCGACCGGGAAGAAGTCCTTGCCCCCGAGCCAGTAGTTCCAGATCCGTGCGGAGTGGGCGACGCTGCTGTCGATCTCGGGCGGCGGCTGACCAGCTTCGGAACTGCGCTCGGTCACTTCGGCACCTCTCTGGCGGCGGGCGTTCCTGACCCGTGTAGCCTAGTTCGTTCCGAATGCCGATCGCGACCCGGATCGAGGGTCTTTCGCCGTTGACGCGAAACCTGTAGTGGTCCCCGAGGTGCCGTACTGTTCGGCTGCCGATCCTCAGCCGGGAGGCGCGCGCGTGACCACGAGGGTGCACAACCTGCTGCTCGCGATGCTGGCCGGCGCGGCGGGCGCGGTCGACGCCATCAGCTTCCTCCGCCTCGGTGAGGTGTTCACCGCCAACATGACCGGCAACACGGTCCTGCTCGGCATCGCCGCCGGCCAGCGCGAGGGCGCCAGGGTGCTGCACTCGGTCGCGGCGCTGGCCGGGTTCGCGCTGGGGGTCCTGGCCGGCGCGATCCTCTCCGGCAGGGCCAAGCGCTCCGAGGGTGATCCTTGGCCGCGACGGGTGGTGCTGACGCTCGGGGTCGAGCTGGTGATCCTGGTCGGGCTCAGCCTCGGCTGGCTGGTTAGCGGCGGTGAGCCGGGCGGCAACGTCCAGTACGGGCTGATCGTGGCCGCCGCGCTCGCGATGGGCCTCCAGAGCGGCGCGGTTGGCGGCGTGGCGCTGCCCGGCGTCGCCACCACCTATGTGACCGGAGTGCTGACCGGCCTGGTCACGCACGCCGCGGTCGGGGGCGCCAGCGGCGGGTCGCTGCTGCAGCGGGCGGTGGTGCTGGTGGCGCTGCTGGCCGGCGCGGCCGCCGGCGGCGGCCTGGTGATCGGGGCGCCGCGGTGGGCGCCATGGATCGCGGTGGCCCTGGTCGCCGCGGTGGTGGCGGTGAGCGCGCGCCGCCCGCGCCGAAACCTAACCTGACCGGATGCGGCGGCTCACGGGCCGAGGCCGAAGGCGCGGCGGCGGTTCAGCCAGCGGGTGACGTCGGAGGGGGTGATGATCCCGACCACCTCGCCGTCGTCGACCACCAGGGTCCGCCGGCCGTCGCTGGAGTCCAGCTTGGCCATCACCTGGTCCATGCGGGCGTCGGGCCTGGCCACGATCTGGTCGCCGAGCGGGACCAGGAAGTCGCGGACCCGCCGGGACGGCCACTCCTCCCTCGGCACCCGCTTGACCGCCCGCAACGTCAGCAGGCCGATGGTCCGTCCCTGGTCGTCGACCGGGAAGGCGCCGTGGTCGTAGCGCATGAAGTAGTTGTCCACGGCCTGTTGGAGAGTCAGGTCCGGCGGGATCCGCAACAGGTCGCGGGCCATCACGTCGTGCGCCTCCACGGTGCTGAGCAACTGCCGGAGCTGGAGGTCCTCGTACGACGAGCGGGCCGCCTGGATCAGGAACCAGCCGATGAACGCGAACCAGATGCCGCCGGCGAGGTTCCCGTTGAGCAGGAAGGCGACGCCGCCGGCGATCAGCAGCCAGCCGACAGTCTGCCCCGAGATCGCCGCGACCCGGGTCGCCCTCGGAAGGCTGCCGGTCGCCTTCCAGACCGCCGAGCGCAGCAGCCGGCCCCCGTCCAGCGGGAACCCTGGGACCAGGTTGAACACCGCCAGCAGCAGGTTGACCCAGGCGAGGTAGCCGAAGGCCCCGGCCACCGAGCGCGGCAGGACGTCGCGCCCGAACACGTCGACGATGGCGAAGATCCCACCGAGCAGGGCGCTCGCAAGGGGCCCGACCACGGTGATCACGAACTCGTCGCCGGGACCGCGGGACTCGACCTTGGCCCTGGTGGCCCCGCCGAACAGGAACAGGGTGATGTCCTGCACGCGGATGCCCCTGGCCTGGGACACCAGCGCGTGGGCCATCTCATGGCCGAGCACCGAGCCGAAGAACAGCACCGAGGCCAGGATCGCCAGTCCCACCGCCTGGGCGGTCGACAGCTCGCGGTAGATGACCGAGAAGCGCAGGTAGAGGCTGTAGGTGATCAGCAGGGCGATCACCGTCCAGGAGCGGTCGATGCGGACCTCGATGCCCGCGATCCGACCCAGGCGCCACGATGTTCCGAACATCACCATCAGCTCCTCTCAGCCGATGAGCTCGAGCTGTCAGCCGACCCTTGGATTCTGGCGCCAATGGTCAAGGTTTCATCTCGCCTGCATCGGCAATGCCTAGAATTGGGCTGATCGGCGTGGTTGGAGTAGTCGCGTCAAGTCAGCGATCTCTCTAGAGTTCCCACTTCGGTTGGTTGCTCTCGGCTCCGCGTCGCGGACCGTTGCGGGCCCTGGCGAGCCGAGGACCTGGACAGTCCCTGGGGGACGGGCACATGGCGATCGACAATCCGGTTGCCTGGCGAAGGACACTCGGCCGATTGGCCGACGGGACGGTTCCGCGAGACCGGCTGGCGGGTCTGTTGGCGCGGACCTCGAGATGGGCCATCCACACGACTGGAGCGGGAGGGGGCAGCACGCTGCCCGGCCGGCTGGCCGAGTACGTCGCGCCCGGGGTGCTCGTCAGGGCGGCGAGCGGCCTGCGACCGGTCGTGCTGGTGTCGGCCACCAACGGCAAGACCACCACCACGGCGCTGCTGACCGCGGCCATGCGGGCGGCCGGCCATCGGGTGGTGACCAACGCGGCCGGCTCGAACCTGCACCGCGGGCTGACCGCGACCGTGCTGGCCTCACGGCCGGCGACCGGCTGCGCCGTCTTCGAGGTCGACGAGGCGACCCTGCCGGGCGTGATGGACGAGCTGCACCCCGACATGCTGGTGCTGCTGAACCTGAGCCGCGACCAGCTCGACCGCTTCCACGAGGTGCACACCACCGCCGAGCGCTGGCGGGAGGCGGCAGGCCGCCTCCCGAGCGGCGCGCGGATCGTCGCGGTCGACCACGACCCGCTTGTCTGCCGGGTCGCCGACGAGGCGAAGGACCCGGTCACCGTCGGGCTCGATGGCGCGAGCCTCGGCCGCGACTCCGCGGGCTGCCCGGTCTGCGGCGAGCTGCTGGTCTCGATCGGCGACCGGCCGGGCTGCAAGGCCTGCGGCTGGCGGCCGCGCGAACGCGCGGTGCGGGCCGAGCTGACGCCGGGCGGCGTGCGGCTGGAGGGCCTCGGCGGCTCCAGGGAGGCGTCGCTTCCGGTGGCGAGCCCTGGGTACGCGACCAACGTGGCGGCGGCCTGGGCGGCCGCGGTCACGCTCGGCGTCGAGCCGAAGACGGCGATCGAGGCGATCGCCGGCGTCCGGGTGGTGGAGTCCCGCTACGCGGACCTTCCCTGGCGCGGCCGGACCGTCCGGCTGCTGCTGGCCAAGAACCCGGCCGGCTGGGACGACGTGCTCGCAGGCGTCGCCTCGAGCACCCGGCCCGCGGTGGTCTCGATCAACGCCGGCATCCCCGACGGCCGCGACACCTCGTGGATCTGGGACGTCGACATGCGGTCGCTGCGGAACCGGTCGCTGGTGGTCGCCAGCGGCGCGAGGGCCGAGGACATCGCCCTGCGCCTGACCGTTGCCGGTCTGGACCCGGTGGTCGAGCCGGACCTCGAGCGGGCGCTGCTGCGCGTCTGCGCCGAAGACGATTCGGTGGACCTGCTCGGCGACTACACCTCGTTCCAAGCTGGGAGGAGGCTGATTCGCGGTGGATGAGCCGATCCGAATCGGCGTGGTCTACCCCTGGCTGCTCGGCACCTACGGCGACCGTGGCAACGCGGAGGTGCTGGCCTGGCGGCTGGCGCGGCGCGGGTATACCGCCGAGGTGGTGGACGTCCCGGCGCCCGAGGCGGTCCCGGCCGGCCTCGACGCCTACATGCTCGGCGGCGGCGAGGACATGAACCAGGCCGCCGCGGCCAAGCTGCTGCTCGGCCCGGAGGGCCGCGGGCTGCTCGAGGCGCTCGAGCACGGCGCGCCGGCGCTGGCGGTGTGCGGCAGCCTCCAGCTCCTCGGGGAGGTCTACACCGACAACACCGGCGGCCAGGTCCCCGGCCTGCGGGTGCTGGACCTCGAGACGGTCTCGCGCCCGCCGCGCTGCGTCGGGGAGGTGGTGGCGCGGCTGCCGGACGGCAGCCTGCTCACCGGGTTCGAGAACCACGGCGGGCGGACCCAGCTCGGCGCCACCGCGAGGCCGCTGGCCGAGGTGGTCGACGGCAACGGCAACAACGGGGCGGACGGCACCGAGGGCGCTCGGCTCGGCAACCTGTTCGCGACCTACCTGCACGGACCGGTGCTGGCGCGGAACCCGCACCTCGCCGACACGATGGCGCGGGCCGTGCTCGAGCGGCGCGGGTCGTCGGCCGAGTCGATGGAGGGGATCGACGAGGACCCCGGCGACCTGCTCCATTCCGCCCGGCTGCAGGCGGTCGGGTTCGACCCGTACAGCGGGCGCAGGGCCCGCCCGATGGCCACCTGGATGCGGAGGAGGCGCCGTTCGGACGCGCGCAATGCGCCGGCCTGACCCCGCCCGTGACCTGCCGTGACCTGCCGTGACCCGTCGCGGGCCGCCGCGGGCCGTCGCGGAAACGCCCTCCTCGGGCGCTCAGTCCTCGACGCCGAGCAGCACCTCGGTCGCCTTGATGAAGACGGTCACCTGCTGTCCGGCCCTCAGGCCGAGCCGCTCGACCGAGTGGCGGGTGATCGCCGAGACGATCTCCTGGCCGCCGACGTCGATGGTGACCTCGGCCATGACCGCGCCGAGCTCGACGGTGCGGACGGTGCCGCTGAGCTGGTTGCGGGCGCTGATCCTCATGTCGACTCCTTGCCTCGGGAGCGCCGGCCGGATGCCGGTCGCAGAGTCTCTTCGGGATCTTCGGGCGCCTCGGTGAGGCCCGCGGCCTCCAGGCCGCCCCGTCCGGGCCGGACCAGGGGGTTGGCGGCGGCCTCGTCGCGCGCGTACCAGCCGCGGCGGACCTGATCGAGGCGGACGGTCCCGTCGGTGTAGCCGGGCACGTCGAAGTGCGGCTCGAACGGCTTGATATCGAGCACCGGGGTGCCGTCGAGCAGGTCGACGCCGGTGAACTCGACCAGGTTGCCGCGCACCGCGGTGATCCGGACCAGGTGCAGCCCGAGGTAGTTCGGGCGGGCGGGGGAGCGGGTCGCGAACACGCCGACCCGCTCGCCGGTGTGCTGGAGCAGGAACGGCACCGGCCGGAGGCGCTTGCCCTCGAATTCCCTGGCGCCGTGGTCATCGGCGGCCCATGCCCGGTCCAGCAGGCAGATCAGGTGCGCGTAGTCGAAGCCCTCCAGCCCTTCGAGGCCGGGAGCGTACTGGTCGAGCAACTCGACCCGACCGGCCTCGTCCGGGTTGCGGGCGGTCTGGATCGGCGTGTCGGCCAGCCGCCGGTAGGCGGTGCGGACGTGGCCGATCGGGTGCAGCTCGACCGCCGGCATGGCTTCCGTCTCCTCCCTCCCGCTCCCGAGCCGTTACGCGGGATAGACGTCGACCTCGGTGGCCTTGACGGTCGCCCAGACCGGACCGCCGTCGGCGAGCCGCAGCTCGGAGGCGGCGCCCGGGGTGACCTCGGCGACGATCGGCACCTGGCCGGCGACCCGCACGCGGACCCGGTCCCCGATCACCTCCAGGGCCTCCGCGGTCCCCGGCCAGACGTTGCGCGGCGTGCCCTCGGGCGGCTGGCGGTGCAGCGCGACCGAGTGCGGGTGCACGGCGGCGAACACCTCGCCCTGGTTCTCGTCCGCGGTGACCAGCTCGCCGCCGGCGGCGAGCTTGACGACGTGGCCGATCGCCTGCCCGCTCAGCAGGTTCATGCCGACCAGCTCGGCGATGTAGCGGGACCGCGGCTGGCCGCTGACCTCGGCCGGGGTGCCGGTCTGGGTGACCCGGCCCCGCTCCAGAACCACCAGCCGGTCGGCCATGGTCATCGCCTCCAGCGGGTCGTGGGTGACCAGCAGCCTGGTGCCGTCGAAGGACGCGAGGTGGCGGCGCAGGTCGCGGCGGACCTCGCTGCGGGTGGCCGCGTCGAGGGCCGCCAGCGGCTCGTCGAGCAGCAGCAGCCGCGGGTCGTTGACCATCGCCCTGGCGAGCGCGACCCGCTGCGCCTGCCCGCCGGACAGCGAGCCCGGCCGTGCCCTGGCGTAGTCGCCGAGGCCGACTCGCTCCAGCCAGGCGGTCGCCCGGGCGCGCGCCCGCGCCCTGGGGACCCCGCGGGCGCGGAGCCCGAAGGCGACGTTCTCCAGCGCCGAGAGGTGCGGGAACAGCAGGTAGTCCTGGAACACGAAGCCGATCGGCCGCCGCTCGGTCGGCACCCGCTCCCTGGCCTGGACGTCCTCGAGCACGGTGCCGTCGAGCTCGACCCGGCCGTCGCCGAGCGGCACCAGCCCGGCGAGCGCGCGCAGCAGGGTGGTCTTGCCGGCGCCGTTGGGGCCGAGCAGGACCACCAGCTCGCCGGTGGCGACGACGAGCTCGACCTCGAGGTCGAGCTGTCCGAGGGTGAGCTCGATGTGGGCCTTCAGGCTCATGCCGGCCTCACGCGGTCGGGAACCAGCGGTCCCGCATGGCGATCAGCAGAGCGAGCGAAACCACCAGCAGCACCAGGCTGAGCGCGACCGCCGCCTGGAGGTCGTTCTCGAGCGCCAGGTAGACCGCCAGTGGCATCGTCTGGGTGCTGCCGGGCAGGTTGCCGGCGAAGGTGATGGTGGCGCCGAACTCGCCGAGCGCGCGCGCCCAGCACAGCGCCGCGCCCGCGCCGACCGATGGGCCGATCAGCGGCAGGGTCACCCGCCGGAAGGTCGTCCAGCGGCCAGCGCCGAGGGTCGCGGCCGCGTCCTCGAAGCGCCGGTCCATCGCCCGCAGCCCCGCCTCGGTGGTGATGATCAGGAACGGCATGGCCACGAACGCCTCGGCGAGGATCGCTCCGGCGGTGGTGAACGGCAGGGTGATCCCGAAGGCCCGGTCGAGCCACTGGCCGGCGATCCCGCGGCGCCCGAACGCCAGCAGCAGCGCGACGCCGCCGACCACCGGTGGCAGCACCATCGGCAGCGTGGTCAGGGCCCTGACGAGGTTGCGCCCCGGGAAGTCCACCCTGGCGAGCAGGTAGGCGAGCGGCACCCCGATCAGCAGCGAGATGCCGACCGCGCCGAGCGAGCACACCAGCGACAGCCGCAGCGCCATCCGGACCTGCGGCTCGGCGAGCTCGCCGGGCAGGTGCGCCCAGGACACCTGGCCGAGCAGCCCGAACAGCGGGATGGCGAGGAAGGCCACGGCGAGGGCGGCGGGCACGAAGAACAGCGCCGGCATCCCCGCCCTCGCCCGAGGCTTCGCCCGCGCCCTCGCGCCTGCCGCCCGGCGCGGCCGAGCGAGACTGCTCACGTCGTCGGCGGCGGTAGGAACCCGTAGCTCTTCAGGACCTGCTGGCCCTGGCCGGAGGTGACCATGTCCACGAACGCCTGCGCCTGGGACTGGTGCGAGCTCGCCTCGACGGTGGCGATCGGGTAGGTCGCCGGTACGTTCTGGCTGTTGGGGATGTCGACGCCCTCGACCTTGTCGCCGCCGGCGGTGACGTCGGTGACATAGACGATCCCCGCGTCGGCCTCGCCGAGCGAGACCTTGGTGAGCACCGCCTTGACGTTGTCCTCCTCGGAGACCGGCTTGACGCTCACGTGCTGCGCGGAGAGCGCCTGCGCCGCGTACTTGCCGGCCGGCACGGACGGGGCGGCCAGCACGACCTTGACATCGGGTTTGGACAGGTCCGAGAGCGTCTTGATGCCCATGGGGTTGCCCTTGGCGACCACGATCTGGAGCAGGTTGCTGGCGAAGTTCCTCGGGGTGTTCACCAGGGTCGACACCTTGCCCATGTTGGTGGTGTCGGCCGAGGCGAACACGTCGGCGGGGGCGGACTGCTGGATCTGGGTGGCCAGCGCCTGGCTGCCCGCGAAGTTGAAGGTGACCTTCGTGTTCGGGTTGGCCGCGGTGAAGTCCTGGCCGATCTTTCCGAAGGCCGCGGTCAGCGATGCGGCGGCGAAGACCTTGATCTCGGTCGGGGAGCCCGACGACGAGGCGCCGTTCGACGAGCCGCCATCGTTGCCGCCGCAGGCCGCGGCGAGCAGGGCGACCGCCAGCGCCAGCGGCGCCAGGCGGAAGAACCGGGACCGAAGCATGTGCGCTCCTTGATTCAGTGTTGATTCAGTGTTGGGGTGGAAGCTCGACCACCACGTTGGTCGCCTTGACGGCCGCGACCGCGAGCATTCCGGGGACGAGCCCCAGCTCGTCGGCGGCCTCGCGGGTCATCAGCGACACCACGCGGTGCGGCCCCGCCTGCACTTCCACCTGGGCGACGATCTCGTCCTTCACGACCCTGGTGATGATCCCGGTGAACCGGTTGCGGGCCGACTGGGCCATGACCTCGTCGTGCTCGGCCGTGTGGCGGAGGCCGGTGACGAACTCGGCCAGCGCGGCCCCCTCGATAACGCGCTGACCGCCCTCGGTCCGCCGTGCGCCCAGTCGGCCCGCGTCGGCCCAGCGCCGGACGGTGTCGACGCTGACGCCGAGCAGCTCGGCTACCTGTCCAATCCGATAGCTCATCATTTGCCGGTGATCTTATCATGTTGCATTGCATCCGCGCGGTTCAACGTCCCTGGCAGCCGCACCTGCGGTTTGCACTCCGCGTAAAGCGTCGCCAATGATCGCGAGGACGACATGGCCGAGCCGCAAGCCCAACGGTTGACGGAACGCATGACCCGACGAGAGGCGAGGAGCCGGAGCGTGCCAGAGACGCCATTGGCCGGTGTCGCCGAGCGCGCCGCCCGGCGAGCGCAGGTGATCGACGCGCTCGCCGACGCGGTCGGCACCATCGCGCGTCCCGGCCCGGTCCGGGTCGCGCTCGACGCGCTCGGCCACGACGGCGCCCACTCGCTCGCCGACGACCTGGCCGCGGCGCTCTCGGACCGGAGGCGCCGCTGCCTCCGCGCCTCCGTGGACGCGTTCGACGACCTCTTTCGCGGCGGGCCCGCCCGCGGCGGCCTGGCCCGGCCAGCCGTGGCCGCCTGGCTCCGGCGGGCCGCGGGCGACGAGGTGCTGGTGCTCGACGGCAGCTTCCTTCAGCACGCCGCCTTCGCCGGCGCCTGGGACCTGGTGATCTTCGTCCGCGACGACGCCGCGGTGCCGGCACGCGCGGCGCCGCCGGGTCTGGACCGGGACGGCGCGGTCGCGCGCTACCTCGCCGAGGCCGACCCCGAGGCGGCGGCCGACGTGGTGGTCGACCTGTCCGACCCGGGCTGGCCGGTCATCCGGCGCATCGACCCGGCGGTCGCCGACCGCGTCGGGCGGGACCTGCACCGGGCCGAGACGCTGGCGTTCTTTGCCCCGCGCGCGGCGAGCTGGGAGGACCGCTTCCCCGACGACGAGGTCGCCTACGCGACCGCGGTCGCCGACCTCGGCGTGCGCGCCGGCCAGACCGCGTTCGACGTCGCCTGCGGCACCGGCCGCGCGCTGCCGCACCTGCGCCGCGCCGTCGGCCCCGCCGGCACGGTGGTCGGGATCGACCTCACCCCCGAGATGCTGGCGACCGCTCGCCGCCACGGCCGCCACGCCGATGCCGCGCTGGTGCTGACCGACGCGCGCCGCCTGCCGGTGCGCGATGGCAGCGCCGACGCGGTCTTCGCCGCCGGGCTGCTGCCGCACCTTCCCCGGCCGGCCGAGGGCCTGAGCGAGCTGGCCAGGGTGGCGCGCCCCGGCGGCGTGCTCTGCCTTTTCCATCCCAGCTCGCGCGTGGCGCTGGCGGCCAGGCACGGCCGCTCGGTGCGCGACACCGACCTGCTGGCCCGGCCGACCCTGCGCCGCCTGCTCGAGGCGACCGGCTGGAGCCTCGAGAACTACGAGGACGGCCCCGACCGCCTCCTGGCGATCGCCATCCGGACCGGCGAGGGCGCGCCCGGCAAATAAGGGCTCGCCATCCGGACCGCCGAGGGCGCCCCCGGCAAATAAGGGCTCGCCGGCGGCGCAAATAGGGAAGCTTCCCCATGCCGGCGGCTCGCCTCCGGGCTGATCATCGCTTCTGCAGGGGAAATGACCACGTCACGGGGGGCGGGATCTGCGATGATCGTTGGCGTGGTCCGGCGCGTCTCCAGTCCTGTGCTGGTCGGCCGCGACGCCGAGATGGTCCAGCTCAGGGGGGCGCTCGAACGGGCGGCGACCGGCGAGCCCGCGATCGTTGTGGTGGCGGGCGAGGCCGGCGTCGGCAAGACCCGGCTGGTCGCCGAGCTGATCCGCGAGGCCGCCGGGACCGGCCGGCGCGACCAACCCGGGCGGCCGCGGCGGGGCGGCGTGGTGGCGCTGCTCGGCGGCTGCCTCGACGTCGGCGACGGGGTCTTCGCCTATGCCCCGGTGGTCGAGGCGCTGCGCCCGCTCGCCGGCCTGCTCGAACCCGAGGAGCTCGACCGCGTGCTCGACGGCGCCCGCGGCGAGCTGGCCCGCCTGGTGCCCGAGCTCGGCCAGGTCCCCGCGGGTGACCCGGCCGCACCGCTGGCGCCCACCCGGCTGTTCGAGCTGCTGCTCGGCGTCCTGCGCCGCCTCGCGGAGCGCGGCCCGGTGCTGCTGGTGGTCGAGGACCTCCACTGGGCCGACCAGTCGACCCGCGACCTGCTCGGCTTCCTGGTCCGCAACCTCCGTGGCGGGGTCGGGCTGTTGATGACCTACCGCTCCGACGAGCTGCACAGGCGCCACCCGCTGCGGCCGTTCCTGGCCGAGCTGGACCGTACCGGCCGCGCCGAGCGGCTGGAGCTGGCGCGGCTCGACCGCCGCGACCTCGCCGAGCTGCTGGCGGGCATCCTCGACGGGCCGGTCGCGCCCGCCCTCGTCGGCGAGATCCTGGCGCGGTCGGAGGGCAACCCGTTCTTCGCCGAGGAGCTGCTGGCCGCCCACCTCGAGGGCACCCGGCTGCCCTCGGCGCTCCGCGACCTCGTGCTCGCCCGGGTCGACGCATTGTCGGAGCCGGCCCAGCGCGTCCTCCAGGCCGCGGCGGTCGCGGGCACCCACGTCGATCACGAGCTGCTCGCCGCGGTGGTCGGCCAGGACGCCGAGCAGCTGGTGCGGCTGCTGCGCGAGGCGGTCACCCACCACGTGCTCGCGGTCGACGAGGCCAGCGGCGCGTACCTCTTCCGCCACGCCCTGGTGCAGGAGGCGGTCTACGACGACCTGCTGCCGATACAGCGCGCGCCGATGCACGCCGCCTACGCGCGGGCGCTGGAGGACAGGATCGAGCGGCGTGGCGAGCGTGGCCGCGTCACCGACCTGGAGCAGGGCCAGCTCGCCTACCACTGGTGCGCGGCGCACGACCGCGGGCGGGCGCTGGTTGCCAGCGTGCGGGCCGGCCAGGTGGCGGAGGCTGCCTCGGCGCCGGCCGAGGCGCTGGAGCACTACGAGCGCGCCCTGGAGCTGTGCGAGGAGGCCCCCGACGCGGCCGAGCGCAGCCCGCTCGACCGGGTCGCGCTGTTGCAGCGCGCCGCCGAGGCCGCGAGCCATGCAGGCTGGTGGGACCGGGCGGTTACCCTGGCACGGCTTGCGCTCGACCGGGTCGACGCCGACCGCGAGCCGCTGCGCGCCGGCGCCCTGGTGGAGCGATTGGCCCGCTACCACTGGCTGGCCGGCGACAGGACCAGGGCGCTGGCCGCGATCCAGCGGGCCGTCGCCGTGATCCCGGCGCGGCCGCCGTCGCTCGAGCGTGCCCGCGCGCTGGCCGCGTACGGCCAGATCCTGATGCTGCTGTCGCGCCACGCCGAGGCGCTGGGCCACTGCGAGCAGGCGGTGGCGATGGCCAGGGAGGTCGGGGACCGCGCGGTCGAGGGCCACGCGCTGACCTCGCTCGGCACCTCGCTGAGCATCCTCGGGAAGGTCGACGAGGGCATCGCCCACCTCCAGGAGGGCATGGGGATCGCCAACGAGCTCGGCGACCTCGACGACATCGGCCGCGCGCACGCCAACCTCGCCACCGTGCTGGCGCGGGTGGGTCGCGCCGCCGAGGCCGTCGAGGTCTACCTCGCCGGCACCGAGCTCGCCCGCCGGCACGGCGCGTTCGAACGCTACTGCTCCAACCTGCTGCCGGACGCCGCCACCGCGCTGCTCAGCCTTGGACGTTTCGACGAGGCCGAGGCGCTGCTGAACGAGGTCTTCGAGCTGGAGCTGCCGTCGCCGTCGCACCGGATCTGCCCGCTGATCGCCCGCGGCACCCTGCGGATGCTGCGGGGCGACCTTGCCGCGGCTGAGGCGGACCTCCGCTGGATCCTGGAGGAGGCCCGTGCCCCGCTGGACCCGCAGTCCGCCGCCCCGGTGTTCAACTGCCTGGCGGAGGCGGCGATCTGGGACGGCCGCCTGTCCGACGCGCGCGCCGCGGTCGCCGAGGGGCTCCGGATCCTGGCAACGGCCGAAGAGCCCTGCTGGCTCACCGAGCTGTGCCGCACCGGCCTCGGGGTCGAGGCGGCAGCCGCCGAGCTGGCCCGCGCCCGCCACGCCGACGCCGAAGAGCGCGACGCCAACCAGCGCGCGTCAGCGCTGATCGACCGCTGCCGCGCCGTCGCCTCGACGGCCGGGGCCTCGTTGCCCCCTGTGGAGGCCAACCTGCGCACCGCCGAGGCGGAGTGGTCGCGCGTGGTCGGCGCCAGCGATCCCGTGCGCTGGGAGCTGAGCGCCCGGACCTGGGAGGCGCTCAGCCAGCCGTTCCTGGCGGCGGCCAGCCACTGGCGGCGGGCGGAGGCCCTGCTGGCCGCGCGGGCGTCCCGGGAGGACGCCGCCGTGGCCTTGAGGACCGCCCGCGAGCTGGCGGCCAGGCTCGGCGCGCGGCTGCTGCTGGCCGAGGTCGACTCGCTCGCCCGCCGGGCTCGCATCGACCTGGCCGCCACATCGGACGGCGAAGCCCCCGACGGCGCCGAGGGCGAGGGAGAGCCGGCGTCCGCGACCGACCACTTCGGCCTCACCCGGCGCGAGCGCGAGGTGCTCGCCCTGGTCGCCGACGGCCGCACCAACCGCCAGATCGCCGAGTCGCTGTTCATCAGCGAAAAGACCGCCAGCGTCCACGTCTCCAACATCCTCGCCAAGCTCGGCGTCGCCAACCGCGGGGAGGCCGGCGCGGTCGCCCATCGCCTCCGCATGACCGGTTGAGGCCCGCCCTGGTCCGGCGACGCCCCCGCCGTCGGCGACGGGAGCTACGACGGCGGAGGCGCCATCGGGCTGAGCTGGAGACCGGCGATGCGCGGCTCGCCGTCGCCGACGATCACCAGGGTGATCCGGAACTGCTCGCCGGGGACCGGCCGGCCCTGGTAGGTGGCCTGCTGGTGCTGGGCCGCGATCACGATCGCGGTGTCGCCGAAGTGCCGGACGCTGGTCTCGCTCAGGCTGAGCGACTGGTACTCGAGGTCGCCGGAGTGGTGGCGTCCGATCCACGCCGGCTTCGGCAGCATGAACCCGAGCGGGCCGACGCCCACGAAGTCGTCGTGCAGCATCGCGCGCAGCGCGTCGGTGTCGGCGTGCAGTTCGGCGTCGACCCAGGCGCTGGTCAGCTCGAGGATCCGCTCGTCGGTGGCGGACTGCATGGTGATCCCTCCTGGTCTGGTGGTGTCGTGGCGTCGTGTCGTGGCGTCGTGGTGTGTCGCGCCTCAGCGCTCGGCCTTCTCGGGTTCCATGGCCTCGCCCTGGCGGTACATGCGCCGCTCGGGCTTGAGGCCGGCGGCCTGGCCGCCGTCGATCGGCAGCACCACGCCGGTCACGAACGAGGACTGGTCGGAGCAGAGCCAGAGGACGGTGTCGGCGACCTCCTGGGACTGGCCGACCCGCCGCATCGGCGTGGAGCGGCCGGCCTGCCGCTGCGCCTCCTCGCCGGCCGCCTCCAGGTGGTAGGTCAGGATCGGGCCGGGCGCCACCACGTTCACGCGGATGCCCTGGTCGGCGTAGTCGAGCGCGGCGACCTTGGTGAGCGCGATGATCCCCGCCTTGCCGGCCGAGTAGGCGCCGAGGTTGGCGATGCCCTGGACACCGGCCTGCGAGGCCATGTTGACGATCGTGCCGCCGCCGGAGCGGAGCATCGCCGGGATCTGGTACTTCATGCCGAGGAAGGTGCCGCGCACGTTGGTGCGGATGGCCCGGTCGAAGCCGTCGAGGTCGAGGTCGGCCAGCGGCGCGGGCATGGGGCCGTCGGTGGCGTTGTTGAAGGCGGCGTCGAGCCGCCCGAAGGCGTCGAGCGTCCGCCGCACGGTCCTCTCCATCGAGTCCGGGTCGGCGACGTCGGTCTGGACCGCGATCGCCTTGCCGCCCTCGGCGGCGATCCGCTCGGCGACCTCGTCGAGTGCCTTCTGGTCGCGGGCGGCGAGCGTCACCGCGGCGCCCGCCCGCGCGAACGCCTGGGCGGTGACCGCGCCGATGCCGCGGCTCGCGCCGGCGACCAGCGCGACCTTGCCGGCAAGCGGCTCTGCATCCATGGTTCCGATCGAGGTCATTGGTGCTCTCCTTTCGCTTCTTTCGCCTCGGCCGGCGGTTGGGTCTCGTCGCCCGGCGTCGGTTGGGTCGCTTCGGCCGGCGGCGGTTGGGTCGCTTCGGCCGGCGGCGGTTGGGTCTCGTCGTCCGGCGTGGGCATGGAGGCCAGCTCGTCGAAGGTCATCGCCGGCCCCTCCAGGGCGGCGGGGATCGCGCTGGACCGCAGCCCGTCGAGCAGCAGGTCGAGATGGCGGTGCGCCAGCTCGTTGTCCAGCTCGCGGGGGAACGGTCCGGGCAGCGGCCGAGCCAGCCGGACCAGCAGCAGCCCGACGTCCCCGTTGGCGACGTCGGGTCGCAGCGACCCGTCCGCGCGGGCTCCCTCGATGATTTGGTCGATCCGCTCGACCGAGCGGGCGCGAGCGGCCAGCAGCTCCTGGTCCTGGGCGATCTGG
>JBEDUQ010000127.1:0-2993 GCA_040414855.1 Actinomycetota bacterium
AACCGCTTGCCGCCCTTGGCGTAGATGCCGTCGCTGCCCTTGGCCCAGCCGGCGCCCTCGAGAATCGACTTGACCTTGTCGGGCTGGTAGCTGATGTCCGAGAAGTCGTCGCCGCACCAGTCGCTGACGGTCGGCACCCAGCCTGCGCAGTGCAGCGGTTGGAGGTCGGGGAAGTCGGACTTGTAGATCGCGTCGATGACCGCTTGGCGGTCCATCGCGTACACGAACGCCTCGCGCCCGCTCAGGTCGTTGAACGGGAACTTGTCGAGGTTCATCCACAGGCCCTCGTAAGTGGAGCCCGCGCCGGTCGCGTACTTGAGCCCTGGGGCCTTGAGCTGCTGGGTCATCCCGCGGGTGGGCTGCGGGTAGGCGGCAAGCGCCTCGCCGGTGAGCAACGACTGCATCTCGGTGCTCTGGTCGGTGCGCGGCACCATGGTGACCTGATCAAGGTTGGGGATCTTGTCCTTGACCCAGTACTTGTCGTTGCGGACCAGCACTGCCTGCTGCGGGGAGAAGCTCTTCATGATCCAGGGGCCGCCCGAGAAGCCGTAGCTGGTCTGCATGTCGTCCTTCAGGTTCACCTTGCCGTTGAAGGCGGCCTTCTTGAGGACGACGCCGTTGGCGTTGTTGCCGCCGAACAGGTCCTGCCAGTCGGAGTACACGTTCTTGAACTTGATGACCACCGTCTTGGGATCGCTGGTGTCGATCGACTGGATCGCGTCGTAGCCGGTCGTACCGATCGTGCCGGTGGTCTTCATGATCACGTCCCAGGTGAACTTGACATCCTCGGACGTGATCGGCGACCCGTCGTCCCAGACCGCCTCGGGCCGCAGCTTGTAGGTGAGCGTGAACGGGTCCAGCTTGATGCCCCCGTTCTGCTCGGTCGGCGCCTCGACCAGCAGGTCCGAAGCACCGAAGTTCCCTTTGGGGTCGGTCTGCATCAGCCTGGGCATCACGTGCTCCCAGGCGACCCAGACCAGCCACGACGCGTTGGCGCACGACGTGATCGGGTTCAGGCACTCCGGCCACTGCTCGGCGGCGAAGACGACGCTGCCGCCCTTCTTCGCACCGCCCGCGGCGTTGCCGCCCCCACCCGTGTTGTTGCTCGAGCCGCATGCCGCCGCGACCAGCGCGATCGCGAAGAAGACGGTCAGCCAACGGAGATGACGCACGTACTTGGATGGCCGCACTTGCACCTCCCTAACCAGCGCGGCCGGACCGGTGGTCCTACCGGGCCATACCACGCGAGTACTTATTGACCGGACTTGCCGCACATTTTGCGAGGCAGGCATTGAGGTACTGCCGGCGCCTTAGAACTTTATGAGAGCGGCTTAGGGAAAGGCTAAGAATGTGGCCTTCACCCAGTGCACACCATGTGATCAGTCAAAATCGCATTGGTCGGATGAAGGCGGGAAGTCGCCTTCGTTCCGCTCTGGGGACCGCTGTTCCGCTCAGCGCACCCTTCCTCAACGCGCCCGTCCGCGAGATCGTCAATGCGATCCTTATGCCAGGAAGGTGTCCGGCGGGCTTGGAGGCGCGGATGGAGCTTCGGGACAAGGTCGTGGTGGTGACCGGCGGGGCGAGCGGGATCGGCGCGGCGATGGCCCGCCGCTTCGCCGCCGAGGGCGCCGCCGCCGTGGTGCTGGCCGACCGGGACCACGCCGGCGCGGCGGCGGTCGCTGACGAGGTCGGCCGGGCCGGCGCCGCCGGCGTCGCGGCCCGGACCGACGTCGCCGCCGAACCGGAGGTCCGCGCCCTGGTCGAAGGGGTGCTGGAGCGCTTCGGCCGGATCGACCTGCTCTGCTCCAACGCGGGCGTCGCCGCCGGGCGCGGGCTGGACGCGCCCGCCGAGGACTGGGAGCGCGCCTGGCGGGTCAACGTGCTGGCCCACGTGTACGCGGCGCGCGCGGCGCTGCCGGCCATGCTCGAGCGCGGCGAGGGCTACCTGCTCCAGACCTGCTCGGCCGCCGGCCTCCTCACCAACCCCGGTGACGCGCCCTACACGCTCAGCAAGCACGCGGCGGTCGCCTTCGCCGAGTGGCTGTCGGTCACCTACGGCGGCGCCGGGATCCGGGTCTCCGCGCTCTGCCCGCAGGGGGTGCGGACCCCGATGCTGCTGGGCGGGCTCGACGCGGCGTCGCCGGCGGCGATGGCGGTGGCGGCCGCCGGCGAGCTGCTGGAGCCGGACGAGGTCGCGCAGGTGGTGGTCGAGGGCCTGGCGGCCGAGCGGTTCCTGATCCTGCCGCACCCACAGGTGGCGACCTACCTGCGCAACAAGGCGACCGATCCCGACCGCTGGCTCGCCGGGGTCCGCCGCCTCGCCGCCGGCGCCGGCGCCGCCGCCGGCGCCACCGCGGAGCGGCGTCCCGCCGGGGACCGGACGGCCGCGGCGGAGGAGGCGGGCCGGTGAACGCGGCGAGCGCGGCGAACGCGGCGAACGGCGTGCCGCTGGCGGTGACGGCGCCGCTGTCCGGCTGCACCGCCCTGGAGAGCCTCCAGGTCGCCCAGCGGGCGCGGGACTGGGGCTACCGCGCCGTGTGGGCCTCTGAGGTCGACGGTCCCGACGCGTTCACCCTGCTCGGCGCCCTGGCCGCCACCACCGGCCTAGAGCTCGGCGTCGGCGTGGTCCCGGTCCAGACGCGCACGGCGTTCACGCTCGGCATGACCGCGGTGTCGCTGGCGCAGCTCAGCGGCGGCCGCTTCGCGCTCGGCATCGGCGCCTCGTCGGAGGTTCTGGTCAGCCGGTTCGGCGGGCAGCCGTTCGAGCGCCCGCTGGAGCACCTGCGCGAGGCCGCGCTCGCGCTGCGGCCGATCCTGCGCGGCGACCGCTCGACCTTCGAGGGCCGCCACGTCCGGGTCGGCGGCTACCGGCCGCCGACGCCGCCGCCCGCGCCGGTGCCGCTGTTCTTCGGCTCGCTGAACCGGCGCTCGCTGCGGCTCGCCGGCGAGCTGGCCGACGGGCTCTGCGTCAACCAGGTCGCTCCGCACCACGT
>JBEDUQ010000128.1:0-12675 GCA_040414855.1 Actinomycetota bacterium
TGAGCGCCACCGCCGACAGGTTCTGCGCCGCCGGGACTCCATTGGCACCAGCGACGGTGACCGTGGTTCTGCCACCGGCCGCCACGCTCACGTTGCTGATCACCGTCGCGGGTGCGACCGGCACGAAGGTGCCGCCGCTCGCGAGGAATGGCGAGGCGGCATAGTAGCCGCGTAGGCGAACCAGCACCCTGGTAGCGACGGAGGAGGAGACCGAGATCCGCCCGTCCGCCGAGACGGGCACCACCTCGAAGCTGCCGACGTTCTGGCCCTGCTTGAAGTTCAGGGTGGTGTAACCCGAGCGCGATGAGGCGGCCGGGAACACCTGGAGAGACCCGGTCGCCGCGGGGTTGATGGCGAACACGTCAAGCGCCACCGCCTTCAGATTGGCGGAGGCGGGGATCCCGTTGGCACCGGCGACCGTGAAGGAGGTCGTCGCGCCGGCGGCGACGGCCACATTGTTGAGCACCGTGGCTGGTGGCAGGGGCAGGTAGTTGCTGCCTGTGACGGTCGATGTCGCGCTGGTGAAATAGCCGCGTAGGCGGACCAGTACCTTGGTGGAGGCGGAGGACGAGACGGTGATCCGCCCGTCCGCCGAGACCGGCACCACCTCGAAGCTGCCAGCGTTCCGGCCCTGCTGGAAGTTCAGGGTGGTATAGCCCGAGCCCGACGAGCCAGCAGGAAACACCTGCAGGAACCCGGTCGCCGCGGGGTTGATGGCGAACACGCTGAGCGCCACCGCCGACAGGTTCTGCGCCGCCGGGACTCCATTGGCACCAGCGACGGTGACCGTGGTTCTGCCACCGGCCGCCACGCTCACGTTGCCGATCACCGTCGCGGGCGCGACCGGCACGAACCCACCAGCGGCGGGACTGGCGGCGGCTTCGGAGACCCGCGGCGAAAGGAGCGCGGCAACGGCGACCAGCATGCAGGCGAGAACGGCCAGCGGCTGCCAGAGTGATCGGCGTGACCGCGTCCCACCGGGACGACGCTTCAGAGGCGTTCGCACTGCGCTCCTCGCTTTCCGCGGATTTCCTGAAGTGCCTGATAAGCAGAGGGGGTCGGATATCCTACCATGTCCAGCATTCCAGAAAATCGGGACTCGGCCAGGGCTACCCGGCCTGCTTGACGACAAAGGTCACGAAGGTAAGGGTCGTGGTGCTGACCTTGCCGGTGATCTGCCAGCAGCCCTCGGTCGGGAAGCTGACGCCGCTGGCCTGAAAGCCGATCCCCCCATAGCCGTCGGGGACCTCTCCCTGCGCCGGTGGCGCGGGTGCATCAAGCCGCCGACCCGTGATTCGCAACTTCCCAGGCACCGCCCGCCACCAGCCGAACTTCATGCCGACCGCGCCGTTGGCGTCCACGTACTGACGGTCGGGCCTGGGCGAGTGGATCGTCGCGCTGCTGGGTACGGCGCTGGTGGCGTGCCGGAGCGACCGCCGACGCAGCCGGCCAAGGTGCCGGCGATCAACAGGCCGACGGCCATCCGGGTAGCGGATGCCAGGGACATCTCAGCAACTCTTACGCCGCTGGCGCGGTCAAGGTTCCCGCACGGTTGCCTTGAGGTCGGCCGCAGACACTGCCAGGCGCCATACCGCTCAGGCGGGTCCCGCTACGGCACCCAAGTCGCAAGCCTCCACAAGGTCCCGTTGATAACCTTCAGACCGTTTCACGGCTCGATCGTGACCTTG
The DNA here is from genome assembly GCA_040414855.1 of Actinomycetota bacterium. Classification (GTDB taxonomy): domain Bacteria; phylum Actinomycetota; class CALGFH01; order CALGFH01; family CALGFH01; genus DASVXQ01. The sequence continues at coordinate 1,689 of JBEDUQ010000128.1, forward strand.
ATGGCCGCGCCCTGGGCTACCAGGTCGATCGCCTCCAGCACGCCGTCCAACGGAAGGCGATGGGTGATCAGGTCCGCGACCGGCACCGCGCCGGACGCGATCGCCTGCAGCGCCCTGGCGTTGTGCGCCGGGCTGGAGCCGTTGACGCCGACCACAGTGAGCTCGCGGTAGTGGATCTCGTTGGAGTCCAGGGTGACGCGCGAGTTGTCCTTGGGCAGCCCGCCGAAGAAGCTGATCCTGGCCTGCCGGGCGGCGAGCTGCGGCGCCAGCTCCTGAACCGCGCCGGACGCGGCCGCAACGATGATCACGCTGGCGCCCTCGCCGTCGGTGTGCTTGCGGACCTCGTCGACCAGGTCGACCTCCGAGGTGCAGATCGCCGCGTCCGGACCGACCAGCGCCGCGGCCTGGTCCAGTCGCGCGGGGTTGAGGTCGGCGAGCAGCACCCGGCCGGCGCCACGCGACCGCGCCAGGCGCGCGTGCAGGCAGCCGATCGGGCCCGAGCCGACGATCAGCACGTCGTCGCCCTCGCCGACCCTGGCCAGCTCCTGGCCGTTCAGCACGCAGGCCAGCGGCTCGGTCACCGAGGCCTCGGCGAAGGAGAGCCCCTCGGGGATGCGGTTGACCCCGCTCACCCGGAGGACCTTGGCCGGCACCAGCATGAACTCGGCGAAGCCGCCGTCGTAGTGATAGCCGATCGACTCCTGGTTGGGGCAGACGGTCATCTGGCCGCGCAGGCACTGACGGCAGCGCCCGCACGGGATCGCGGCGATCACCTGGACGCGGTCTCCCGGTCGCCAACCGGAGACCTCCGCGCCGGCGGACACCACCTCACCGGCGACCTCGTGGCCGAGCACGCGCGGCGGGACGATGTGGGGATGGCCGTGGCGGGAGATCTTGACGTCGGTTCCGCAGGTCGAGCAGTTGCGGACGCGCAGCTTCAGGTCGCCAGGGCCGGGATCCGGCTCGAGGGTGTCCTCGAGCCGGATGTCCCCGGGAGCATAGAAGCGGGCGACTCTCATTCGTCGGCGTCCTCCTCGGCCGGTCGCAGCAGCCGCAGCACCTCGTCAGGGTCGTCGGCGGCGCGCAGCGCCTCGGCCTTGCCCGGCTCCAGCAGGATCTGCGCCAGCGCGGCGAGGATGCCGACGTGGCCGTCGCCCCGCGCGGCGATGGCGATGCAGAGGGTGACCGCATCGCCTCCCCAGTCGACCGTCTCGGGGAAGCGCAGGAACGCCAGGGCGTCGCGGCGGACGGCGTCCTTGCTGGCCAGCGTCCCGTGCGGGATGGCGACGCCCTCGCCGACGTAGGTCGAGATCGAGCGTTCGCGCTCGAGCATGGCCTCGACGTAGGAGGCGTCGACCGCGCCGGTGCCGACCAGCACCTCACCGCACCTTCGGATCGCCTGCTCGCGGTCGGCGGCCCGCTCCCGCAGGGAGATGGCGGCCGGGTCCAGCAGGCTGGCGGTCTCAGTCATGGAGCACACCGCCGGTCTTGATCGCCTCGACGACCTTGGTGACCGCCGGGTCCCCGATGAAGACCTGGAAGGCGATCACCAGCTTGCCCGGCGCGGTCGCCCTGGCTCGGTCGGCCAGCCCGGCGTGGCAGACGACCACGTCGGCGTCGGCGGGGATGGCGGCGACCGGGGTGTGCTCGACCGTCACGGAGTTCGCCTTCAGTTGCTTGCGGAGCTGGCTGGCCAGCATGACGCTGCTGCCCATGCCGGCGTCGCAGGCGACGACGAGCTTGTGGACGTCGCTGCCGTTGATGGTGGTGGTCACGTCGAGAACCTCCGTCAACTCACGGGCGCGGGGGCCGAGCCGGCAGGGGAGTCGCCGACGGTGGCGGCGTCAGAGCGGCGCTCGGCTTCCGTCTCCTCGTCCCGTTCGAGCCGGCCGAAGCCGAGCAGGGCAGAGGCGACGCCGAAGGACACGGCCGCCGCGACCAGGACCCCAAAGAAGACCCCGAACCAGCCCCCCTTTGGCGTCACCGCCGCGTAGGCGAAGATGCTGCCCGGTGAGGGCGTGGCCACCAGGCCGGCGCCGGTGATCAGGAAGACGATGATGCCGCTGGCGCCGCCGAGAATGGTCGCCAGGATCAAGCGCGGCTTCATGAGCACGTAGGGGAAGTAGATCTCGTGGATGCCACCGAGGAACTGGATGATGATCGCGCCCGGCACGCTCGGCCGCAGGGACCGCGGGCCGAAGAGCAGGTAGGCCAGCAGCAGGCCGAGCCCCGGTCCGGGGTTTGTCTCCAGCATGAACAGGATCGACCTGCCGTGCTGGGCGGACTGGGCCACGCCGAGCGGGGCGAGCACGCCGTGGTTGATGGCGTTGTTGAGGAACAGCACCTTGCCCGGCTCGATGATCAGCGACGCGAACGGCAGCAGGTCGTGGCTCACCAGGTAGTCGACGCCGTGACCGGCGGCCGTGGTGATCGACCGCACCACCGGGCCGATCGCGTAGATGCCCACGACCGCCATGGCGCCGCCGAGGATGCCGGCGGTGAAGTTGTCCACCAGCATCTCGAACCCGGCCCGGGTCCGCTCCTGGGTGAACCGGTCGACCCATTTCAGGAGGTACGCGGTCAGCGGGCCGACGATCATCGCGCCGAGCAGCATCGGCTGTTCGGCGCTCAGCACCACCCCCATGGTGGCCACCGCGCCCACCACGGCGCCGCGCTGGCCGTGGACGATGCGCCCGCCGGTATAGCCGATCAGGACCGGCAGGAGGATCGTGATGATCGGGCCGACCAGCCCGCTCAGCTTGGCGTTGGGCAGCCAGCCGGTCGGGATGAACAGCGCGGTGATCAGGCCCCAGGCGAGGAACGCCGCGATGTTCGGCATGATCATGCCGGCGAGGAAGGAGCCAAGGCGCTGGATGTTGGCCTTGACTCCGGTCCCTTGGACCGGCGGGGTGTAGGACATGGCCATGTGATGTCCTCCTTGGTGCGGCGGTCAGGTCAGGAAGCGCGGGGACCGGGATTGGCCCCGATCGCTGCGGCCAGAGAGCGGGTGAGGTCCGGCACGGCGTGGAGCTGGACGATCTCGCGGTGGATGTCGTCGGAGGTGGGCATGCGGCTGCCGGGGAGGCCGACCGCGGCGGCACCCCAGGCCAGCGCCTCGGCGAGCGCGCGGGGACCCTGTCCCCCGCCCGCCAGGAAGCCGGCGAGCAGCGCGTCGCCGGCGCCGACGCTGCTGCGGCGGAGCACGACCTCCGCCTCGCCGTAGGTGACGCCGTCGCCGTCGACCAGGATCGCGCCGTCGGCTCCGAGGCTGGCCAGCACCGTCCCGGCGCCGCTCGAGCGCAGCTCCTTGGCGGCGTCGACCGCGTCGCCGAGCGACTCGATCGGCCGCTCGGCGGCCTCGGCCAGCTCCTCCCGGTTGGGCTTGATCAGCGCCGGTCCCGCCGCCACCGCCGCCATCAGCGGCGGCCCGCTGGAGTCCACCGCGACCCGGATCCCGGCGGCGGTGAAGCGCCGGTAGAGCCCCGCGTAGACGTCCACGGGGACGCCTGGCGGCAGGCTGCCGCAGCACACCACCCAGTCGCCGGGGCCGGCCGCGGCCAGCACCGCCCCGGCGAGCGCGTGCAGCTCCGGCTGGTCCAGCGGGGCGCCCGGCTCGTTGATCTTGGTCACGGTCCCGTCCGGCTCGACGATGGTGATGTTGGACCGCGTCCGGCCGGCGATCGGCACCGCGTGGACCTCGACCCCCTCGGCGCGCAGCAGGCGGACGAGCTGCTCGCCCTCGTCGCCGCCGCACGGGATGACCGCCGTGGACCGGATGCCGTTGCCGAGCAGTGCCCTGGAGACGTTCACGCCCTTGCCGCCCGGATCGAGATGGGCGGAGGCGGCCCGGATCACCGCGCCGCGCTCGAGCGTCTCGACCTCGATCGCGCGGTCGAGGCTCGGGTTGAGCGTGAGCGTCACGATCACGCCAGGACCACCTCCGGACCGGCGGCCTCCAGGTCGACCGCGACCCGCCGGTCGAGGCCGGCGTCGGTGTAGATGACGTCGATGTCGCTGAGCTCGGCGAAGCGGGCCATGTAGTCGTTGCTGAACTTGGTGTGGTCGGCCAGCAGCACCGCGCGCCGGGCGGCGGCGACCATGGCGCGCTTGACGGCGGCCTCGGCGGGGTCCGGCGTGGTGAGCCCGTGCTCGGGGGTGCAGCCGTTGGTCGCCATGAAGGCGACGTCGACGAACAGGTGCGACAGCGGCCGGAGCGACAGGTCGTCGACGGTGGCCAGGGTGCGGCCGCGGACCCGGCCGCCGAGCATGATCACCGTCAGGTTCGGCCGCGAGGCCAGCGCGACCGCGAGCGGCGGCGCGTTCACCACCACGGTCAGCTCGCGGTCGGTCGGCAGCACCTGCGCGAGCCGGCCGGTGGTGGTGCCGGCGTCGATGATGATCGAGCCCTCCTGGGGGAGGGCGGCCAGCGCGGCCTTGGCGATGCGCTCCTTCTCGGCGGTCATGACCGCGTCGCGGGCGGCCACCGCCGGCTCGAAGCCGAGGCGCTCGACCGGGATCGCGCCGCCGTGGACGCGCCGCAGCACGCCGGCGCGCTCGAGCACGGTCAGGTCCCTGCGGATCGTCTCGGAGGTGACGCCGAGCTCCTCGGCCAGGGTTATGACCTCGACCCGGCCGTCCGCACGCGCGCGATCCGCGATCTGCTGCTGCCGCTCTTCGGCGTAGATGTGGATTCACCGCCACTTGAGTTGGTTTTCGCTGTGTTTACACCCAAATTATTGGTGCGTCAAGGTCGACGGCGACGGTTTGCCGCCCGGCGACTCGGAAAGTCGGAGGTTGCTCTCACACCTCTGCTTCAGGAGCGCGCCATGAGCTACGCCGCCCAGATGCTGGACACCTATCCGGGCACCTACAACGTGGACGCCGACGTGCTGGCCGCGACCACCCAGGCCGCGAACGACTGCGCCCAGGCCTGCACCGCCTGCGCCGACGACGACCTCTCGGAGCCCGATGTCGCCGAGCTGAGGAAGTGCATCCGGCTGTGCCTGGACTGCGCGGACGTCTGCACCGCCACCGTTCGGGTGATCAGCCGCCAGACCGAGTACGACGCCAACCTGACCCGCTCGGTGCTGGAGGCCTGCGCCACGGCCTGCCGCAGCTGCGGCGACGAGTGCCAGCACCACGCCGCGATGCACGAGCACTGCCGGGTCTGCGCCGAAGCATGTCGCCGCTGCGAGCAGGCCTGCCGCGACCTGCTGACGGCCATGGCGTAGCGCTCGACGGTGACGTTGACCTTCAATCAGGTCGTCGAGGACGTCGGCAAGGGCCTCGACGGCGCTGGTGTCTTCGTCATCGTGGTTGGCGTGATCGTGGCCGCCCTCAGGGCCGGCGCCGACGCCCGGGCGGGCCGGTCGGACACCTACCGGCGCTTCCGCCAGCAGCTCGGCCGCTCGATCCTGCTCGGCCTGGAGCTGCTGGTCGCCGCCGACATCGTCCGGACCGTGGCGGTGACCCCGACGCTCGCGAGCGTCGGGGTGCTCGGGCTGATCGTGCTGATCCGGACCTTCCTGAGCTTCTCCCTGGACGTGGAGATCACCGGAAGCTGGCCTTGGCAGAAGCCCGGCCCGCCGTCGCCGCCATCCCCGCCATAGGACTGACGCCGTGCTCGAGCTGTGGCCCGGGCCGTCCCGCCGCCCGGTTGTTCGCCGTCGCTTGCGCGGATAGCGCTCTTTGGCGGCGGCAGCGGTCCAGGATGGAGTCCAGGTTAGGGGTCGAGGGGGGCTGTGCGGTGTCGGAGCCAGTTGAGCATGGGCCAACCTTGGGGGCGCGGACGTCGCGCCGTGGCCGGGTGTCCGGCGCGATCGTCGTGGGCGCGGCGGCGGGGGTGATCTATGCGTGGGTCGCGACCACGCTCCGCCCCTTCACCTGGCCTCAACGCGTCATGACCGGCGCGGCCGCGATCGCGATCGTCGGCCTCGGCGCCTACCGGGCCGGCCCCCGCCTCACCCTCTCCGGCTGGTGGGTCGACTGGCGGCGCCTGCTGCGCAGGGAGGCCGATCCAGCCAAACGGGACGAGCTGCGGCTGCGATGGCGGCTCGGCTCGGCCGTGTGGGGTTCCCTGATCGTGGCCGTGGCGGTGTCCGAGGTGGTCACGCTGTTCTCGAGCCCGCGGTCCACGCACCCCACCCTGAGCGCGGTCATCGTCCCGGCCCTCGGCAGCCATCCGTCGCGGTTCGTCGCGTACGTGCTGTGGCTGGCGCTGGGGATCGGCCTGGCGAGGCGGTGACCATGGGCGCCAAGGCGATCACGCTGACGATCTGGGCGGTGCTGGGCGGCGTCGCGGTGGTGGCCGAGCTGATCGCGTTGTTCGTGTTCCGCCCCTTCCCTACCATTTCCGACTTCTTCGGGCTGCTGGAACGCTCGAGGGCGCTCCGCTGGGTCCTCCTGCTCGGCTGGGCCTGGCTGGGCTGGCACCTGTTCGTCCGCCGCGGCACGAACCCGCCCGGCCCGCCCGCGCCCTGAACCGCCGCGCCGCCTCAGCGACTCCCGCGACGCTGTCGATCTTGGCGGCATGGACGCCACCTCATCGCCGGCGGGCGGCGGGCGTCCCGGAGACGGGTCGGGATGGCCGCTGCCGCCGGAGCGCCTGCGGCCCATGCTCGCGGTCGCCACCACGACCCTGCCCGCCGAGCCGGGCTGGACCTTCGAGCCGAAATGGGACGGCTACCGCGGCATCGGCTCCGTCGGCGGCGGCGCCCTGCGCATCGCCAGCCGCCGCGGCACCGATATGGCCAGCTGGTTCCCGGAGCTGGCCGGGCTCGCCGACGCGCTCGGCGGTCACCGGGCGCTGGTCGACGGCGAGCTGGTCGCGCTCGACCCGCAGGGCCGGCCCGACTTCGCGGCGCTCCAGCAGCGCATGCTGGCGCGCCGGCGCGCGCCCGGGGTGCTCGGCCGCGCCGCCAGGACCGGCGTCGCCGAGGCCGCCCCGGTGCTCTACATGGTCTTCGACCTGCTCGGCCTGGACGGCCGCCTGCTGCTGGAGCGACCGTGGGCGGAGCGGCGCGCCCGCCTCGAGGACCTCGACCTGCGCGGCCCGTCGTGGCAGACCAGCCCGAGCTTCCCCGACCAGGGCCCGCAGGTGTGGGCGGCCACCGGCCAGCAGGGCTTGGAGGGCGTGGTCGCCAAGCGCGTGACCAGCCCGTACCGGCCCGGCCGCCGCCACCCCGACTGGCGGAAGCAGAGCCACGAGCACCAGGCGCTGTTCCTGATCGGCGGCTACCTGCCTGGCGCGGCGGGGGTCCAGCAGCTGCTGGTCGGCGTCCGGGAGCCCGACGGGCGGCTCCGGCACGTGGCCACGGTCGAGGCCGGGCTGGTGACCGGATCCCGCCGCCGGCTCGCCGCGCGCCTGGCCGAGCTCCACAGCGAGGCCAGTCCCTTCACCGGGCCGATCTCCCCCGGCATCTGGGGCGCCAGGGCCCCGAGGGTCGAGCGGCCCATCTGGGTGCGCCCCGAGCTGGCCGTGCGGATCGCCTTCCGCGGCATGGAGGGCCGCCAGCTCCGCCACCCGCGCTACGCCGGCCCGGCCTAAGGTCCGGCCTGCGAGCACCCAGTCCATCGCGTCGTCGCGCCCGGCCGCGAAACTCATCGGTCGGGGGTGCCAACGGGCCCTGCATTGGCCCTTGAAGCTGGCGGCGGCCCGCTCTAGCTTCATCGGCTCGGGCCGGCTCGACCCGCCGGACGGGGAGGACCTCACATGGACGACCAGGAGCTTCGGCGGCGATTCGAGAAGCTGACCACGGCCCACGTCGCGGACGGGTGCATCCGCGCGCGGGTTCCGGTCCGGTGCGCGCCGGCGGGACTGCGCGCGGTCGAGCCCGGTGCGCGGCTGGCCGGGCGGGTGCTGCCGGCCAGGCACGCCGGCAGCGTCGACGTCTTCCTGGAGGCGTTCGAGACGGCCGCGCCCGGCGACGTGCTGGTCGTCGACAACGGTGGGCGCCTCGACGAGAGCTGCGTCGGCGACCTGGTCGTGCTCGAGGCCAGCGCCGCCGGCCTCGGCGGGCTGGTGATCTGGGGCCTGCACCGCGACACCGCCGACCTGCGCGCGGTCGGGCTGCCGGTCTTCAGCCTCGGCGCGACCCCGACCGGGCCGCTGCGCCTCGACGACCGCGCTCCGGACGCGCTGGAGTCGGCCACGGTCGGGGGCTGGATGGTCGGTCGCGGAGACCTGGTCTTCGGCGACGAGGACGGCGTCCTGTTCGTCCCGGCGCCGGCGGCGGGCGAGGTGCTCGCGTACGCCGAGGCGATCCGCGACACCGAGCGGGGCCAGGCCGACCGGATCCGCGCCGGAGTCTCGCTGCGCGATCAGCTGCGCTTCGCCGACTACCTTGCGGCGCGCCGCCGGACGCCTACCCTGAGCTTCCGCGATCACCTTCGAGCCGTGAATGGGGCGATCGAGGAATGACCAAGACCACCCGAGAGGACTTCCTGGCCACGGCCCGCTCGGCCGCGGCCCTCCTGCACGACCCGGCGGTCACCGCCGCGTGGACCACCCCGAGCGCGCTGGCCGAGCTCAGCGTCGGCGGGCTGGCGGCGCACCTGGCCAACCAGGTCCTGTCGGTCGAGCAGGCGCTCAGCGGGCCGCCTCCCCAGGAGCCGACCATCGCGCTGCTCGATCACTACGCGCGGGTGCAGTGGGTCGGCGCGCCGCTCGACGACGAGTTCAACGTCGCCATCCGCCAGAGCGGCGAGGAGGCGGCGGCCGATGGGCCCGACGCGTTGGCCGCGCGGGTCGACGCCAGCATCGGGGCGCTGACCGGGATGCTCGAGTCGGCCGGCGTCCGGGCGGTGCGCATCCCCTTGTGGGGACCCTGGTCGCTGATGCTCGACGACCTGCTGATCACCCGGATGATGGAGCTGGCGGTCCACTCGGACGACCTCGCCGTCAGCGTCGGGGTCGACACCCCCGCGCTGCCGCGGGGCGCCGTCGACCAGGTGATCGACCTGCTCTCCCGCCTGGCCGTCCGCCGGCACGGGCCGACCGCTGTCCTGCGGGCGCTCAGCCGCGCCGAGCGGGCCCCGGAGACGATCGCCGCCATCTGACCTCGGTCGGGACGGCGGCGCCGACGGAACCGTCAGCGCCCGGGTGGCTGGCCGGCGCGGGCGCGCGAGCCGTGGCGGGTGCGCAGTTCGTCGGGCTCGGTCTCCTTGGGGAAGCGGTGGGTGTACTCCCGCTCCAGCTCGAGCATGCGCTGCGTGTGGTTGGTGAGCGCCTGGTGCGAGCCGTTGAAGAAGGTGTCCTCGCGGGTCGAGTGCAGGTGGCGCAACTCGCGCTCCAGCGTCTCGTCGTCCAGCTCATGGGGGTCCAGCCCCAGCTTGTCCACCACGAAAGTCCCTCCCGTTCGATCGGGTCCGGCCGCCAGGTTCGTCGCGAACCCAGACCGAAGCGCTACCAGGCGAAGCCCGCGGGCAAACCGCCCGCCCCGCTACCTGGCGCTCCAGCCGCCGTCCATGGTCATGGAGGCGCCGTTGACGAACGAGGCGACGTCGGAGCAGAGGTAGGCGGCCAGCTCGGCGACCTCCTCCGGCTCGATCAGCCGCTTGATGGCCGGCTCGGTGAGCATGATCTGGGTGACCACCTCGTCCTCGGAGATGCCGTGGACCTTGGCCTGATCGGCGATCTGCCTGGTCACCAGGGGCGTTCGGACGTAGGCGGGGCAGATGCAGTTGCTGGTCACCCCGTGGGGAGCGCCCTCCAGCGCGAGCACCTTGGAGAGGCCCTCCAGACCGTGCTTGGCGGCCACGTAGGCGCTCTTGTAGGGCGAGGCGCGCAGCCCGTGGACCGAGGAGATGTTGACGATCCGGCCCCAGCCGCGCTCGTACATGCCGGGCAGGGCTGCCCGCGCCAGCCGGAACGGGGCCTCCAGCATCACCCGCAGGATCAGGCTGAAGCGCTCGGGCGGGAACTCGTGGACCGGCGAGACGTGCTGGAGGCCGGCGTTGTTCACCAGGATGTCGGTGTCGATCTCGAGGTTGTCCACCTCGGGGCCGGCAAGGTCGACCGCCAGCGCGCGCCCGTTCAGCTCCTCCGCCACCTGCTTGGCGCCGTCCGCGTCGCGGTCCAGCACCGTCACCTCCGCGCCCGCCGCCGCGAGCCGTCTCGCGCAGGCGCGCCCGATGCCGCTGGCCGCCCCCGTCACCAGCGCCCGCCGCCCGCCGAGGTCGATCCTGGTCGACTCGTCCATCGCGTACTCCCTGAGATGAGCGACTACTCAGCCGTTGAGCGGAGGTTTACCAGACGCGAGCACCACGAAACGGTCGAGGTCATGACCCTCGCGGCCGCAGGGCTGCTGCTTGGAGCTCGCGATCGGTGAATCCTCGCGTCGGTGAGGACGCGGTTACCGTCGCCGGATGACTCGACCGAGCAACCAGAGGAGAACAGCAACCACGACGGCCAAGACGAACATCTGGAGGAGCATCGACCCGGCCGCGCTGTCGACGTACATAATGAGGCTGGACATCGTTGTCTGGGGCCTTCTGTATTGGGTTGACGCTGGAGGATATTGGATTTGGATCGCGGCCTCGGCTCCAAGTCCGGGTCCGCCCGTCGGCGGCTTGCTCAGAAGCCTCCGCCAAACCAGCGCGCGAGGCTCCAGACAGTGCGCTGCTGGTTCATCTGCTGGTCGTCAGACTCCAGATAGCGGTCGACGCTCTCGTCCAAGACCTGGTGCATGCTTGCGGCACCCCGGAGCCGATGCCCCCGACGCCGCGCGCGTCGATCCGACAGCGCCGCCAGCACCAGCGCTAGCAGCAGCACAACGACCGGTACGGCGATCCAGAACCATCCCATCGCACGTCTCCTCGGACCCGCGTGATTATCGCACGGCGGTTCCGCCGATACCCTGTCAGTTGCATGACACCTGCTGCCTGATACGCGGCGTGGCCTCCTGCCCTGCGTCATGATTCGCGCGCCAGCGTGGCTGTCCGCCCTTCGCCTCATACTTTGGAGCATGACGCCCAACAACCCGTCCGA